>CAZEGE010000001.1:0-123542 GCA_964511765.1 uncultured Anaerolinea sp.
AATCATGGCAATCCTTCAATCCTTCAAATCATGGTTAAGACGTTTCTTTTCTGCTTTGTAATAGGCTTGGTCACGTGGCATGGGAACCCCCTTCTTCGGCGAGTCGTCTCGCCGAAACAGCCGATGGCGGCTTGATGCCGCCTCGGCTAGCCAACTTCCCCCAAATGGGGGAAGGGCTGTTTGGTTTTTGACAAGAGTTTGGATGAATCATTTGCTGTACTTGTTTTGATTGTGGCATTGTGATGCTAACCTTATTTTGTTATTTAAAGAAAATCGCCCTGATGAATCAAGTCATAGGGCGAGAGGTTGTTCGGGATAAGATTTTGTCGTATTCGGAGTGTGTGCCAATCCAAAACCACAGGATGCCTTCTGATTTTTCTGTGCCGAGGGCGCGATATTGCGAGCCAATTCGCACAGACCATAATTTTCTTTTATCATCCACCTTCTTGAAATGCAGCGATGGGTGGTAAGGAGCGGACTTGAGGAGATTGAAGTTCTTGTCCGCCAACTCCCGCGCTTCTTTTGGCAGTTCTTCGTAATGCCGCCAGAAGCGGGGCAAAGCTCGATGATTCATAGCGGTTTGCTTAATCCAGCATTGTATTCTTCGTCAACTTCGGCAAGCAAATTGTCAAGTCGCCCAGATTTTGTGTCTTGTTCGATTTGCTTGTCCCATATTTGGGCGTAGTACTCCTCAAACCACTCATAAAATCTGGTTAATTCCTTCTCGGAAAGTTTAGTTACAGCTTGTTCAAGTTCGGTGATCGTCATTAGGAACTCCTTGCTAATAAGGGCAGTATAGCATAATCACGAATGCAGAAAAAGAATTTCTAATTTAGCTTGGTAATAGGCTTGGTCATAAGGCGCGGCGCGCTAACATTCGTCCGCGATAATTCCGAGATTGTTCAAGATCATTCCCTCATTTACGATTTCACAAAAGAGGGAATCTCTGTGATAGGTAACAATGGTCACGAAATACGCACCTGCCTGTGAATAATCATATCCCTGCAGGCGGATGGACTTCCTATGGTGTTTTTGAGGGTCAAATTTGGGATGCGCGTTACCCGTCATGTTTGTCCGCCTTTTTGGAGTACCCATCCACCCCAAAGTATAAATTTGGGGTGGATTAATTTTCAATGAAGTGCTGCGGGAAAAGCTATTGCTCCGATATTATTATTCGACGACGACCTTATTGCTGTAAAACGTGATGGAGTGGTCCGAACCTCCGCCCAGTTTGAATTGTCCCTCGAATTTCTCTCCGCCAACCCAGGCAACATAGATATACCAGCCGGCTGGCACCTCGACATTCAAGGTCTTGCTGACCGGATATTCGCGAATCACATGGATGTCGTCCCTGGTGGTACCCTGCAATGACACATAAACCTCGGCGTTGGCCTTATTCGATAATTGGATTGCCCCATACGGAGTGCCTTTTGGCACCGTGCCATAGGAAAGCGGGACAGGCGTCTTCGCGGGAGTCGGTACAATTGCAAACCAGGTCGAGCTAGGGACATGAATGACCTGCCCGACATACAAAAGGTTGATATCCCAGATATTTGGATTGACACTCCATAGATCATATATGCTCACCCCGAAACGGCTGGCAATCGCGGAGAAGGTGTCACCATACTGAACGATGTAAGTGCCGTTGTAATTAGCAGGGGCATAGTTGTAATAGGTATTGTTGCTGTAATTTTGGTTGTTGCTTGGGCTGATGTAATTACTTCCGGGAACCGTCAGGACCTGGCCGGCGTACAGGTTCCCGCTGATGCCGGGGTTGGCAGCGTAAATGACGGAAGCTTTGGTACCGCATTTCGTGGCAATCGTCTCGACTGTTTCGCCCTGCTCGACGACGTAGGCGCCGCCGCAGACTCCTCCAGCCTGGACGCTGGGCGGGGTCCCAAGGAACGCCAGGAGGAACAAGGCGAGCATGGAGACTTGAGCAAAGATTTTATTTGACATCGTTCTTCTCCTCGGAGTGGAAACCGAAAGACCCTTTGACATCATAATACGATAAATAAAACCGAAATACAACCATCATACGTCAGGTTTTCTTATTTAATATTGGTAAAATCCTCTTCCCGTTTTTCGTCCCAAATAGCCCGCGTCCACCATTTTGCGCAGCAGATACGCGGGACGATATTTATCCTCGCCCAAATCCCTCTGCAAAATTTCCATCACGAATAAAACCACGTCCAGGCCGATCAGGTCAGCCAAGGTTAGCGGGCCCATGGGATGATTCATGCCAAGTTTCATGACCATGTCAATGGCTTCGGGCGTGCCGACGTTTTCCTGCAAGGCAAAGATGGCTTCGTTGATCATTGGGCATAAAATTCGGTTCGAGATAAACCCGGGCGAGTCATTGGCTTCGACAGGTAATTTGTTCATCAAAATACAAATATCTTTTGTGGTTTGCAGGGTCTCGTCGCTGGTGGCGAGACCTTTGATGACTTCCACCAGTTTCATCAAAGGCACGGGATTCATAAAATGCATGCCGATGATTTTATCGGGCCGCTTTGTTTGTGCGGCAATTTTGGTGATCGAAATGGAGGATGTGTTTGTTGCCAGGATTACGCTTTCCCGTGCAGCCGCGTCCAATTCCTTGAATATATTGAATTTCAATTCGGGGTTTTCGGTCGCGGCCTCGATGATGAAATCGGCTTTTGCCGCGTCGTCGTAGGATGAGCCAAAGTTTATTTTGTCCGCGTCGGCCTTCTGGTCCGCTGTCAGCGCCCCTTTTTCCAGCAACTTGCCTGTTGATTTGGCAATCGTAGCCTTGGCTTTTTCCAACGCGGCCGGCATGACGTCCATGCAGGTGACCTGGTAGCCCGATGTCGCAGCAACCTGTGCGATACCGTTGCCCATGGTGCCTGCGCCGACGATGAAGATGTGTTTGATGGTCATATAATCTCCCATATGTCATTGCGAGGAGCCACTTTTTGGCGGCGAAGCTATCCCCGGCCGTATATGATGGGGATAGCTTCGGGCGGAAGTGCATCGCCCTTGCAATGACGTGCTATATTTTTTTCCACAACTTAATATTATTTTTGATCTGCTCGATATGCCCGGGGATATGCGCCGAATAATTGTCAACCCATTGCTCGAAGGTGTACGGCGCTTCATATTCCGGGTGGACGATGGAATGGCTGAATACTTGATCGGGTTGGCGCTTCAACAGTTCATAAGTCGTCTTTCTTGCCAGTCTGGTCACTTCCAGCGCTTCTTCAAGAGCGTGATCGTGATAATTCAAAGTGTCCGCCCACTGCGCCTGATCGTAGCCCATCAACGCGCCGCCTGGTTCGACGATCAATTTTCGCGCGCGCAAGGCTGCATTGGATTCACTGTCCGCGATGTGGATGATGATCTCATGGACGCTCCACTCCGTTGGCTCAGGCTTGAACTTCATCGCCTCCTGCGGGACTTCGGCCAGCGCGGCTTTCAAGAGCTCATATCCACGCCCATACAATTCGATCTTTTCGTTGCGTTCTTTGATATCCATTTTTAAGTTCCTCGCTATTTCGGTGGTTTCGATACGAGCCGACAGACACGGCCCTACTCAACCACCTGATTATTATTCCAACTCAACTGCCATTGCCACCGCCTCGCCGCCGCCCAAACATAAGGATGCGATACCGCGTGTCAAGCCGCGATCTTTCAATGCATAGATGAGGGTCGTCAACACACGCGCGCCGCTTGCGCCGAGTGGGTGACCGAGTGCAATTGCGCCGCCGTTGACGTTGACCTTGTCCCAATCCCAGCCCTGGTCGGCGAGGGCAGAACCGTCCGCTAATACTTGCGCGGCAAACGCTTCGTTGAGTTCGATCAGGTCGACGTCTTTCAATGTCCAGCCGACCCGCTTTAATAATTTAGGTATGGCATGTGCAGGTGCGGCGAATAAATACTTCGGCTCCAAGGCGGCTTGCGCGTAGCCAACAATGTGAGCCAGGGGCTTGAGATTGTTTTTTTCCGCATAAGCGCGGGACGCGATCACCACTGCTGCTGCGCCATCGTTCATGGAGGAGGCGTTGCCCGGTGTCACTTTGCCGTCTGCTTTGAAGGCGGGTTTAAGTTTTGCAAGTGACTCCAGCGAGGTGTCCTTGCGTGGACCTTCATCCTTGTCAAAGAGGGTCACTTCACCTTTTCTTCCGGAGATTTGGACAGGCACAATTTCCAGCTTGAACCGTCCCGCTTCTTGAGCCTCGACCGCTTTCAGGTGGGAATGAAGCGCGAATTCATCCATCGCCTCGCGTGTAACCTTGTACTCGTCTGCGATAAATTCTGCTGCGTTGCCCATGCCCAAATTTTCAAAGGGATCCCACAAGCCATCGTTTAATAATGCATCGGTGAGAGTTTGATGGCCGAATTTGAGTTCGCCCGAACGCCCGTTGACCAGATACGGCGCGCGGCTCATGGACTCCATGCCGCCGGCGATGAAGAGCTCCCCATCGCCCGCCCGAATAGCCTGCGCAGAGAGCATGGCAGCTTTCAAGCCCGAGCCGCAGACCTTGTTGACAGTGGTTGCGCCGACAGTCGCCGGCAGGCCCGCAAAGATGGCGGCCTGACGCGCGGGAGCCTGTCCATTGCCCGCCTGCACGACATTGCCCATCAAGACTTCTTCCACATCCCGCGGGTCGATACCCGCCCGTTCCACTGCGGCTTTGACCGCCAGCGCGCCAAGTTTTGTAGCGGGAATGCTGCTCAGCCCGCCCTGGAATCTTCCAACGGCTGTGCGCGCCGCGCTTAAGATGACAGATTCGTTTTCTTTGCTCATCAGTTTCTCCTGTGGGTGATGCGGCAATTATAAAGCCTGTAGCGGGAGCTGGGGCAGTCATCTTGCCGAAGTGGCAGACTTTATGCGGAACCGGTAATTCGAACGTATGCTTATCCCCCGATGTTCTTCAGCGCCTCGCGCCGGCTTAACGGATGCAGTTCTTTTGTATCTTTCACGAATTTCTTCACAGGTTTCGGGTCTGTCCATGCGTATTGACGCAGCGCCCAGCCAATGGCTTTATTGATGAAGAATTCGTTCGAACCGAGATTCTCCCGGATGATCTCGCACAGCAGTTTGAAATCCGTTTCCTTTTTGTAGCCGAGTTGAAATAACAGAGCCGCGCGGCGCAGCCAGAAATTATCAGACTTGCGCCACTGCTTGAGATATCTTTCCTTGACTGCGGGGAATCGCTTGAAATGCGTACCTATTGTGTTCCCCGCAATGGTATCCACTGTGTCCCACCAGGATTTGGTAACGAGCAGATATTCGAGGGTGGTGATGAATTCCGGTTCGAGTTTGTTTTCGAGTTTCCCCAATAAACTTATTGCGGCATATTGAAATTCGCGCTGAGACAGGCTCCAGAGATCGCGCGAAATCAAATCGAGTTTATCGAGCGGAGGAAGTCTGTTTTCCTTGATAAATTTCTTTTGCAACGCCACCCTGATCGGAGTTTTTATGCCAAGATACTCGAATTGATCGCGCATATATTTCTTCATCGGTCCGGCCTGAGCGGGGTCTGCGTTACCTTCGAAGAGGATTTTTAGCGAAAGGACATAGGGCTGCATTTAAAAATCTCCTTGGGATGCGTCTAATGCACACTCTCACGGAATATTTTACTTTGAACCTTGCGGCGGATAATATCTTAACAGCCAGGCGCCATCACCTTTGTCCGACAGGACCGAATAAGGCGTGGCCACAAAGATCCATGTATTGCCGGGTTTGAGTGCGACGCTGCTCCCGTCCGCGTTGACGAAGTGGAGCGGCCTGGGCCGCCCTGTTTTCTTTTCATACTCTCGGGCCTGCAGGCTCCAGCGGATGTCATATTTTTTCCCGTCTCGGAATAGATAAGCATAGCCGCCGTTGCCCAAATCGAGATGAATATCCAGGTTGGTGGGGGTGATCACCTCATGGTCTGCAAAGACGACGACGATATTTTCAAATTGCAATTGCCGGCCTGTCAGGCGGTCTATCTCCGGGTGAAGCTGTCCTGCGTTTTCAACCTTTGCGTTATCGACAAATCTCAGCCATGAACCCGACAGCGGGTCATACGTCCAGCCGGATTGGTTCAGTAAGGCCACATACACATTGATCTGGTCCGCGGGCACGCCGCCGGGAGGCGCTTCTTCGGTGAATAAATTGCCCGAGTAATTGAAATCATTCCGTGTCAGGCGTTTATTGTCTTCTGCGATCTTCTTCATCCTTTCCAATGACATCATTGCACCGCCGCTGGCTTCGTCATGAGGCACAAATACGCATTGAGGGATCAATTCCAAAACTTCCGGCGAGGCGAAGGCATAGATCAAACATGAATTGCGGAAGAAGCCTCCGATGTCCGCATATAACATGCGCCCCGAGCGAATGGGACCAACCTCCGCGATGGGCATTGAGACTGAGTCGCTCGGATTTGGTTTTGCTGTCTCGGACGGAATCAGGCCTGCGTCAAGATAATGAAGCGAGGCATGGACATCCGCCTCAGCCCGCCCCGATGACTGGTCGGGGTCGCTATCAGCATTTTCATCCCCGACGTTTTGGCTCGTGAAATTCAGCCACTCCGGCAAAACAAATTCGACGCTGTATTTGCCCGCTTCCACATTGAAGCCGTAATAGCCATTCGAATTGGTAGTCGTTTGCTGAATGACTTGGCCAGACGAATCATAAAGTTTGACGCAGACGCCGCCCACTCCCGGCTCGTAGGATTCCTGCCGCCCATTTTTATTTTCATCCAGCCAGACTCGATTGCCTAGGATATTTGCGGTTTGAATAAAAATATCCTGCCGAATTTCGCAATCACCGACGACGGGAATTTCAGGCTTGGGATAATCCCCATAAAAAACAGATAGAAAACGCGTGGCACCTTCGGTGATGTAAAATTCAAATACCCAGGGCGCGAAGGACAGCCCCGCCTGCGGACGCGTGGTTATAGGGGGAAAATGCGAGATCGAAACCAGCAGTGCGGGCGTTTCGAGCAGACTTGGGTCTTCCATTTCTTGCGCATTCAATGGATTGTAGCCTGCGGGAAAATTTTCTATGTCCGGTCCAAACGATGCCGGCGTGGAGAGTAATTGCGGCGCGGGTGTGACCGTTGGTAGTTTTATAACCTGTGCGGCATCGCTGCCTGGTGCGGCTATGAGGACAACCGGCGTGGATTCGCTCTCTGCTGCATCCGCTGTATCATTTTTTGCGCCGCAGGAGGTGGTGATCAAAATAAACAGGGTGACTGCAATGCTCAGGGCGGGCATCTTTATTAAGCTTTGTGGACGAATCATGAAATCTCCAATTTCAGGGATGATAATGGATTGGATAGTTTTATGTCATTCCCCCGTTGGATGTATATCCGATAGGTCAAGTAGCGCCGAAGGTTATAAGCGGCGCCCACCGGGACCCAGAATATTATTTTTCGAACACCTCTTTGACCTTCTGATATGTATCCTCCAGCGCCTCGGGCAGGACACGCGTCTCCCCAAGTGTGGACATGAAGTTCGTATCCCCGGCCCAGCGCGGCACAATATGAATGTGAACATGGCCTGCAATTCCCGCGCCCGCTGCCTTTCCGATGTTCGCGCCCATGTTGAATCCCTGCGGCTGATAGATTTTACGCAGGGCCGCCATACAGCGCGAGGTCAATTCCATGATCTCGGCGCGGGTTTCTGGATCCAATTCTTCGAGATTGGGCTTGTGCTCAAAGGGGACCACCATCAAATGTCCGCTGGTGTAGGGGTAGCGGTTTAAGATCACATACGCGTTCTTTCCGCGGAAGGCGATCAGATTCTCAAGGCTGTCCGCTTCGGCTTGTACGCTGCAAAACACACAGCCGTTTTCTTTTTCGTGGTTTTCGATATATGTCATACGCCAGGGTGACCAGATGCGATTCATAGGATGGGATGATTGTAGCAGAAAAAAGATGCTTTCCAGCTTGCTTTTTAACGAAATTTGTGTCAAACTTGCCTTGTCTTGTTCAGGATGCCCCCCTCATCCTGGGCAAGACAATTTTTATTCCTTTTCTACGATCCCAATCCCTTGCTGGTATTTAAGAGGGAGCAGAAATGATTCACGGAATGAAGCGATTGTAGCAGAAAACTTGCGGGAGATATAAGTGGTTATCTTCTTTTTTTAGATATCTTTTGCCATGGCCATTAACCACACATTACACTTCAACCTTTAATATTAACTTAATATCCTACATCCTTCCTAATTCATGCTTTTTCGATTATCCTCCCCGCAATGCAACCGACCTTATTCTCATCCGTTCACCTAACCGTATCCCAGCTCACATTCCACATTCGCAGGCAATTGGAGGACGATCCAACCTTGCAGGACCTCTGGGTGGACGGTGAGATTTCCAATCTGTCGCGGCCGGCATCGGGTCATATCTATTTTACGCTCAAAGACAAGAATGCTTCCCTGAAATGTATGATGTGGAAGCCTGACGCGGCGCGCTTGCGCTTCCATTTGCAGGATGGCATGGCCATTGAAGCGCACGGTCGCATCACTGTTTATGAGCCGCAGGGAACTTATCAACTCGCAGTCAATCTTATTCAACCGCGGGGCGAAGGCGCACTCTATCAGGAATTCCTGCGCCTGAAGGCCAAGCTCGAGTCCGAAGGGCTTTTTGATGTGGAGCGTAAACGTCCCATCCCTGATTTGCCGCGGGTGGTGGGTATCGTCACCTCTGGCACGGGCGCGGCTTTGCGCGACATGCTCGACACGCTTCGCCGCCGCCTGCCCCTCGCGCAAGTCCTTCTTGCGCCTTCGCCTGTGCAGGGTCTGGAAGCGCCGTCTGCCTTGGTCAATGCGCTTGGCTTCATCAACAAACAAAACCCTGATGTCATCCTGCTGGCGCGCGGCGGTGGTTCCATCGAAGATCTGTGGGCCTTCAACGATGAACGGGTCGTGCGTGCCGTGGCTGGCTCAAAAGCGCCCGTCATCTGCGGCGTGGGACACGAAACGGATTTCACCCTGTCGGATTTCGCCGCGGACCTGCGCGCGCCGACTCCCACAGCCGCGGCAGAACTCGCGACACAAACGACGATTGACGATCTTTACAACCTGCTTTCCACTTTTCAATCCCGCCTCTCTTCTTTGACCTTGAACCTGCTTGCTGATCAAAAAGCATGGGTCTCCTCTTTGATGGCGCGCCTGAATTATGGTTCGCCGGAAAGACGCATCCAGACCAAATCCCAGACCCTCGATGAACTCTCCCGCCGTGCATATTCAGCCTTGTATCATCGCCTTCAATTACAATCTGCCCACGCAGATGGAATGTCCAGGCGCTTGCAAGCATTGAACCCCGAAGGTATATTATCTCGTGGATATGCCATCCTCACCCGCAAGGAAGATGGCAGGGTTGTCAGCAAAGTATCTCAAGCACGCGGCGAGATGCAGGTCCGCGTCAGTGATGGTGAGTTTGAAGTAAAAAAGTCAGAGGAATAATCATGCCAAAAACATCTGCTAAAAAACCAGAAAAACCAGTGGAAGAATTATCTTATGAAGAAGCTCTCGACGAACTCGAAGGCATCGTCGATTCATTGGAAGGGGACGCATCGCAAAATTCTCTCGAGGATTCAATGAGGCTCTTTGAACGGGGGCAGGCTCTGGTAACGCATTGCAGCGCTTTGCTTGAGTCTGCTCAACTCAAAGTGCAGAAACTGGCTGGAGAGTCGGTCATGGCCTTCGAGGAAGAATCTGAATAATGTTCGAACAATTGCTGCTAAATAAAGTTTTGATCGCCGTAATGGCGGGTTGGCTGCTTGCGCAGTTGCTGAAGATTCCCACGGAGTATTTGCGTTCGCGCCGTTGGATGTGGGCAATGTTTTTTGCAGCCGGTGGAATGCCCTCTTCGCACTCGGCCTTGTTGGTTGCCGGGACCCTGGCTGTGGGTTTGTATCATGGATTTGATACCCCCTTATTTGCCATTGCTGTCGCCATTACCATGATCGTTACGCATGATGCGGCCGGTGTGAGAAGACAGGCGGGCATGCATGCCGAAAGAATTAACGTGTTATTTGAAGAGTTGCTTAAAGGTCATATCTGGGATGAGAACGACTTGAAGGAAGTCATTGGGCATACGCCGCTGGAGGTGCTCGGTGGAATTCTTCTGGGTCTGCTCGTTGCAATCGTGCAGTGGAAGATTTGGCCGTGATAAATTACTTCCTTCCCAACCTTCTCAAAACCCCGTTTGCAATATAGGTCAACTCAGGCACGCGTAAAATGAAGAGCGCCGCGAGATAAACTCCGCTGCCGATGATCACACCAATCGGCGCCAGCAACCATGCGCTCAGATTATTCCCAAAATAAAGCCAGCCATACAATGAAAGTCCCATGCCAGTCGCGGCAATCACGGAGGGAATCACACCGCGTAATATATAACCGCCTTCGATGCCGCTTAATCGCTTACGCATCACAATAAATAATACAGTTGCTTCAAGTGCGGTTGCCAGCGAATTCGCCAGTGCAAGACCGCCGTGCGGCATCCAGCCGATGGAAGTAAATAATTTGGCGAAGGCAATACTGAAGACCACATTCAAGCCCATTGCAATTGTGCCGATGACGACCGGTGTTCTGGTGTCGTGCTGTGCATAAAAAGCGCGGGTTAGAATTTCCATCACAGAATGTCCCACAATGCCTGCCGCATACCAGAGTAACGCCCAGGCCGTCAGTTGAACGTCCTGCTCATCAAATTTGCCGCGTTGAAATAAGAATGAAACCAACGGCTTGCGCAGGAGGATTAATCCAACACTGGCGGGGATTGCCATAAACAAAATTCCGCGCATGGAGGAAGCCAGTGATGCGCGCATTTCATCTTTTTGTCCAAGCGCATGCTGCGCCGAAAAAGTGGGCATTGCCGCAATTGCAACGGACTGGGCAATCGCCGCCTGTGCCATGATCATCAACGAAAAACTATAAGAGAGGCTTGCCACGCTGCCAGCGATCATTCGCGAAGCCAGCCGAATATTCACCCAGAAATTAAGCTGCACCACCGCCACGCCCAGCAGGCGCGGTCCCATCAGAAATACCACCTTGCGAACATCGGGATTTTCCAACCCAAAAGTAAAACTATATGCGCCCCTTTGTTTGATCAACGTCGGAATTTGTAAAAGCAGATATAACGCCGCGCCGATCACCACACCCCATGCCAGTCCGAAAATTCCCATGGAAGGCGCGAGCGCCACTGCGCCAAAAATGATCCCCAACTGATACATGGCGGGTGTCAATGCGGGCACAAGAAAAATCTTATGCGCGTTGAGAATGCCAACGATCAATCCGCCCAGGCCAAACAAGACGGCAGAGATCAATTGAATGCGCAGCAGGGATACTGTCAATGCAAAGATTTCGGGCTTTTCAGAAAAACCTGGTGCGAGCGCATAGCGCACCACTTGCGGGGCGAAGATTGCAAACAGCAGGGCAAGCAGGCTGAGGGTCAGCGCGACCGCATTTGCCAGCGAAGAAGCCAGCCGCCAGGCGGAATCCTTTTTGTCTTTGGCAAGCAATCCAGTGAAGGTCGGAATAAAGGCGGAGCCGAGCGCGCCGCCCGCCACCAATAGAAAAAGCGTTTCGCTCACACGGTTTGCCGCCGTGAATGCATCCAATTCAGGCGAAGCGCCAAACGCGCCTGCCACTATAATGCTGCGCGCCAGCCCGGTAATTTGGCCGAGCACAATGGCGATCATCACCGTCCCGGCCGCGCGCGCGATCTGTCTGTTTGCATTTGTTTCTGTCATAAGGTTGCGCGATTATAATCCTTTCGGGAGAATTTCATGACCAAAATAACGGCCCTGTTCTTTGTGATTTTAATCTTATTAACTGCCTGTACCGCTGCAGCGCCTCTTTCCCCGCCGACAGCCGGTCTGATCGCCGAAGAACCTTCCGCCGCGTTGACGAATGTTCCCCTGGCTGCCGGCTATGGCGTGGATGGCGGCTGGTTTGAATTATATTTTACGAATCCTTCCAGCCCGCTTGCTTCTCAAATCACGGGTGGTATCGATTTGCCCCTGGTTGATGCCATCGATGCGGCGCGATTAAGCGTGGATGTCGCCATGTACAGTTTGAGTTTGAATAGCATCCGCGATGCCCTGCTGCGTGCACACGACCGCGGCGTGCGCGTCCGCATGGTGATGGAAAGCGATAACCTGGATCGCGCCGATCCGCAGAAATTGAAGGATGCAGGTGTTCCCATTTTGGGTGATCGCCGCGAAGGCCTGATGCACAATAAATTTGTTGTCATCGATAATTCTGAAGTATGGACAGGCTCGACGAACCTGACCGATTCTGGCGCGTATTTGGATAACAATAGTATGATCCGCATCCGCTCGGTAAAGGTTGCCGAGGATTTCACAAAAGAATTCGAGGAGATGTTTATTGACGATAAATTTGGCGACTATATCGTTCCCGAAACCCCGAATCCGTATGTTACGATTGACGGCACGTCTGTTGAAGTGTATTTCGCGCCAGATGACAACGTGCAAGCCAGCCTTGAGGATATTATCAATAGCGCGCAGGAGAGCATTTATTTCATGATGTTTTCGTTTACGGCCGACCCACTCGGAGAGGCAGTGCGTGCCCGCGCAGAAAAGGGCGTGACTGTGGCGGGTGTGATGGATGCCGAACAGGTCGATTCAAATGTCGGTACCGAGTTTGATCCGTTTCGTCAGGCCGGCCTGGATGTGTATCGTGACGGGAAAGAGGGTCAAATGCACCATAAAGTGATGGTCATCGATGAGAGCATTGTCATCCTTGGCTCATATAATTTTACCAACAGCGCCGAAACCAGGAACGATGAGAATTTGCTCGTCATCCATAATAAAGATATTGCTGCACAAATTTTGAAGGAGTTTCAAAGAGTGTATCAATAATCACAGCAGGTTATATCGAAATAGACTTCATAATAACGGTTTTCTCCAGGCAGATTATGGAGAAAGCCGTAACTTTTTACCCAATATTACGACTGATAAGGTGTACTCAATATATTCATGGCTAATCGAGGCCAATCGTGCCGGACAGACCGTATATTTAATGTATTGGAACCGTGATAATATAATGGAAATTAATCTTGGAATGACAAATTTTGAAACACGGGTGTCTGTGATGTCTGGTACGGATATGCGACAAGAATTAAATAACCTGCGCGAACTGGACGCGAAAGCGATCGGCGCCGTATATGACCAGTATTTTTCCGAGATCTATCGTTATACGCTGTATCGAATTGGCGATCAGGTCCTTGCAGAGGATATTGCCAGTGACGTGTTCGTCCGCCTGCTGGAAGCCGTCAAGAGCGGGCGTGCTCCCCGAACCAACCTCCGAGGCTGGTTGATCGGGACCGCTTCCCACATTGTGGCGGATCACATGCGAAAGAAATATCGCCGCCCCGAAGAACAGATTTCCGAATCGCTGCCAGACCTTCAACCTGGTCCTGCTTCCGAAGTGGACCAACGCGAACAGAATCGTATCGTCCAAAGCGCGTACGCGCAATTGACTCCCGATCAACAACAGGTACTGGCCCTGCGTTTTGGGCAGGGATATTCTCTAGAGGAAACCGCAGCTTTCATGAATAAGAACGTCAATGCGGTAAAGGCTCTCCAATTCCGTGCGCTGTCATCCCTTCAGCGTGAGATTGGCGAGGTGGATAATGACTAGGATATTTGACGCCCTGGAAATTTGTCTTCAAGAACTTGAGAATGGCGAGAACATGGAAACTGTCCTTGCGCATTTCCCTGAACTTGCTGGTGAATTACGCCCCATTTTAAAAACATCTCTGGCGGCAAAAAACATGTCTGCTCCCGAGCCCTCAGCGGATACAGTTCGCCGTGGTCGGGCCAGGCTTATGCAGCGCGCATCAGAATTGCGCATGTCCAGGGTTACGCCGCGTAAACGCGTTATTCCTGCTTTTCAAAGATTGGCGCTTTCATTTGCATTAACCGCCACGTTGCTCTTGAGCGGGACGGGGCTGGTCAACGCCTCCGCTTCTGCATTGCCGGGAGAGAATTTGTATCCAGTCAAACGCTCGTGGGAAGATCTGCGCCTGCTTCTGATCTTTAATAAAGAAACTCGGAAACTTAAGGAATTTCAATATGAGGGTGAGCGCTTACATGAAGTGAACGAATTGCTGGTTGAAGGCCGTCATGAGGCCATTCAATTTGCAGGCGTTTTTATGCAGGTGAACGGTGTGACTTATATTTCAGGCGTCCCGGTTATCCTTCCGCCTGATGTCCAATTGCCTGCCAATGGTGCGGCTGTACTCCTCACCGGGCAGACCAATGCGCAGGGCTTGGTTGAAATCATTTCCATTGAGCTGTTGCCAAACGGTTCGATTGTGCCGGTTGGGAAGCCTGTTATCGCGGAATCAGGATCTGACTCTGGCTCTGAGGCAGCTCCAGGTTCTGGGCCCAGTAATGAAGCGCTCCAGACAGTATCCTACTATTATGAGATGGATGGAACTCTTCAGTCCGTCTCAACCACCACCCTGGTTATTAATGATCTCACAGTTTATTTGGACAATGCCCTCATTAAAGGTGAATTGTGCTCCGGCATTACCGTGGAGGTTAAAGGATATTTTGCCAAGGATGCGAGGTTTCTTGTAACGGAAGTGGAGACGGATGGATCGTGTCCTGCTGGAAACAGCGCAGGCAACGGTACGGCTGAAAGTCCAAACCACGATGACGAAGATCAAGGCCACAATGAGGGCGAGGATGATTGATAAAAACTGCGAGGCAGCCCCTCGCAGTTTTTATTTTCCGCCGATTTAATTTGCCTTTTGGCATGAAATCGATTAAATTAAGGCCCTAGCACACACGTTCTATGCAAAGACCCTAAAGGCTTGAAGAATTTTAAAAGTCTGGAATGAATTTATAGGAGAGCCATCATGTCCGAATCAAAGTTTTATCTTGGGCGCCTGCTCGATTCGAAAAATGCAAAAATTACAACCAATCCGCTTGAATATGATCCCGCCGATTTAACTACGCATGCGGTTGTCACAGGCATGACCGGTTCGGGTAAAACAGGTCTGTGCGTGGCGCTCCTGGAAGAAGCTGCTTTACAGGGGGTGCCCGCCATCATCATAGACCCAAAAGGCGACCTGACCAATTTAATTTTACATTTCCCCGAGCTTGCCCCGCAGGATTTCCAACCGTGGATCGACCCTGAGATGGCGCGCCGCGCAGACAAAACAATGGAACAGGCTGCAGATGAAGCCTCCAGCGCCTGGCGCAATGGGCTCAAGGAGTGGGGGATCGACCAGGAGCGCGTGCTTGCATTAAAAAACGCTGCCCAATTTGCGATCTTTACCCCCGGCTCCGATGCCGGCATTCCCGTCAGCGTGGTCTCCTCACTTGCCGCACCGGACCTGGATTGGGAGAGCAACCGCGAGGTCCTGCGTGAGCGAATTTCCAGCACCGTCACAGCCTTGCTGGGCCTCGTCGGTTTGAACGATCTCGACCCGATCCGTTCGCGTGAACACATCCTGCTATCCAATATATTCGAAGAACATTGGAGTAAAAGAGAGGATATTGAACTCACCGAGTTGATCCTGCAAACGCAAACGCCGCCTTTCGATAAACTGGGCGCATTTCCCATCGACACTTTCTTTCCACCCAAAGAGCGCATGGAACTTGCCATGGTCTTGAACAACATCCTGGCCGCGCCTGCCTTTGAAGCCTGGCGCGAAGGTCAGCCGCTGGATATTCAATCCCTGCTTTTCACAGACGATGGTCGTCCGCGCCACAGCATTTTTTACCTGGCACACCTGCCGGACGGCGAGCGCATGTTCTTTGTTACCTTGCTGCTCTCGGCAGTTGAAACCTGGATGCGCACACAAAGCGGCTCATCCTCCTTGCGCGCGCTTCTATACATGGATGAAATTTATGGTTATCTTCCGCCCACTGCCATGCCTCCGTCCAAAGGGCCGCTCCTGCGAATGTTAAAACAAGCGCGCGCTTTTGGCCTTGGTCTTTTGCTTGCCACGCAAAACCCGGTCGATATAGATTACAAGGCCCTTTCCAATGCAGGCACCTGGTTTATTGGAAAACTGCAGACCGAACGCGACAAGGATCGTTTACTGGATGGCCTCGAAAGCCTGGCCGGCGGCATTCCCCGCGCCACAATGGACAAGCTGATTTCATCCCTTGGCAAGCGTGTTTTTGTCATGAACAATGTCCATGACAAAACGCCGCTGGTTTTCCAAACCCGCTGGGTGATGAATTTTCTGGCGGGACCCATCACGCGCAATCAGATTCCTGCTCTCAATGAACTCGCCAATGCAGCCGTTTCGCCTCGGTCCGCGCCCGTTCCTGCTTCTGCTGCGAGACGCGAATCCAAGCCTCAGCCTTCGGTTGAAAATATGGGGTCCGTTTCCGTTCCACCTGCTTCTCAACCTGTCCCTGAAACCCATCATAAATCGCTAGTCGCAAATCTAAAATCCGAAGGCAGTCTGACAAAGCCTGCTCTTCCTGCAGGTGTTCGTGAATATTATCTTCCGCAAAATTACAGCCTGCCTGAAGCCTTCCAAGCCGCAGGGCGAGCCATGTCTGCCCAGGCCAGTATCCAGGGCGTGCTGTATCGGCCTGCACTACTTGCAGCTGCACAAGTCCGTATCCTTGACCGTAAATACGGTGTGGACACGGAAATCACCTGGGCCGCCCTCGTGGATCCATTGGACCGTCGCGGCCTTGTCCGCTGGGATGAGTTTTCTTACGCTGGACCGTCTCTCGATAAGATGGATAGTATGCCAACACCCTTTGCACATTACAGCGCCATTGATTCCCCTTTGAACGACTCGAAATTAATGACCGCTTTGCAAAAGGATTTTGCCGATTGGGTTTTCCGGAATTCAGCCATTACCGTGCGCGCCAACCAGGCCCTTAAGGTTTACAGCGCACCAGATGTCAGCCAGGCGGAGTTTATGAAGGCTTGTGCCGACGCAGCCCGCGATGCGCGTGATGCAGAAATATCCAAGAAGACATCTTCCATCGATAAGAAGATCAAAACCATGGAAGATAAACTTGTCCGTGAGGAACGTGAACTTCGCGAAGATGAGGCCGATTTGCAAGCCCGTAAACTTGAAGCCGGAGCGAACTTGGTGGAATTAGGCGCAGGGTTGGTTGGGTTTGGACGCAAGAAAAATGTCTCCACTCAATTCACGAAACACCGCATGACTGAAAACGCCAAAGCCGACGTTCAGGAATCGGTTGAGTCCATTGCACAATATAAAAAGGGGATCGCTGAATTGCAGCGCGAGCGTGAAGCAGTGGTCGCTGAGATCAACGATCGTTGGGGACGCGTGGTAAACGAGGTCTCTGAAGTGACTGTCGCTCCTAAAAAGACGGATATTTACGTCAACCTCTTCGGTGTGGCATGGAAGCCGTTCTATATTGTGCAGTTAGATGCCGAAATGATTGAACTGCCCGCCTTTGGCGCTGAGTAGTATGTCATTGCGAGGAGGGTCTTTGTTCTTTCCGACGAAGCAATCTCCTCGTCGAGTTAGAGATTGCCTCGGGCGAAGAACAAGTGCGTCCTCGCAATGACATGATGTAAGGTAGTGACGACTTCAGGTCGTCACTATGCTTTAAAGGACATAAATACTATGAGCATTTTCATTCTTCTGCCGGCCCTGGGAATTTGGGGTATTGTGCATTCCTTGCTTGCCACCCATTTCGCCAAGGACGCCTACCGCATAAAGTACGGGAATATGGATTTTTACCGCCTTGCCTATAACCTCTTTGCCGCGATCAGTTTTCTCCCTATTCTATATTGGATGGCGGCTTTGCCGAATCAAGTGTTTTATCAAATCTCCGCCCCGTGGAGTTATCTCATGCTCGGTGGACAGTTATTTTCAGCGCTGATGCTGGGCCTGGCTTTCATGCAAACGGATGCATTATCTTTCGTCGGTTTGCGCCAGTTGTTTGAAAAGGAGGAAGCTGACGTGCTGGTCACGCGCGGGTTGTATCGCTTGGTGCGGCATCCTTTATATACATTTGGTTTGCTCTTTATTTGGCTGAGTCCCACGGTTACCCAAAATTCCATCACGGTTTATGCCGGTGCAACCATCTATACTCTGGTCGGTGCATATTTTGAAGAACGCAAACTCCTGCGCGATTATGGGGAGGCGTATGCGGAGTACCAACGCAATACGCCGATGTTAATTCCAGGCTTTATTTTAGGGAGGAAATAACCCAACATGAATAGACTATAGTGACAATGCCTGTTTGGAAAATGCCGGCCGGATAGACATGGGTAATTTCCACTTTAGTCGACACAAATTTTATGGGGTATCCCTGGTAGTTAATTCCTTTAGCTGAGATTCGTTTATTATTTTTACATCCAGGCTCTTTGCCTTATCCAATTTCGAACCTGGATTCTCGCCAAGCACAAGGTAGCTTGTTTTCCTGCTCACACTGTCAACCACCTTGCCGCCATTGCCTTCGACAAAATCCTTCACGCCATCGCGCGACAAAGTTGGAAGCGTACCTGTTATCACAAAAGTCAACCCGCTCAAAGCGCCTTCCTTTTTCTGGGCTTTAGATTCGCCCTTGGGCCACACACCTGCGGATTTGAGTTTTCTCAATACCTGTTTGTTGAAAGGAAGTGAAAACCAGTCCACGATGGATTCTGCAATACTTGGGCCAATTCCCTGAATTTGCATCAAATTCTCAACTTTAACTTTTTCCAATTCATCCAGGTCAATGAAATTTTGTGACAGGTCTTTCGCCATCACTTCACCAACTCCGTGTATGCCAAGTGCATTGATTAAACGACTTAATGGTCTAACCTTTGATGAGTTAATGGATGCCAATAAATTATCTGCGATTTTGCCTGGCGGTTCGGATTTTGTCTTTCGATCCTTCTTTGTTACTGCTTCGAGAATATCCTCCCTTGTCAACCCGTAAATATCCGCAACATCCCTGACTTTATTGGTGTCGATTAATTTCTCGACAATTTTAATTCCCAGTCCTTCAACATCCATTGCGCCGCGTGAGACAAAGTGCTCCACGTTTCGCAGCAACTGTGCGGGGCAGGCCGCATTGACGCAATACCATGCTACTTCACCTTCGAAATGCTCCACAGCCTGTCCGCATGCAGGACATTTTATAGGCGGTTCATAGTTTTTTTCCCTGCCGGAGCGTGCATCTACAACAGGGCCAATCACATACGGGATCACTTCCCCGGCACGTTTGACCAGGACCCGATCTCCCACGCGAATGTCTTTCTCTGAGATGAAATCAAAATTATGCAGTGTGGCCCGCTCCACGATCACGCCGCCGATCTCGACTGGTTCCAGCATGGCGTAGGGAGTCAACACGCCCGTGCGGCCAACGGCGACGCCAATACCATTTAATGTCGTGGTTACTTCATGTGCTGGGAACTTGAATGCGATCGCGCCGCGTGGGTCCTTGCCGACAAAGCCCAGTTCGGCGGCAAGGTTTAAGTCGTCTATTTTGATAACCATGCCATCCGCCTCATAGGGCAATTTATCGCGGCCTTTGTTCCATGTTTCGGTATAGGTTATGGCGGCTTCCAGGTCATCAAAACGTTTGGCCACATCTGTGACTGGAAACCCCAATGCTTTAAGATATTTTAATATTTCCCATTGTGAAGCGGGAACATGCCCGCCTTCTGAATGGACGATTTGATAAACAAGCAAAGTCAATGGGCGTGAGGCGGTGAGGGTCGGGTCAAGTTGACGTAACGAACCCGCCGCAGTATTTCTCGGATTTAGATAAGTCTTCTCGCCGGCCTCCTCCAGTTTGCGATTCAATTCATCGAATTCTTTTATCGGCAGGAAGGCTTCGCCGCGAATCACCAAATAATTGGGAAATTGAGAATCAGTCTTACGATTCCCGGCTTCCGCTTCCTGATTGACTGGAATCCTCAACGGAATCGCTCGAATTGTTCGCAGGTTGCTCGTAATATCTTCGCCCACTTCACCATCGCCGCGGGTGGCGCCTTGCACGAACATGCCGTCGCGATAATGTAAAACGACGGACAAGCCATCAATTTTTGGCTCAACCACAAACTTTGCCTTCTCCACACGATCGTCCAGTTTTTTAATGCGTTCGAACCAGGCGCGTGTATCGTCGGCTCCAAAGGCGTTTGCCAGGCTCAAAATAGGAGCCGGGTGGCGGACTTTGTCGAACCGGTCAGCAGGTTTGGCGCCGGCGCGCTGCGTAGGCGAGTCGGGTGTGACCCAGCCCGCATGATCGGCTTCGATCTGTTTGAGTTCCTTGAGCAGGCGGTCGTATTCCAGATCGCTAATGACGGGCGCATCCAGCACGTGATAACGATAATTATGAAAGTTAATTTGTGCCTTAAGTTCTTCGTATCGGGAGAGGAGTTTATCTGCCATGTTTGAATTATAAATGGTAAACAGGTCTGTTTACACTGTCCTCGCAATTAATACGAGCAATGGTCTTAGACGCATATTCATTTACGAAACAATTAAAAAAGAGTATCATCTTTAAATTCGACAAGGATGATTTATGAAAGATATGGGACGCACCTTTGTCGCAAAATATGAAGAATAACGAGGATAGGTCATTAAATATGAGCAACTCAGACAAGACAATTTACGTGGTTTCGGGGCTGCCGAGATCGGGTACGTCCATGATGATGCAGATGCTTGAAGCGGGCGGACTTCAAATAGTAACAGATAATATCCGCACAGCAGATGATGATAATTTGCAAGGGTATTATGAATTCGAAAAAATAAAACAATTGAAGGATGGGGATTCGGCATGGGTGGAGCAGGCTTGCGGCAAGGTGTTTAAGGTGATCTCCGCCCTTCTGGTACACCTGCCTGATCATTATCAATACAAAATTGTATTTATGGAGCGCGATTTACTCGAAGTATTAGCGTCCCAAAGAAAAATGCTTGAACGGAGAGGGAAACCAGTTAACGAAGAGGCAGACGTAAAATTCTTAGACCTGTATCAGAAACACCTGGTTAAAGTGAAGAACTGGCTTTCTGATCAAGGTAATCTTGATGTTATTTATATAAACTATAATGACCTTTTGGACAACCCCAAAAAATATGCAATGGAAGTAGCCCGTTTTATGGAAGTACCCCTTGATGTTCAAAGCATGGCAGGCATCCCGGAGGAAAGGTTTTACCGTCAGCGAAACCCTTCTTCTTAAACCCAGTCGTGCTAGAGCCCGTCAATGGAATAGGGTTCGTTAACTTCCTTCAATTTTGATTTTACCCGGGCCAGCAACTCTGATGAACCCCCTTTTTGCGTAAGGGATATATCGTTTAATTCCTCGGGATCGGCTTTGATGTCAAAGAGCTGGCTGCGCTCGCCTTCGATCCCGAGTTGATCGTAGCCAAGGTAATAAACGAGTTTGTAATTACCTTGAACATGCATGATCGATACTTCACTTAATGGGTGAGTTGGCTCGTTATTCCTTGCCTGCACAGCATAAACTTCCTTTTCCGGTTGTTGGATTTGGGGCGCATAAGGAGGTAATAAGGATCCCTCCGCCCATGCGGGCAGGCTGTGGCCTGTTACATGGAGGAGAGTGAGCATAACATCGATTGCGCTGGTTGGGGTATAAATTTCTCTGCTTGTTTGCTGCCCTGGTTCAAAAATCATCAATGGTATCCGAACAATGGGTTGATAAAATGTAGGAGTTACGTGACCTGATATTCCACGCTCTTGCATCTCGCCGTGATCGGATGTCAGTACAACCCAGGTATTCTCCAATAATCCGGAGGATTCCAATGTTTCAAATAATCGAGCGAACTCGCTGTCCACATTCAGGATGAATTCATCATAATGCGACCTCGACTTTGCCAGGGTTTCATATGAATTGCCCTCGGTAAAGAAATCCTGGGGTTTATCAAATGGCTTCCAAGAATCGTTCACAAAAATACCGTTGAATTCACGGCGCGGTTTATAGGGAAAGTGAGGCGGGTGAAAGTGAAAATAAGCGAAAAATGGTTGTGGGAGTTGAGTGATGCGACCTTCCAGCCAGTCAACGCCCTCTTCAAGCGTATAATAATTATCGCCATTCGTACTAGGCAGGCCGTTTGGGAAGCGATCCTTATACCCAGCAATTTTACTCTTCTGATACCGATCGTATAAATGCGACAAAAAGAGGGAATAAGAATAGGCGCCCTCGCTCCATTTCATGTCCCTTGACCAGCTTACCGTGGCAATATCCTCATCGTGGGCAAATAACTTACGGATCAAGCCATCATTGTTGATGAAAAGCTTTTCCCTTGGGATGTACTCATCAATGTCTCTCTGAAATTGCCTTAAGAGTGTATTGGCCAGTGGGTTGTGCGTGTATCCGATACGATAATAGTCGTCGAATGCATGGAAGATGCTTTTATCTGCCAAAGATTCTCTTACTCCTGATCCGAATCGAAGTGCGCGATGCGTCCAGGGTAGCGTCATGGTTAGCAATGATGCTGTGCCGGGTGTTGTAAAACTCCCGGCCGCAAAGTGATTGTGATAAACTGTTGCCCGTTTTGCCAATTTTGCCAGATTTGGCGTGGTTTCACGTTCGTAGCCGTACATGGAAATATTTTTAGCGGAGAAGGCATCGAATACGACAACCAGGACGTTTTTCTTATCCCCCTGAAATAGTTGTGTTACGCCAAGTTTTTTTATGAGGGGAGGAGCGATAAGGCCAAGTGGCGCCAATCCTGCCAGTTTCAGAAAATCGCGGCGGCTAAGACCATGTTTCATTATTATCAACCTCGTATGTTACGGATAAGAACAACAGCAAGGGCGGCAAGGTCAAGGAATAAATATAAAGTCATCAACAGGGACAGCCGCTCGATACCCTCCTGGATGAACTGAAAAAACTTCTCGGATTTCAATAGGAAATAGACTGGAACCAGAAAAGTCGGTGTGACGAGGATGAGGATAACGACATATAGAGCCCTCAAGGGATGGTCAAATCCAACGAAGAAACCGATTATCTGTGACGGCAGGGAAGTTTCAAGGAGAAAATATAAATGATTTGCCATTGCCCACAGGGATAAAACAATAATCAATACGCTTGACAGGGCAATCCGTCTCTTTTCCTTCCATTTATTTGAAATCAAAATACCAAGCGCCGTAGATGCAATGAATACAGCGATGCTTTCCACAAAGGTAAAAACAAGCCCGTAGGACATTACTCCAATCGCATCCCAGGAATTTGTGCGGTCCGTAACCCAGGAAAAATCACGGAAAGCCAGGATGATGGTCCAAATGTGAAGCGGGAGTGCGCACATCAGGAATAGAGACCACAATCCTTGGCGGGAGTAAAAACTGATGTTTGCTTTAGAGATAGCCAAGGTCTTTTAGCCTTTTTTCGATCTGCTCTTCATCTTCGTCACTATAGGAGGGAGGCGGTGCGGAGTTTTGTGTCTTCTTCAGGTCCTTGCCCAGTGTCATGGCCGGAATATCCCGATAGGATGGTGCCGTCCAATTGACGAGACCTTCTGTTGAAAAAATCACACCAGGCACGGAATTGGAATCAAAGCAATGATCAGCTCCCCAATGATCTTGATTAACTTCGATTTCTTCGCTTCGCCATTGTCCCAATCCAGTTTCAGCCGAGCCACGATAAGGAGGATGGTAGCCGATAAAAAGATCCGGTCCATATTCCGCGAGTTGACCTTGAAACGCTTCCGTCCGTATGAGGATGTTTTGGATAACCTGCCCGCCATCGGGACCTTTCCATTGGAGCAGTTCCTCTTTTAGTTTATTAAGAAGATCTGTCGTATCGTTTTCGGAAACTTTTCCCTTGCCTTCCCTTCCAATAATATTTAGATAGAGACTATTCAAACCCAAGGCGTAGGCCTTTGTCTGGGACCAATCAACCTCTTTGAGGTCGGAGGACGAGGCGCTAATTGTAGACATATATCCATGATTGATCAACCAACGGTTTAGGTGCACTTTGTAATCGAACCTGCCAAAACCGTGATCGGACAGGATGAGAATCTTTGCGTTATTTCTGGCGGATGCTTTCTCCAGAATTCGCCCCAGTAATTGATCGAGCCTGATATACCACGTCTCAATGACGTCCTCTCTTCCTTTCCAGAACATGTGTTGAACACGGTCCAGGCTGTCGAAGACACAGGCGAGAAGACCTTCATCAAAGGTATTCAAGGAATGAATCAATACGCGTTCCCGCTCGGCGTCGATCGATTCGCACAATTTGAGAAATTGATCATCATTGATAAATCCCTCGTTGAGGGCGGTCGTATCCTGCGGCCAGCCAAGCGTTAAGAAGGGACCATTCGATTTCCATTGTTCCTGGATAAAGGTCTTCGGTGTGCCATAAGGCCATGGAGAGGAAAGGGGGTGAAGTTGTAGCGGCAAAAAATACAAGCCTACAGGATTCAGATTCGTTAGTATCGCGCGGCTGATCGCCTTGACGGTCATTCCGAAGCCAACGGGGAAGGGAAATTCTATGATTTCGCTCCACTCACCAGGCTTTATTTTTACTGTTTGTTTTCCGATCCTCAATGTGGCCGATTGTTTGTCGTCTAATTCCAACTCAAAGTCTATATTGACTGTGCCCCTTTTTTTGGCTGGACCTTCCATAATTCCAGAATAGCGAAAGGCGTTTTTCTTTGCCAGAAGTCGGGTTGGCGTCTTTCGAGCAGAATCATCAGATTGCGTTTCAATTGAAAAATAGGTTCCCACACCCAGTCGCCCGAGGATATCGGGTGTGCCAAGTCCGGGAATCGTTCTGACGGGGGATGCATACCGGGCTGGAAAGGTCGCAGGCCACCACAGGGAGGTCGCTGGGTACCCATCTTCCACCGCTTCATCAAATATGGTTCGCGAATTGTGGGGAGGAACGAATTGAAGTCCAAACAGGTTGTTTTGTGTCGGTAAAAGGGATACCTGTAAGCTGTAATTGGCTGGGTTGCGATGCACGAAGTCAAACATTCCGTGACTGCCAGGATTCATGCCAGTTGCAATGCTGGTCCATGAGACCTCGCTTTGGGGTGGGTCTGATACACGAAATCTCGAATAACCCATCCCCTGAACAAGTTTGCTCAGGTTTGGGGTTTTGCCCTTTGAATGAAGTTGTTCAAAGAAGAGCGGGTCGAATGCATCAAGACCGATAATTAGGGTACGCATATCCTGAAAAATTTATTGGTCTGTGTCGAATTTGTTGTCGGACGCTGTATTTTCCTCGCGCTTTTGACGCTGGGAGCGGCGGAACTTGGCAATGCCCATCTTGATTTTGCTACCAAACATGAGAATCGTACCAGATAGAATGCCAAAGGTCACGGCGAGAATTTGGAATAACATTCCGCCAGAATTAGGATCAATATACATATATTCCTCTTTTATATTTTTTATTTACTTATTTAGTTATTATAACAAGAATCACGATGCCGTTGTGGTAAGTGCTTGTTCGACTAATCTCTTACGTAGATAATCGCAGATGAATTTGAGAAAAGGATGTTATTAGTTCTTGCTTTCTGTGAGAAAGTAACAACTTTTTCTAAACACCATTATAACTTCACTTCCGTCCTTTTCCTTACGGAGTTGATCGTGAGTAATTATGAATATTGTGGTATTTCCGCTTTTCAGACAGTGTGTTTTTGATTTTCCCGTCCCAAGCAGGCGCGTACGAACTATGTCGTTGCGGTTTTAGGAAATAGGAATGTGCAGAGTGTGCGTCCGTTCCCTCGACAAGATTGGACCCTTTGTGAACCTGCCCTTGTCACAAAAACAAACAAAGATATAATAGTGAAAATTACGTTTGTCCATAATCCACTAAGGAGTATAACCAATGACCCACATAGTTACCAGTTTGTGCGTTCGTGATCGCGGCTGTATCGAAGTATGCCCGGTTGAGTGCATGATCCCCGGCCAGCCCATAGCAGAATGGCCCTGGATCTACATTGATCCCGATACCTGCATAGATTGCGGGGCTTGCGTTCCCGAATGCCCCTATGCCGCAATTTTCCCAGAAGATGAAGTCCCTGCCGCGTACACCGCAAAGGGTGGCGAATATATCAGCAAGGTCGGCCTGACCGGCCACTTCGAAGGCACCAATCATCACGGCAACCCGATCGTTTTGGATTCTGCCAAACAACTTGAGGCCGGCGAGGTTGTAGACCTTACAACTGATATCCAGCCCAATTATGAGTTCTTCAAAAGCGGCCCCGGCTACGCTGCGAAAGACAACGACCAGGGTTCGTAGTTCATATAGGAATCAAAAAGGTCAGGCGTACGCCTGACCTTTTTGATTCCTATTGACTCAATCCGGCATTCAGAAGATTTTCTCCCATACGCTCTGCAAGAGAGTTATTGTTTTCCTCCAATGCAACTATTAACACCAATGGCGCTCCCTGCCAATCTGGAAGCGTCCCTGCCAAAAGCCAGGTGATAATTGCACTGGCGTCATTTGCCTGCCCAACATGACTCCAGTAAGGTTTTCCCTCCTTGATAAACGATAAAGCCGTTTCATTTGCCGCCTTGGCCGGCATCACTTCAACAGGCAGACTCGCCGCTGGAAGCACTACCCATCCCTGCTCGGGCGTGTTGACCGCGGTGGCAATACGGGGTGAGGGTGCAATCCCTTTATAACTTATGGACGCCATGGCGATGGTTGCCTGTAGCGGACTAATCCTCAAGGTTTGCAGGGAGTTGTTTCTTTGATCGATCAAAACAGGCATATTTAATGTGGGCGCTTGAAAGAAACCGAGTGTTTCATAAAAGGCCTGCAATTCAGAATCCGATGGTTGTCTGTTTCCGAACTTCGCCTGGATTAAAGGGAGCAGTGCTTTGCCCATTGGATATAGGCCCTGTGTGGCACGGTTAAGTAACGGCGAAGAAACATTTTGTGAAAGAGTTTTACCCTCTTGATTCAAGTTGTTGGGATCATAGGTGGGATGAGAAGCCATCACAAGAATCTCACCTGTTTCTGCATTCATCAAAATAATCGCGCCTGTATGGGCGCCAAGCAATTGATCTGCCTTTGATTGCAGGGCGATGTCAAGGCTCAGGCGCACATCCAGCCCGGAGGGGGGAGTGCCATAAAGTAATTGGTCTTTTAAAATTAAACTTGTGGGATTTCCCTGCAATCCACGTAGGTAGCTATCCAGTGTGGCTTCCAGGCCGGCCTGTCCATAAACAGGATGCGTGTAACCAGTAATTGGTGCGAGGTCTGGATAAAGATAAGTTCGGATGTAGTTTCCACTTTGCCCTTCAGTGATGTTAATGGGTTTATTGTTTCTATCCACCAGATCGCCGCGGGAGACATAACGGTCTGCGATTGTTCGACGAGGATTGTCTGTGCGGATAAGCAAATCTGGACCGCGGATGATTGCCCACCATGCTGTTGTCACTGCGCAAGCGGCGAGTCCAAATGCGAGTGTGGCAGCAAGGAATGAATAGGATTTCGGATTGTGCAAAACAGCGGGCTCGTTGTCGTCTACATTGCTGATGACAAGCAGTAAAAACAATGCAATATAGGATGTCAACAATGATGAACCGCCGTAGGAGACAAATGGCAGTGTGACGCCTGTCAGTGGGAAGAGTCTGATATTGCCGCCTATGATAAGCAGGCTTTGAATGCCAAGGTAAGTTACTATGCCGGCGGCCAGGTAACGGCGAAACCTGTCTGCTGCGCGGAGGGAGATAATCAGGCCCCGGGCGAGGATCAGCCAGATGGTGGCCAACAGGCTCAAGGTGCCGATCAGACCCGTTTCTTCCGCGATTGCCGAGTAGATAAAATCAGAAATGGCTACCGGAACCAGAAGCGGGCTGCCGATCCCAAGTCCTCTTCCTATAGTGCCGCCGTTGGCAACTGCCAGGAGCGACTGCACGATCTGATAGGAGTTGCCCGAAGGATCTACCCAGGGATTTATCCAGCCGATAATACGGACATGAATAATATCGATAAAGAAATATCCAAAAAGAAGTGTAAGCGAGAGCAGGATGGCTGCGCTTAATAACACGTGCCGTTTTCCCGTTGCCAGGAAGATGATGACGGTAAAGATGGAAATAAAAATGGATGCGGTACCAAGGTCTCGTTGGACGAGCAGGAGCAGAAGGGCAAGGCCTGTGACGACCAGCATGGGAACAAGGAGAGGAAGTGAGAAGATGTGAATATTGACGCGGTCCGCAAGATATGCGGAGAGATATATGACCAGTAATAACTTAAGCGGTTCAGACGGTTGAAAATAAACACCGCAGCAACCCAGCCATAAGCGAGGTCCGTACCCAAGCGGGTTTGTGCCAAAGAGCAGAGTCAGCCCAGTGATGAGCAGGCCGCCGCTTAGGAATACATATTTGTATCTCCTGAGGAATGTAAGATTTTTAAGGACGATCAATGCAACTATGAAAGCGAATATACTCACACAAAGCCAAACTAGCTGACGCATCCCAAAGGCTTCATCAAGCCGCCAGATGGTGAGCAGACCCCAGCCGCTGAGCAGCGCCGCGGCTGGAAAAAGATAGGGATCCCGTTCCGGTAAATATTTAATCGTGACACGATGTGTCAGGCTTATCAAGATAAGCCAAATTAAGAAGCCAACCCAGTGGGAAAGTCTGTAATCTACGGTCCAGCTACGTTCGCGGACCGCCGGGGAAAGTGTAAGGACGATGGATTGAATGAAGAGGAAAACTGCCGACCAGCTTAATAGGCGGCTTTGGGTTTGATCATGCATTCATTAATGTTACATCATTTTTTGAATATGCGTGAATGCCAATATTCTATATTTTGGCAAATAGTGAATAGCTGCTGGATTCAATAATGGAGACAGAAAACCGTCCTGGTTGTTGTCGGTTGAACTTGTAAACAAATTTATTTAAAATATTTGCCAATCAACAGGTCAAGTTTTGAACGCGTTTCAGCAGGGACAACTTTGGGATTGGTGATTAGCGCAGTGGCCAAAGCCTGTTCGCAATTGCAGACGCGCTCTTTGTTTAGGTCGCGCACTAAATTGCGAATGGCTTTCTGTGCAATTTCAGTATTTTTATTGAGCGTTTGAATCACCATTTCGACTGTCACAGGTGATTCGCTTTTGTGCCAGACGTCATAATCTGTGACATGCGCCATGGTGGCGTAGCATAGCTCTGCTTCCCGTGCGAGAAAAGCTTCCGGCGAGGCAGTCATCCCAATAATCGACATTCCCCAGGTGCGGAATGTATGAGATTCGGCCTTTGTGGAAAAACGGGGTCCCTCTATCGTAATTAATGACCCACCGCGATGGACTGTTGCCCCAGTTGCGCGGACGGCTGTTTCAAGTTGTTGTGAAAGATCGTTACAGAAGGGGTTGGCGACGCTGATATGTGCAACAAGCCCCTCCCCGAAGAAGGATCGGACGCGGTCCTTGGTGTAATCGAAGATATCATCGGGGATGACAATTTGCCCAGGGGCATAATCTTCGCGCAATGATCCACAGGCGCTCACGCTGATGACGCGTTCGACGCCCAGTGATTTCAATGCATATATGTTTGCGAGGTAGGGGACATTGGTTGGTGTGATGTGATGACCGATCCCATGACGTGCGAGAAATGCGACACGCATGCCTTCCAATGTGCCGATTGTGATGGGGGCGCTGGGTTTCCCAAACGGGGTGTCCACGTCAATGCTTTCTGTATTTTCAAGCCCGCTCATTTGATACAGGCCTGAGCCGCCTATGACCGCCATGGATGTTTTATTTGTCATTTTTACTCAACTTTTGTGTAGGTTCATTCATTAAATTTTCCGATAGGTTTATTGTTATCCGTGTCGACCCACATTTGATCTCATCGCCTGAAGTGATCACGGTGGGCATGTTTACCGATGTTTCGTTCAAAGAAGTGCCGTTTGTAGAAGCAAGGTCTTCCAGCCACCATTGTCCGTGGTGGTGGATGAGTTGTGCATGTTTTGTGGATACTGCATCATCAATAAGAGGAACATCGCATCCAGGGTCACGCCCAAGCATGATCTCAGGTTGAAAAAAACGTTTTAGGGTCGGATTTCCGTGTTCATCGTGGACCGTGATGCTTATTCCCGGAACCCTGCGGCCGGCCAGCACGAGACTTTGCCTGTTTACTTCGCGATATAAAAAGACAAACGACCACCCGAGAAAACCCAATAATGCCAGGGTTGAGATTAGCCGTAAAGCCAGTACAATGGAACCGCTCATTTTTTCCTTAATTTTCCAGTAGTGCGTTCTGTAGGTTGGTCAGCTGCGAGGCTGTGAAGGGGGGCGGTATCTTTCAGATCAGGACGGGGAGGCGGGTTATCTTGTCCAAAAATTAGGGCGACGCCTGCCAGAGAAATTACATCCCCGGGATAAAGAACGGCCTGGCTAATAGCCTGGCCATTTACAAAGGTTCCTCCGGTTGAATTTAAATCAAATATGACATAACGACCTTTAATTGTGCGTACCTGTACGTGATTGCGCGATACACGCGGGTCGTCAATGATCAATTGATTGTCCAGTCTGCGGCCAATATTGATAACGGGAAGGACGAGGGGGAAAACTCTTACCCCCTCCACAATCAAAAATGCATTTTCGGGTATTTTGCTGTTATCTTCAAAACTGTCAATATCCAGCGGGATTGCATTTGTATCTGCCATGGATTCAGTCCGGTGAGACGCCACGATTTGGGCATCGTTTAATGGGATTTTTTCATCCGTCGAGATGGTTATAGTGGGCGATACTGTGAACCTGAAACCCGCCTCCTGTGCCGCAGTTGTAATCGAGTGCAATAATACGGTAAGCAATTGTGGAATTTGCCAATTTTTGGAAGTGCTTGGGTGGATTAACAAAGTAAAGACGTCTGGCGCAATGATCGAGCCGTCACCCAGCGAAATGGTATTGAGTTGAATTGCCGCCGCCAGTTTTTGGACGATCATGTCATCCACTTTTTTTCCGGGAATCAGGTTTATTAAATCCACTTCGATCAGTGCCTGAAGGCGGGCTTCGAGTTCTCTTAGTTTCATGGCTTGTAACTTCGGGTTTTCATTATAGAATGCGGGAGGCGTTTCTGCAAGACCAATAAGCGCCGGTTTATCGATAATATACCAGCCCAAAAACTTAAAGTGGTTGAGTACAGTTGGGGCAGACCTTGTCGCTTGTCTTCACCACATATCCGCATTTTTTGCAGGTCACGGGTTGTACATTTCCCAGCGGCGCACCGCAGGCAATGCAGGCTGGTTCTCCGACAGGGTTGGCCGCGTGACAGTATTCGCAAGTCAGGCGTTTAAGTCTGTTCGAAAGCTCTGTAGTTGCTCCGGCGATTTGTAATGTTTTTGCAATTACCTGCCAGATGCGCTCCCCGAGCTGTAAATTCTCAATATCCTGGGCAATATCGTCCAGCCGCCCGAGCAGGCTGAAAGGGTTTCGTATCGCCGCCAGCGCACTTGCTCCCAGGCTTGCCGCAACCCCCAGCCAGACCTGCTGTCCCAATTCCACAATGATGCCGTCTTCCATTTTTTGAATGATCACTGTCATGGCGGTTTGTCCGCCAGACAAGGCATTGGGACGGGAGCTAACCTGCACAATCAGCTTGTCGCTTTGCCCGATCGTTTGGGCGCGTAAATTACCTTGATTGAATTCGCCAAGTAGTGCCTGTGCGATATCTGCAGGCTTGATGTTTCCGTGAAAGATTTTTCGTTCCATGAAGTAGATTATAATCGCCTTTGCGATTCTCCTTTAAGAATTATACGAAATGAAAAATATCTGGTTTCAATTCACACTCCTTGTCATTCTCAGCGCCCTGCTGTTGCCCGCGATGTTTTCCGCATCTTCCGTAACCGTCGTGCTGGCTCAGCAACCGACGAATGTTCCAGCTACAGGCATGTTCATTACCGTCTTGTTCGGCAGTGAAGATTTTGCTAATATCCGTATGGGTCCAAGCTCTTCCATTTATCCCGTTGTAGGTCGATTATTTCCAGGCGATACAGCGCCAGCGCTTGGCAGATCGCAGGGAGGTGATTGGATCCAGATCGAATTTGCGGGCGCGCCAAATAATAAGGGCTGGGTGTATTCTCCGCTTGTGCAGGTTTCTCCGGGCACATTGCAGGTCGTAGAGCCGCCTCCCACGCCTGTGCCGCCTCCCACCGCCACAATCGACCCAACTCTTGCCGCTCAATTCAATATTGTGCCCACCAATACCCGTATGCCAACTTTCACGCCGCCGCCATCCATAACTCTGGTCTCCTATTCGGAACCTCCCACAACGGATTCAAAATCGGCTATTCCAATGGGCACGATCATCATTGCCTTTGCAATTTTGGGATTGATCGGTTTTCCTCTCTCGTTTATTCGCCGACAAAGATGACGGTTTCATACAGGGCAAGGTACGTCATTTTTATGGTTTTGATAACAGCCGGATTGGGGGCAGGGATTTATTCCCCGTTTCAATCATTTGCCCATGCCCAACAACCTACAGGCTCCATCCCGACAGTTACGGGCACCCCCGCCGGTATGATCGTTGCTGTAAATCTTGATATCGACATAGTCAATGTTTACTCGGGCCCAAGTTCATATCTGTATCCTGCCGTTGGCGTGCTATTAAAAGGGCAGGAACTGCCTGCCTATGGAATTTCAGAGGATCAAAATTGGATACAAGTTTATTATCCCGGCGTGTCCGGCTCGGTTGCCTGGGTATATGGACCCTATGTGACCATCATTCGAAACGGACGGCTGCCCAGGTTGAAATCACCGCCCACGCCCACGCCAGCTTCAACGCCTACAATCGATCCGACCCTCGCAGCGGCGTTTATTGCGCCGGTTACGCCTACCCGTTTGTCAACATTCACTCCCCCGGCGCCGTTGATCATCGCAACCTTTCTCGACGATGAATCAATAGTTAATCGTGTGCCGATGGGCTTGTTGATTTTTGGGCTTGGGTTTATTGGAGCCTTTGGGACTTTAATCTCCTTCCTGCGCGGACGGTAGTTTATCCAAATTCGTGGTTAAAATATGCGTTTGATGGAGAATAGTTTTACAAGGACAGGCTATTGGCTGTATGGCGAAATAAAATTTTTTGACTTTGTTGAAATAAAAAAAGTCTTTCCGCAGAAAGACTTTTTCGTTTAAAGTTGTTTGAGATTAGTTGTTGCAGCCGCAGGAACCATCACCATCGCCGCATCCACACGAGCCGCCGCCACTCTCGCTGCCGCAGGCGCATCCGCCCTCGCCATGGGAGTGACTACTTTTGGCGTTGGGGCTGTTTACAGCAAAGCCCTGTCCGTGTTGGGGGTCATTCACGAAGTCAACGGTAGCGTCGCGGAGATAATCAATGGAAATATTGTCAACGACAACCCGCACGCCATTGGCGTCGAAAGTAGTGTCCACATCGCTGAAATTATTATCCAGAGCCATGCCGAAGTTAGCACTGCAGCAACCGCCGCCTGCAACGTACACGCGCAAAGCGTAGCCTTCAAGATTGCGTTGTTCGAGAATATCTTTAACAGCCTGACTGGCTGCGGGAGTTAATGTGAAAAGTTGGGTATCAATTTGTTGGAGCATGTTTTTCTCCTAGTTCTAAGGATGGGTATAATTTCGCCAAATCTTATCAGATTTGAATTCCATTGTCAACTTGTGAATTATGTAGATTATTAGCGCTAATATTTCTTGACACATTCTATTTGGGCCTGTAAAATCCCTGTGCTCTATCAGGCGGAAGCCTACAATTTATTTTATTCCCCATGGAGGAATGGCTACATGAACTATATGCAAGGAATTCAACCTTTTGAGGAGGTCGCAATCTGGGTCGTATTTGGCGTTGCCATTATCGGCTTGTTGTATGCGGTCTTCCTTCGTAACCAAATCCTGCGCGAAGACAAAGGCACGGAAAAAATGCAGGAAGTTTGGAATGCGATCAAAGATGGAGCGAACGCTTATCTACAAAAGCAGTTTCGCTCCATTTTGCCGTTAATCGCTGTTTTGACTGTCGCTTTGTTCCTGTCTGTGTATGTTGTTCCGCCTTCTCCTGAGGCGCAGGAACGATTCCAGGGTTTGAATGATGCGCAACTCCAATTTTGGATCGGGATAGCCCGCGCACTGGCTTTTGTGATGGGTGCAGGCTTCTCGCTGACAGTCGGCCAGATCGGCATGCGTATGGCCGTGGAGGCCAATGTGCGCGTTGCTTCAGCTTCGAAGCGCTCGTTTGGTGAAGCGCTTCGAATTGCATATCGCGCTGGGACCATCACCGGTATGCTCACCGACGGCCTCGGTCTGCTTGGAGGAACGGTCATCTTTATTATTCTGGGTATTGCTGCGCCCGATGCTTTGCTTGGCTTTGGCTTCGGCGGCACGCTGCTTGCGCTGTTCATGCGTGTTGGCGGCGGTATCTTTACGAAGGCTGCGGATGTCGGCGCTGATCTGGTCGGCAAGGTAGAAGCCGGCATCCCTGAGGATGACCCGAGAAATCCAGCCGTGATCGCTGATCTCGTCGGTGATAATGTCGGCGACTGTGCTGGTATGGCTGCGGATATTTTCGAATCCTACGAAGTGACGATCGTTTCAGGACTTATTCTTGGTCTGGCTCTCTGGCACATTACGGACCGCCTTGAGTGGATCATCTTCCCGTTGATCGTGCGAGGCATTGGCGTGCTTTCGTCCATTATCGGCACCTACTTTGTTAAGGCTGGAAAGACCGGTAAGAGTGAAGATGCCATGAAGGCGATCTTTAGCGGTTTTTTGACCTCGGCCGTGATATCCGCCGTATTCTTCTTCATTGCCGGTTTCTTCTATTTGAACAATCCTGCGATGATCGCATGGGGCGGTTGGTGGCGCTTGCCCACGGCTGTAGGCGTTGGCGTTTTACTCGCTATTGTGATCGACAGACTGACGGAATATTTCACCGGCACGCACGCCGCGCCCGTGAATAACATCAAGAAGGCCGCAGACACCGGTCCGGCTACCCTTATCCTTAATGGCATTTCTGTTGGTTTTGAATCCTCTGTGTGGTCTGTGCTGGTGATTGCGTTAACCATTATTGCTTCCATCATTATTTTCGGTTCCATGCCTGGTGTTGAAGGTGTGGCGAAGGCAACCTTTATTTTATACGGCGTGGCCATGACCGGTATCGGTATGTTGACCCTGACCGGCAACAACGTGGCCATGGACTCCTTCGGTCCGATAGCAGACAATGCGAACGGCATTGGCGAGATGTCCTGGTCCGGTAAAACCGATAAGGCCACCAAGGATGCCCAGCAGATCATGGCTGACCTCGACGCAGTGGGCAACACCACCAAGGCAATTACCAAAGGCGTAGCGATTGGTTCCGCGGTGATCGCGGCGGTCTCGCTGTTTGGCTCGTTCCTGGTGGATGTCTCGCGCGCGCAGAACAGCCTCGGTATCCCGGTCGAATCGCAGATCCAGGCGCTCGGCATTCGTGTCGATATTCCACAGGTTTTTGTCGGCATGTTGATCGGCGGCGCTCTGCCGTGGTTATTCTCCTCGTTCGCCATTCAAGCTGTGGCGCGTGCGGCTTCCTTGATCGTTATGGAAGTCCGCCGCCAATTCAAATTAGGCGTGCTTTCCGGCAAGGTCAAACCTGACTACAAGCAGGCTGTGGAAATTTCCACAACTGCTGCGCAGAAGGAACTTGTTTCGCTGGCATTGCTCGGCATCGTGACCCCGATCGTGGTCGGTTTGTTCCTGCAAGTGGAAGCGCTCGGCGGCTTCCTGGCGGGTATCATCGTCTCTGGCCAGCTGCTGGCTGTGTTCCTTAATAATTCCGGTGGTGCCTGGGATAACGCCAAGAAGCTGATCGAAGACGAACCCAAAGATTTGAAGAAAAATCTTGGTAAAGGTTCCGAACGCCACAAGGCCGGCGTGGTGGGCGACACGGTAGGCGATCCGTTCAAGGATACCGCGGGCCCTGCGCTCAACCCGATGATTAAGGTAGTGAATCTTGTGGCTGTGATCATCGCACCGATCGTGGTGCAATATCAGGGCGCAACCGGAACCACTTTGTATGTGGTTTGGGTGGTTGGTCTTGCCTTGCTCGGTGTGCTTGCCTGGGCAGTGGTGCGTTCCAAAGCGCCTGCGCCCTCGATGGCTGTTGTTGAAGTTAAAGCGCAGAAGAAGAAGAGCATTAGTAAAAAGAAGTAGCCTAATAAAAAGGAGCCAGTCAATGTAGACTGAACCCAATCCCATAGACGGAAAAAAACCCACTGGTCAACTGGACAGACACCTGATTTCAAAAGGAGTCTGTCCAGTTTTCAACTATATCATCTCATAGTTGAAAAAATAAATATATTCGTCAATGAGTTGCTCCATTTCTTTAAAGGTTTTTTTTGAATTGTCGTAAATATACTTCCTTGAGATGACCAAAGAAATTTTCCAAGGAAGCGTTATTCCATTAGTTTTCACTGCGCGACATGGAAGGTGTGATGTGATACTCCTGGGTAAAGACATCATGATATGCCCGTGAAGTGTAATTTGTGACATGTTCACTATGGAGGATCAGGTCGTCAGTGACCTTTTCTTTCTGTTTGGCTTGGCGCACCATGCGCATAACCAAACCAATCGAGTTGTTTGTGTTACAACTATGCGCCATCATAAAGCCATCATACAGATCCTTGATAGTGGTGAAATACCACTAATCCTGTTGAGTGTCCACATAGGTAATATCCTTGACCCATTTCTGATTTGGTTGACTGGCTGAAAATTCGCGGTTGAGTACATGTTCGTAGCGATGGTAAGTGTCCAATCCCGTCATTTTCTTCAAGATTTTGCGTTTTTGGGCTATGGAATGAATATTCAGCCTGTTCATCAGCCGCAAAACCGCTTTATGATTCATGCAAACCCCTTTGTATTTACGGATCCAGACGGTAATCCGTCAATAACCGTAGGTCTTGTGCGACTTTTCATAGGCTTCCTAGGTCAACTGCTTGTGCTCTGCATGCGGGTTGGGCTGCTCCAATTGCTTGACCCAGACATAGTAAACTGTTCGCGAAACACCAAAAAACTCACACATCGCTTTTACAGGGTATTCTTGTCTGTTGTGCCGGCTAGCCCGCTATTTCGTTTCGCGAGTACTTCTTTCCGCAATTCGGTGTGGAATTTTTTTTACCAGGGCATTCTCCACTCGCATTCGTTCCAGGCCCTGCTCTGAACTCTGGCACTTGCGTGGACGCCCGATTAACTCATGAAAGGATGACTCTCCTTCCTGTCGATACATATCGATACATTCGAACCCATGCTTTGATCCGTGCAAATTTGCGGATCGCAAGCTTGGCTGCCACTTCTGCATACGTCAGGTGTTCTTCCAGTACCAAACGTACTGCAGCCTGTTTGATCTCCACCCGATAATGCAACATCCCTTTTCTTCCTGATATAAAAACACCTCCTGAGTTATTTTCTCACAGGAGGTGTTTTTATATCATGTCTGTTATTACGGGGTCAGTTTACAAGCAGCTTCTTTATTATCGTGATATAAGCCTTTTAGGGCACAACGATGACTTCTTTTTTGATCTTTATAACAAACAAATGGTTATCCCCAACGCGATTATTGACATAGCCTGATGCATTTCCTGAAGTTTTACCATAATCGATTTGTGCCCAACCAAAGTATAAACCCTTGGGAATGGTAATCCTAAGCTTTTCATTTTTATTTAGGTTGTAAGTTAGGTATCCGCATTGTCCAAACAAGTTTGTATCCAAATGCAGGGATAAGAGGACCTTTCCTCCCGTTTCATTTTCAATCCGCGCGTCAGATTTAGGGCCGGCTTCCGCTACATTTAGTGGCCCTTCACATGTTCCGGCAGCTTTTTGGGTCGCTGTCGGAGCGATTAATTCCAGGGTTGGTAATGGCAGGGGTGTGAAAGTGGGTAATGGGGTCGGGTTGGGTGTTTCTGTCGGTGGAAGGGGTGTGGCAGTTGGGATGGCTAATTGAGTCATTGCCACCATTGTCCAGGCCGCTGCGACGGCAGTGCCTTCAACTTCTGCGGGTGCTAAAGTGGGTGTGCCTTGTGGACCGCAGGCAGTCAATAGCACTGCAACAGCCACAAGCACAGGTATAAATTTTTTCATTTGTTTCTCCATTTCTTTTCTTAAAGCAGTATATATTTTATTTAATTCCGATATTGTCTTTGAATATATTTATCACCATATCCTGACCTATGGACAAGGAAAATGCGCCGGTGAATTGTCTGCCGCCGACCCAGGCTACATAAGTATATTTGCCTGCCGGAGCCTTGGCCTCGACACTTGATTTTACTGGATATTCAAGAATTGTGACGTAGCCTTCCCTGGTTACACATCGTAAAGAGATGTAAACATCCGCCTTTGCCTTGTTGAGCAGCCTGATATTTCCAAAAGGCAACTTGGGTGGCAGGGTGCCATAAAATTGTGGCTGGGCGGTCTGGGTTGGTGTGGCGCTGAATATAGGATTGGCAGTGGCGCTTGGTGTGATTGTGAAGGGCAATGTTCCGATGACGGGTGGTTCGTAATTCGCTGTCACTGTGCCCGTGCCCAAGGTAGCGGTTAAAGTAAGTAATGTGGGGTTTTCAGTCTCTGTTGGCGTATTTTGTACAAGTGTCTCCGCGACAGTCATGACGACAGGTGTGTCGCTTGGCGCAATGGTTGCTGTTGGTAGCGACTGCAGCGTTTGCTGCGCAAGTATTGCGGCAGTCGCTTGAAGATCTGCCTCTGATATTGGAGTTGGGTTGATTGTCTCAGGCTGCAGATTGGCCGGCAGGCAGCCACTAAGCATCATCACAAGTACAACCAACATAACAGGTGTTTTATTCATAGCCAACTCCTTAATAGAGAGGTTTAGTTTTGACCGATGACTTCCATGAATTGCATGATGATGTCCCTCAGCATGCGTTCGGGCAGCGCGCCAACCTGACGATGCAAAATTTTACCGCCTGAAACCAGCAGTAATGTGGGAATGCCCTGAATGCCAAGTTTTTGCATCCATTCTGAGTGCTCGTCTGTATTGACTTTTGCCACGATCAATTTACCTTCCTGTTCCTTGGCAAGTTTATCGAGCGTGGGCGCGATCATTTTGCAGGGATTGCACCACGGCGCCCAGAAGTCCACGACCACTGGCAGTGCTGATTGCATCACCACTTTTTCGAAGGCTTCGTCTGTGATATGAATAGGTTCTCCTGACATATTTTCTTCCTTTATGATTTATATACCTTTCATCGTTTTCTTTATTTAGCCGAGGGAGTATAACATAAATTCCCTGATATAATCGCGGCTCATGATGAACATCATCTCCCGTTGGAAAGACGGACTCTCCAAAACCAGCAAGGCCGCATTCGGGCAGATTGCCTCCATCCTTGGCGCATCCGAAATCAATAATGAAACATGGGATGGCCTTGAAGGCCTTCTTATTCAAGCGGATTTGGGAATCGAAACGACATCCTCCATCCTGGATGCCCTCAAACGCCTCACGCGGACCGAAGGCCTGATCCACGCCGATCAGCTTTTTTCCGCTTTGAAAAAGGAACTACACTCACGCCTTGAAACGCCGCCTGCTGTAATTTTTAACAGCAAACCAACCGTCATTCTGGTTGTGGGCGTCAATGGCTCCGGTAAAACCACGACTATTGCAAAATTGGCATCACGTTTTCATGCGGAAGGAAAAAAGCTCTTGCTTGGAGCAGCAGATACATTCCGGGCCGCAGCGATGGACCAGCTCCAGGTATGGGGCGAGCGGCTGAAGGTGGAAGTGATCGTTGGCGCTCCCGAGAGTGATCCCGGTGCAGTGGCTTACACTGCCGTTCAAGCCGGGGTCGCGCGGAGTGCGGATATCGTCATAATCGATACAGCCGGACGCCTGCACACCCGTTTCAATTTAATGGAAGAATTGAAAAAAGTTAATCGAGTGGTTGGCAAGGCATTGGAAGGCGCTCCGCATGAAGTTTGGCTTGTTTTGGATGCAACCACAGGTCAAAATGCCTTGCGACAGGCGCAGGCCTTTAAGGAAGCAGTTGATGTAACGGGTGTCATATTGTCAAAACTGGATTCGTCCGCATGTGGCGGCATGGCGTTTGCCATCCAGCGTGAATTGGGTTTGCCGATCCTGTTCGCTGGTTTGGGTGAGAAACCTGAAGATCTAGCGCCCTTTGACCCGGACGCATTCGTAGATGGAATTTTGTCAAATAATTAGGAGATATCATGCAAGACTTGCTTCAACGTTTGCAGGCCGCGAGTGACCTGACTCAACAGTTAATGGTGCGTCTTTGACCTGACGGGCAAAGAGCTTCAACTTTCACAACTCGAAAAAGATATCGAACACCCGGGATTTTGGAACGATTCCACCAATGCGCAGAAGGTGATGAAAACTATTGCCGGTCTGCGCGAAGAGGCTGTATCCTGGAATTCGTTAAAACATCAACTTCATGATTTGACCGAACTGGCAAGGCTTGAGGATGAATCTCTGCGCACAGATTTGGAAATCGAGCTAAAGAAGCTCGAGGCCGATTTGGAGAAGCGTTCCTTTACAGCGATGCTTTCGGGTCCTTATGATCATGATGATGCGATTCTGGCAATCCACGCCGGCGCCGGGGGAACAGATTCGCAGGATTGGGCTGAAATGCTTCAACGCATGTATCTGCGTTGGATCGAAGACCATGGTTTTACCGCCGAAATATTGGATACTACGCCGGGTGAAGAGGCGGGCATCAAAAGCGTGACCATCGCAGTAGGCGGGCACTATGTGTTTGGTTATTTGCGTTCGGAAAAAGGTGTGCATCGTTTGGTGCGGCTTTCCCCATTTGACGCGGCCCATCGCAGGCATACTTCGTTTGCGCTGATCGAAGTCCTGCCGCAGGTCTCGATGGAAGAGGCGAATATTGATATCAATCCCAGTGATATAAAAATGGACGTGTATCGCTCGTCTGGAGCGGGCGGACAGAATGTCCAAAAGAACGCAACTGCTGTGCGCCTCACCCATATTCCGACAGGAATTGTAGTGACGTGTCAAAACGAGCGTTCGCAATCCCAGAATCGCGAATTTGCCATGCGTATTTTACGGGCGCGTTTGCTGGAGCTGCGCCAGGCTGAAAGGGAGGAGGAGCGGGCCGTTCTGCGCGGCGAATACACCAAGGCGGAATGGGGCAGCCAGATCCGTTCGTATGTATTGCATCCCTATCAAATGGTCAAGGATCACCGAACAGATTTTCAGGTCGGTAATGCACAGGCTGTTTTGGACGGTGATCTTGACGGCTTTATGGAAGATTATTTGAAAAGTACTTCCAAGTAAGTGATCATGCAGAATCAAAAGAGCGGGTTTTGAATCCGCTCTTTTTGTTATCCGCCAGTTGGAAGCCGCTTTTCCAAAGTGCTGCTGAAGAGTTTTTCCTGTTCTTCCGAGGCAGACTTGTAGGATTTGCGACGGACTTTGCCTTTTCCTTTTGACTTTTCGAGCGCTTGCTGCCAGGCGATTTGCATGGCAGTGAACTGCGGTTCGTTGGGAGCTTCAACTTCCATTTCGTAAGACTCGTCTTCCTTCTTGCCTCTGCGTTTGCCTTTTCCCTTGTGATCTTCGCGATCAGGTTTGGCTTCTTCAATAACTTCGGCTTGAAGCGCCTTCATGCTCAAACGAATCTGCCGTTTGCGGCGGTCCACATCCAGAACCTTGGCTTCGATCTCTTCGCCCTCCTTAAGAACTTCACTGGCGGTCTTGACATAGCCATGGGTGAGTTCGCTGACGTGGATGAGGCCGGGACGTTCCGCGCCAAAGTCTACAAATGCACCATAGGTTTCAAGGCGAACAACTTTGCCTTTGACGATCAAATCAGGCTGGATTTCTTTCCATTCGTAAGCCAATGGTTCGATCATGGTGAGTTCGATACGGTCTTTTTTCACACGTCGCACCCAAACCTCAACCGTTTGGCCTTCCTTCACAACATCTTCCACTTTATTGACCGCCTCTTGTTGAAGTTGTGATATGTGGATCACGCCGGGTAATGCCTGGCCAATATCCACGAGCGCCCCCGCCAGAGTGGTTTTTAATATTTTGCCGCTAACTTTAGTTTTTGGTTCAAGCGCGACGGCGGATGCGCTATCAGGTGTCGCCATAGTTTAATCTCCTACTGTTTGAAATAATGCCGAAGAAGGATTATACCTGTCCCACAAAAAAACGTCAACTTGAATTCGTGATGGATTAAAAGCGAAAAACCTGCTCTTGCGGTTTGTGTTTTCCATGTGTATAATCCACAAAACAAAAGCAATGATGGGAACGAGTAAATTTGTCGAAACGATCAGCGAGTCCGAGGTCAGGTGTAAAGCGGATACGGTCAGGCGGTTGAAAATCATCCCGAAGCTGTGAACTGAAATCAAGCGAATAATTGTTTGAGAATAGGGAAGCCGAGCTTGTTCTTCGTTATCAGAACAGGAGGATGATAGTCTTCCAATGAGTGTCTGTCAATTTGACGGAAATCAGAGTGGTACCGCGCGAGCATGGCTCTCGTCTCTGTTTGAGATGAGAGTTCTTATTTTTAATCGTTAAATCTTTGCAGGTATGATTGTTGAAACGAATAAACCCGATAATTTTTAAGTACTGGAGGCATGAATGTTTAAGTCGGTACCCCCAAAGCTCGATGTACCTTCGATGGAAGAAAATGTTCTCAAGATTTGGAAGAAACAGGATATTTTCAAGAAGACAGTCGAGCAGCGCAAAGGAAAACCAGAATATGTATTTTATGAAGGTCCTCCCACTGCGAATGGACGGCCTGGCGTGCACCATGTCCTGGCGCGCGCCTTCAAGGATATGTTCCCACGCTACAAGACCATGCGCGGTTACCATGTCTCACGGCGCGGCGGCTGGGATACGCACGGCCTGCCAGTTGAGATCGAAGTGGAGAAGCAGCTTGGCTTCAATAATAAACAACAGATCGAAGAATACGGCATAGATAAATTCAACGAACTTTGCAAGAAGTCCGTTTTTACGTACATTCAGGATTGGGAAAGACTCACAGACCGCATCGCTTTTTGGGTTGACCTTGAAGACGCCTATGTAACCTATACCAACGAATACATCGAATCAGTGTGGTGGATCCTGAAAAATTTCTGGGAGAAGGACTTGCTCTTCAAGGGATACAAGATCGTACCCTATTGTCCGCGCTGCGGTACGCCGCTTTCCGACCATGAAGTTGCCCTCGGTTATGACGAGGTAACCGATCCTTCAGTTTTTGTACGCCTACCGCTGGTGGACAAGCCAGACACATCGCTGTTGGTTTGGACAACGACTCCGTGGACGCTTCCCGCCAATGTGGCTGTCGCCGCACACCCCGAGGTGGACTATGTGACTGTGGAACGCGAGAACAACGGCACAAAAGAGAAACTCATCCTTGCGAAGAATTTGGTCGGGAAAATCTTCAAAGATGAAGAAGTAAAAGTAGTTGAGACCTTCAAAGGCAGGAAATTGAAAGGGGTGAAATACAAGCCGCTCTTTACCTTTGTGCCAGTGGATAAGCCTGCTTATTTTGTTGTGCTTGGCGATTTTGTCACCACGGAAGATGGTTCCGGCCTTGTGCATCAAGCCCCCGCATTTGGCGCAGAAGATATGGAAATGGCAAAACAATATGATCTGCCAATCCTGCTGACCGTGCAGCCCGACGGTACTTTCATCCCCGAGATCACCCCATGGCGCGGAATCTTCGTCAAGGATGCTGACCCGCAGATCATCAAGGATCTTGACGCGCGTGGACTTTTATTCCGCGCAGGAACCTTGGTGCATACCTATCCATTTTGCTGGCGTTGCCATACTCCGCTTTTGTATTATGCGCGCGAGTCGTGGTATATCCGCACGAGCTCAAAGCGTGACCGCCTCGTGGAATTAAACAAAACGATCAACTGGGTTCCCGATCATATCAAGAATGGGCGCTTCGGAAACTGGCTTGAGAATAATATCGACTGGTCCCTCAGTCGCGAGCGTTATTGGGGCACGCCACTTCCCGTCTGGGAATGTGAAAATGATGATTGCAAACATCGTGAGTGTGTTGGCTCTGTCGCAGAACTGTCTGAAAAAGCAGGCAAAGACCTGACTGAACTGGACCTACACCGCCCATATGTGGACAACGTTTATTGGAAGTGCGGTGAATGCGGAGGCAGGATGACGCGCGTCAAGGACCTGATTGACGTGTGGTTCGACTCTGGTTCCATGCCTTACGCCCAATGGCATTATCCGTTTGAAAATCAGGAAAAGTTCAAACAACAGTTCCCGGCCGATTATATCTGCGAAGCAGTAGATCAAACTCGTGGTTGGTTCTACTCGCTTCATGCGATCAGCACTCTGCTGAATGATGGAGTCTCATTCGAGAATGTGATCTGCCTGGGACATATTCAGGATGCCGAAGGACGCAAGATGTCCAAGTCGCTTGGCAATATCGTTCAGCCATGGGATGTGCTGAACGTGCACGGCGCGGATGCGCTGCGCTGGTATCTCTACACTGCGTCCCCTCCAGGACAGGAACGCCGCTTTTCATCCGATCTGGTCGGCGATGTGATCCGCAGCTTTACGCTTACGTTGTGGAACGTGTACTCATTCTTTATTACCTATGCCAATCTTGATAAACCTCAGGGTTTGACGGTGACTGCCGCCGCCAATGATCTTGACCGCTGGCTGCTCTCTGAATTGAATGTGCTTGTCCGGGATGTGACCAAAGCGTATGAAGAATATGATGTCCTGAATGCGACCCGCCCGATAGAGAAGTTTGTTGAAACCCTTTCCACCTGGTATGTCCGCCGTTCGCGCCGCCGTTTCTGGAAGAACGATTCAGATACAGACAAGCAGGCCGCGTATTCGACACTGTATACTGCGTTGACGACTCTTGCAAAATTGATCGCTCCTTCCATGCCGTTCCTCGCGGAGGAGTTATATCAAAACCTCGTCCGTTCGGTGGATGAGACCGCGCCCGAATCTGTGCACCTGGCCGAATGGCCGAAAGTGATGGATGAGTTCATCGACGAATCCCTCAACCGGGATATGGAAATCATTGTGAAGGTTGTCTCGTTGGGTCACTCTGCGAGGCAAAAGGCCAACCGCAAGGTGCGCCAGCCTCTTGCGGAAGCTGCGTTCTCTGTGGGCAACCCCACCGAACGCAAAGCCTTGATGAATAATATGGATGTCATCGCGGACGAGTTGAATGTCAAGCGGGTCCGTTTGTTGGATGCTTCCACAGAGGCGCTTACTCACACTGTCAAGCCTTTGCCCAAACAGCTCGGACAGAAATATGGCAACAAATTTCCAGCCATCCAAAAAGCGATCCGCGCCATGAATGCCGAAGAAGCAGCAGGGATCTTGCAGTCCGGCCATCCATTGAAAGTGACGGCGGGCGGCGAGGCTTACGATATCCTCCCCGATGAAGTGGAAGTGAAGGCAATGGCGAAGGAAGGCTTCGCGGTTGCAGAGGAGGGTGCGTACGTTGCCGCTCTCGTCACAGACTTGACGCCCGAACTCATATCTGAAGGATTGGCGCGGGAATTCGTGCGCCGTGTACAGGACTTGCGCAAGAGCGCCGGGTTGGATGTCGCCGATCGGGTAGAACTGTTCGTCGAAGCCTCGACAGGTTTGAGGTCGGCAGTGGAGGCGCACGAGATCTACATCAAGGCGGAAACGCTTGCAACCAAATTATCCTTTGAGAGTCCACCCAAGGAAGCTTCCATTGTTGAAGATGGATTCGACGGGGAGAAGGTCAAAGTAGGTTTGGTGAAGGCGTAGTTGAGAAAGTAGAAGGTGGAAAACAGATTTCGGAAGTCGAATCTTCCGAAATCTGTTTTAATTTATAATCTCAACGTACCTGTTTGCTTGCCTGCGTGTTTACATGTCCACATTTTCAAATATCAAAGGAATTACCCATGACGATTTCTGCAATAGCACATAAACCAAATCCCTTGCGCGTGATCGCCGCATGGAGTGTGCATCTGTTTACTGCGACGGGCGCAGTGTTCGGCCTGCTTGCAATCCTAGCTATTTTTGAACGGAACTGGCGCATGATGATCATTTGGATGATCGTCGCCATGCTGGTCGACGGTTTTGACGGGATGCTGGCCCGTTGGGCGGATGTGAAAACATATGCAAGCGGAATTGACGGCGCACTGCTGGATAACATGCTCGATTATCTCAACTATGTGCTTGTGCCCGCCATCTTTTTGATCGAAGCGGACATCTTGCCGCCAGGCGTTCGATTGTTGGGCGCATGCTCCATTCTTTTGACTTCGGCATATCAGTTCACACAAATCGACGCAAAAACAGACGACCATCATTTCAAGGGCTTTCCATCCTATTGGAATGTGGCCGCGTTATATATGTTATTGATGAACCTGCCGCATTGGGTGAATTTTGGTTTTCTGATGTTATTCAATATTATGGTTTTCATCCCAATTAAATATATTTATCCCACCCGCAATAGTTATTTGCGAAACCTGACGCTTGCGTTGACCTATCTTTACGGCGCAATTGGAATTTGGGCATTGATCCAGTATCCCAACCAGCCCAAGTGGGTAGTGTGGGTTTCGTTTGTTTATGTTGCATATTACATTGGATTGAGCATTATTCCCAAAAAATCAAATGCAAATTGAGATTGTTACAAAAGCGGATGGTGAGCTTTACGAGGCGTTTCAACGCCTTGTGCCGCAACTGACCAATAACAATCCGCCACCCTCCCTGGACGATTTAGCTGGTCTGGTCCAAGATCCAGCCTCCACGCTGATGGTTGCCCGTAATGAAAATGGCAATATCATCGGCGCATTGACTCTCACAGTCTACCGCGTGCCGACGGGAATCCGCTCTATTATTGAAGATGTGATCGTGGATATTTCCGCACGAGGAGAGGGGTTCGGGGAAGCTTTGATGCTGCGAGCCATTGATTTGGCGCGTGAAAAGGGTGCGGGAAATATCTCGCTGACATCCAATCCCTTGCGTGTAGCGGCGAATAGTTTATACGTGAAATTGGGATTCAAGAAACGGGAGACGAATACATTTCAAATCAGGCTATCATATGACGATGAGAAGGAAATTCGATGATCCCCCTTTATTCGACTCCACGTGGTTGGCTAGGAGGGCTGGGCGAATCAGACGCACTCCCCTGCCTAGATAGGCGTATTTGTTTGATCAATAACCAAACCAGGATGAACAGGTTGATAAAAGCTCCGGTCTTAACATACGCAACTGAGGTTTGCGCTAGGAATGGCATATACGACAGGCCTGAGGAAATTTGAAATAAGACTGGAACAGCCCAAAGACCGGGCATCCAAAAAGCGACTGCCAGCGAAAGGGCATCTGCAGGATAAAAATAACGCTCATGCATTTTCGGCAGTACAAAGGGTGCCAGGCTTAATGATATAAGGGCAAGTAGCAACAAGGTCTTCCCATCAGGTTTTTTTAAAGTGCGCCAGGTCAGCGCGATCCAGGCTGCGATAGACAGGAAGCCGGCGATCAGGGCAGGCTTGATTATTAATGGATACGCTGATCTTGATACCAGGATGTACAAGTTAGGCGCGTTCTTCGAAAGGGCTGTGCCTTTTGAAGCCTGGGAAAAATAGATCGACAACACATCCTGCCAGCTTCGCCCCAAATACACCGACGGTATCATCAAAACCATATACACAACCGGGACTAATAAATAATAAAACCATGGAATTTTTTTGTTGAACGTAAGGACCGCCAGGAGGGGTGTAAGAAATATTGCCTGCTGTTTGAAAGCGAATGCAAGTGAAAAAAATAATACCGCCTTGAACGCATCCTCTATTACGAGAAAGTAGACGCTGGTTAGTAAAAACGCTGTATAAATGCTATCCGCCTGCCCCCAGATACTGCTATTTATGACTATTGTTGGCAGGGCAAAAAAAATGGACGCCCCGAGGTACGGTACTGGGCTTTTGGGGTATTTTAAGCCGATCAGTCGCAAGACGACCAGGCCGGCATAAACATCAAAAAAAATGGAAATCAATTTAATCGCTGTCACTTTTGGGATTACCCCGAACGTGAGGGTGGCAATGGCTAATAAATATAAATAAGGGGGGGTATAATTTGAAAATGTCTGTCCCAGCGGTACCAGTATTCCGCCCCTTTGAATTATGTTATACCAGGGAAGCAGGAAGTGTTTCATATCGACAGATCTCCACTCGATGTAGGCGATACGGATATAAAGCGAAACGCCGATAAGAAGGGTGGAAATCAAATAAGGAGCGTATTTTTTAAAGGATTGCGGCATGCCGAGGCCTCCAGTCTTTGACCAAATATATTCCTGATTTCAAATACAAGATCGTGAAATTGTACTACGTGGATCGAATCCATCCGCACCCAATCCGGCGGTCAGGTTAGAGCGCCACGAGAAACCGCTTCTCAGACAAGCGCAAGTTACTGTATTCGCCGCGGTAGTCCTCGGGGAGTAATTTTGCAAGCTCGTACATCATCTCATCCACGATTTGCTGGCGGATTTCACCCGTGATCTTGACGCCCTCGACGTTGATCGTAAATGGTTCGCCGACGCGGATGTGAAAATCTGTGCGTTTCAGGCGTTTCAAGTTCTTTAGATAATCCTCGCCGCCCCAGTGGGCAATGGGGATGATTGGCGCGCCTGAATGGAGTGCGATCATGACGGTGCCAGGCAGGGCGCGTTGAAGTTTTCCTAATTTATTGCGTGTGCCTTCGGGAGCCAGTCCGAAGATCTTGCCATCCTCCAGGGCCTTCAACGCAAGTTTGAGCGCTTTCATGTCCGCTTCACCGCGGCGGACGGGGATAGTCCCCCAGACGCCGAAAATCCAGCGTAGAAACCAGTTATCCCATGATTCTACTTTTGCCCAGCCAGTCAGAGGACGAGGCTGCAGGTGCGCGAACAACATCGGCACTTCGATCTGTCCTATGTGATTCGCGATGGCGATCAGTGGTCCCTGCATGGGGAATTTATGTAAGTCCGGTGCGTCAATGCGGCAGGTGATGCGGGTATATACGCGGATTACGAAGTTGATAAACCAGGGGGTGAGTTTCATGGATTCAGGCGCAGACAATTTCGAGTTCTTTCGGGAGCAGTTCAAGGGTAAGGTGCGAACCGTCCAGGCAGATAAACTCTCCATCGGCGTGGGCGGGGAAGGTCGTATCCAGTGATTTGATCGAAACAGTTTTCGCGCGTTTCATTTGGATTTCAGGAAGCGAGGCCTGTGTCCCTTTGATGAAGTGTGGGATCATGCTCAGAATACGACCCTTGGATGCGGTTTCGGCGATACACAGATCGAAGAAACCATCATCGGGCTGGCTTTCGGGAGCCATTTGAAAACCGCCGCCCATGCGCCTGCCGTTCATGACGGAGATCATCAGCGATACCTGCCTGATGGTTTCCTGGCCGTCTAAAATTATTTCAACTTGCGGGGGATTGTAATAAAGGAAAACGGTTTTGATGACGCCGATCAGGTAGGCAGGCAAACCGCGCGTCCAGCGGACTTTGACGGCTTCGTTACCCACCGCTGCATCAAAGCCGACGCCGATGCCGTTTCCGAAATATCTGCCTTCGGGATAATCGCCGCCTTTAACAAGGCCGATGTCTATTTTTTTACGTTTGTTTTCATTCAAGGCCTTCAAGCCGTCCTTCAAATTGGTGGGAATGCCCGTGCCGCCTGCAAAATCGTTGCCTGTGCCGATTCCGAGCACTGAGAAGGCGGACAAGGTATGACCATCTTTTCGGGCGCGCATGATGCCATTGATGGCCTCGTTCGCGGTGCCATCTCCGCTGGCGCACACGATCACATCATAACCATCGCGGGCGGCGCCTTCGGCTAATTCCGCCGCATGCCAGACGCATTCGGTTTGTACAAGCGTAAAATCCAGCCCGTAATTACGCAGGCTGGATTCGATTTGTGGAATTGATCTGCCACCAAGCCCATGGCCTGATGTTGGATTGACGATGACAAAATATTTCACAGTTTGCTCCCGGTTTGAAATTGGGGCGAGTGTAACATATTTCAGGTGTGGGCGAGCAAGCCGTTACGATTTGGATATTAAATAGTCTTCGGGGGTATCCAGGTCAGCGATCACACTGGGTGTATTCACAAGTACGTAGTGGATTGTGCGGGCGTGTTTTTTTAAAAAATCACGCGGTGTTTTTGGCGACTTCATGGCCAATAATTCATCCCAAAGAGACCGCGCAACAAGCCAGGGATGCCCGCGCTGCATTTGATAACTTGGGACGACAATCTGGGATTTGCTTTCAAGGAAGGCATTACAGATGCTGCGCACGCTTCTTTCCTCGACCTGGGGCTGGTCGCCAAGACAAATGAGAGCGGCGCTCGCCTCACGCATTTTTACAGACAAACCCAACTGGATCGAGCTCAACATTTCACCGTTTTTATAATCTTCATTAAAAACAGTCTGGACCGTTTTACCGATCAGCACTTCGATCTGTTGGCGTGCCCCACCGGTGACAACCAGAATATCTTTGATACCGGAAGCCTGGAATGTGGAAATAACCGTTTGCAACACCGTGCTTTTCCCCCATGGCATCAGCATTTTCGGTTCGCCCATCCGTTTGGATTCGCCTGCGGCGAGGATGATCGCTGTAATCATGATTTTTCTCTATAGTTTTTCAATATCAACCAATCTTTGATAGTCTTCAGGATTGTCAACATCCAGTAAAAGGATGTCATCGTGCCAGGGTATGTATTCTACTTTGTATTTTGGGAAAATGGCGCGCCCGCCGATATCCCCTGTCAATTGCAGGAGATCGGGGAAGGTGACCCGATCAAATAATACCGGGTTGGCGCGGCGTTCTTCAAGGACGAGAGGCGCGAGGACGGACTGTAATTCGCGCGCATGTGACTCTGTCAATGCGCGAATGACTTCAGCTGGGATCTGGGGCTGGTCGGCGAGCAGGAAGATTGCAGCCCCGACCTGGCCTTTCCAAAATGAATTAAGACCACCGTCGTATTTGGGAGAGGCGGATATGAAGTGGATGCCCGCTTTTATGGAAGTGCTTTGACCTTGTTGGTATTCGGGATTGCGGACGATGTGTACGGGCAGGTCTTTTAAACAGGATTCTACATCAGCGGCGTGAAAGCCTGTGACGACCACCACCGGCCGAAGTCCGGATTGAAGCGCGGTTTCGGCAATATGCCTTACGAAGGGTTTGCCTTTCCAGTCCAGCAGTTGCTTGGGAGAACCGAAGCGAGCGGCTTCGCCTGCGGCGAGGAGGATGGCGGCGGTGTGTTCGAAGGCGTGAAAAATCTTTTGCTTGCATGACCCAACGATGACAGACTGGAATTGATCCAATAATTGGGGCGCCATGCCGCCGCCGAGCGAATCCAGTTTGGGTGTGTCGGCTTGATTGAGCAGGGCGATGCGCCGCGCCGTAGTTGGGATGTTTTTCAATCCGCCCAGCGGATGGGTGAGCATGGAAATGATCGCCTGCGGTGTGATGGTTTTACCGATTTGCAGGCCGCTGAGTTGGGAGAAAATTTCAGCGCGATGGACGTATTCTTCTGTAAGCGGTTTATCAATGGAGGCTAGCCCTGCAAGAACGATGACGGTTTCGGTAAACTCCGGGATGGGCGGTTCGTGAGCGGCGGGCGCCTTAACCGGTTTTTGGCGGGAGCCATCCGCTTCGATCAGGAGGGGAATATTATTTTCCTTTGAATTTTCGCGTAACCTACCGAGGATGATATCGCTGACGGGCTTTGTGCGGTCATTTTCAATTTCACCTGTGACCAGGACGACTCCTTGGCGCGGCATATTTTGAAGGTCGGTCAGATCATTGGCAATGATGTGATGGTCCGCGAACGGGATTTGCCAAACTCCCAAATGAGAGGTTGCAGTTACGATTGACGATTGAAGCTGGCGGGCGAGTTGGAAGAGGACAGTTGACTTTCCGCCCGCGCCGACCAGGCTGATGGTCTGGTTTGAGGCGCAGGGAGAGTCGAGCCGAAGCGCATGGGCGATATTCATGCCTGTATTGTCAAAAGAGGTTGCACATTAAGGAGAGTGCAGACTTTGCAGGCCCTTGCTCAACTCAGCGCTTGAGAGGGCGGCGGTTATTTCGGTTCCTGAATGATGCCAGCAAAGAAAGTTGACCGGCCGGTCGTTTGCGTCGAAGTTCAGGTGCACTCTGATATACAGCCTATCTTGCGCGGGGTGGCTGCCTACATATGAAACGCCCCAGTTGAATTCGAGGTGATTTTTCAGAACATCCAAATCTTCACTTTGTAAATGCGAGGGTTCCTCCAGGGTTTTGAATAGATCCCAGGGTGGCGACCAGATCCAGACAGGCGCGTTTTTATAAAAGACCGATTGAATTTGATCGAGATTCTGCCTGACGATGTCATCGTATTGTGAGGCATATCCTTTTCTTTCCAAATATTGTTCGCGGGGGGATTTATTTTTTTTCATGAGTCGTTGCAATTCCTTTTGCGGACTTTTACGTTTGCTTCTCGTATTCAAATTAGCGTTGCTTGCTTCACCCAGTGCCATGTGAGGTCATATTAGTGATTTTAGCAGAAAATCTTTTTCCTTACATCTTTTTTGCAGTAATTTTTCGATCAGGGTTGTTTGTATCATGGCAGGGGGCGATAAATATGCGGCGCGACCCAAAGGCCGTTATCCTTTTGCGGGGTGTCCAGTGTGTGGAAGAGCCGAAGCGTTAGCACGAAGTCCACGGTTTGACCGGTCAGGGCGCTCAAGCCGGCATCCACCTGTATGGGAGGATCCCCAGTTATGTAATCCCAATCCATAAATGAACCGTGAAATTTGCCTTTACTGTCATAATACTCTAGGGCAAATTGAACATCACAGGGCGTGGACATGCGGCATCGAAGTGTGGCGCGGAAGCGGTCGTTTTCGCCGACGGTGAAAGAGGGATAACGAAGGAATAATGCTCCATAGCCGTTCCAGGGGGGAATTGTAAGCATGACCGGTGTGTCGGCGGGCAAGCCTTCCGGGACGGGATCGATCGGCGTTGCAAAACCGCCAGAATGGTCCGCGTTGGCATCTGGACAGGTCGTCAGGTGCTGAGCGCCGTTCATCCATTCCGTATTACACAGCAAACCGATGAAATCGAGGGCGATGGTTCCCAGGGAGGCATACGGAGTGGCTGTTGGCGTGGGGGCGGGAGTTAAAGAGGGGATGGGAGTAAACACCGGCGCAGGGTTAATTTCGACGGATGGGGTGGGCGTGGATATAGCTTTCGGCGCGCAGGCGGCCAGCAATATCGGAAACAGGCAAAGGGACAAAAAGCGGCGCATGGGACAAACTCCTAATATTCTGACAGTCATCAGATGCATTGTTATAAGGCTGATCTGTTACTTGATCATATCCAACAAGCGGTACCAGACCTTGCCTGCGTTCACAAACCAGGCTTTGTCCTGATAGAGAGGCGCGCGCGGGATGTGCAGGTCTGCAAACGGATTGTTGACCGCTTTGCCGAGGATCCCATTTGCCATTTGCTGGCCCAAGTATGTGGCAAGGGTTACGCCATGACCCACATAACACATGGAGTACCACATGCCGTTCACCTGTCCAGCGTGCGCATTCTCATCGAGGGTCAATCCAAGCGTCCCGCTCCAAAAATAATCGATTTTATAATCTGCCAATTCGGGGAAGATTTTTATCATCCCGTGTCTCAAGGTATTGATATTGGTCTGCGGGCTGACTCCGCTGAAGGTGGCCTCGCCACCCCACAACATACGCCTGTCGGGCGAGAGACGATAATAGGCGAGCACATTTCTGGTATCGTACGCCACGCGGTTTTTGGGGATCAAGCGTTCCGCCAGGTCTTTGGGTAAGGGTTCGGTGGCGATAATGAAGCTCTCCGCAGGAAAAACGCGTTGGCGGAATTGCGGCGCGATCTTTCCGATCCACGCATTGGCGGCGAGCAGGATTTCCCTGGCGGCGATATCCCCTCGTTCGGTCCTGACCAGGTAGCGGCTGCCGTCCTGTGCAGGTATATTCCCAAGGCGTTCGATTTCCAGCACTTGCGTGCCTTCATAGATGTCCGCGCCTGCGCGTTCAGAGGCCAGCGCCATGCCGTGTACGAAACTGGCCGGCTGGAGCGAGGCGCCGCGCGGGTTGACCATCAAGCCGTGATATGCCTTCGTCCCAAGTTCCGATGACATTTCGTTTTTTGACAGGACCTGGACTTCATAATCCGCGATCTGATGCAGGGTTTCCTGTTCTTTTTTCAGGGCCTCGAAGTGTGCGGGCTGGCTGGCGGCTTCGATGCTTCCGCAGCGCACATAGTCGCACTCGATCTTTTCCTCCGTGACAATCTGTTCGACTGTGTCGGCGGCCTGTACCGCGGCGAGAAACATTTCCCTTGCCTGTTCGCGTCCGTGGCTCTTTATCGAGGCAGCCAGGGTGTGATGCAGGCACGAGAGCGCCTGCCCGCCGTTGCGTGCACTCGCGCCCCAACCGATGGTTTGCGCTTCAAGCAGCGCCACGCGCGCGCCGCCTTTCGCCAGTTGCAGGGCTGCTGAAGCGCCCGTGTAACCACCGCCGATCACGACCACATCTGTTTTTTTAGGAAGCGGCTTATTCAAATATGATTTCGGCGTCGGCGCAGTCACCGACCAGAAACAATCGTATTGAGTCATGAAATTTTCTCCAGAACATAATTCAGGGAATTATATTAAATCATAGCTTTCCCATAAACGCACATTCATAGAGTAGCGCAGAGCCGTAAACTCGTCAATGGTGCTTCGGTTTGGGAAATCTCAATCCGAATATACCTGGGTCGTCGCTGTGTTAAGTCTACGGAGATTCTGATCCTGGCATGGACTCTGGCTTGACAGTAAAAGTCCATACGAAAAACCTCAAAAAGAAACGCCCCTCGTTCCAAATGGAAGGAGAGGCGCTGTGCTGCGATGTATTTTTTTATGCTATGCGTGTTCGACGCGCGGTTTGGCGACATTGACCTTGAGCACGTTATCAGCCAGGGAATAGGCATTGAACATGCTGATGGCCTTGTCTGCATCGGCCTGCTCGGGCATGGACACAAAAGCGAAGCCCTTCGACAGGCCGGAGCCCTTGTCCATGACCAGCTCCACCGAAGAGACGGCTCCAGCTGTTGCGAACAAGGTCTTGATTTCGTCCTGTGTGGTCGACTTGTTCAGGTTTCCTACGTAGATTCGAATATCCATTTTATTACTTCCTTCTCCAGCTCGGCTGGAAATAAAAATGGCCGTCAACCCTATAAAAGGGTCGGCGGCCAAGGGGTGCGACAGAGATCCAGTTATTTATTACCCCTTCAGTCTAACACAGTTTCCGTCCACAGACGGGGCAATAAAATGGTGAGGATTTGATATTACCCGGCTGGTATATAGATATTCTTTTGTTGAGGGTTGGATACGATGTTGTTGTCTGTAGTGTAGTTAGTGACTGTAAATGTTTTGCTGGTTGTAGTGCTTGTCGTCATTTCTAATTCAGCTGGATCTGGCACAGGTATATCATCCTCAAGAAGGCTTACAATAAAATCAATCATTGCAGTTTTCAGATCTGCTACAGCATTTCTTGGATTATCTCCTTGTCCAAAACATCCTTCTAATTCAGGTGCATGCGCAACATAGATTGGTTCTCCCTCGGTTGTTTCATCACGAACAACCTTGATAAAATATGGACGATTAGCCAATTCCTCGGCTGTTTTCAACCATTTATCATTCATCAATACTTCCTTTCTGTAATTCAAGCAGTCTCTCAATTAATTTTACTGCAAATTGAACATAACCTTTGGGAAGAGCTTTGTGTCTCGCTAAAGTAGCTCTTAACATTGGAAACTCAGGGTGCAATACTATATCATGATTGCTGCCGTGTCTCATTATAAAACCAAACTCTTTATATAGTTTTTCGATATCTTCTTTTTTCCAATTTGACTTGGATTTTCGCATTTGCTCCAAAAGTTCCAATCGCTTTTCTGCTTTGGAAACCATTGGTATTCCTGGGGCTGATTAGGCGTCTCTATTTGATTTACATACATAGTCAGTTCGTCTTTTTGATCTTTATCAACAAGGAGAACAAATTGATACCTCCCTGGTTGGGGCAGGATTACATCTTTTAGATCAAGAATAATGTTTACTTCCGGTTTTCTACCGCCTTGTGCTTTTGGAACTTCAAACTCACCGGAAACTTCTAAAACATGGTTGGCGTCTGCGTCCATTAAAATGACAGTAAACGATCTTTTTTGACCATACTCACTTAACTCAGGACCTAGCTTTGCTACAAGGTGCATTGATGGATGCCTGGCAGGGAACTTATATGCATTAATATCGTTAAATATTCCCATAACATTTAATTTTCCGTCACCAGTTACGTTAGCATAATCTGCAGTCAAAAATAGTAATGGTTTCATTTGTGAACTCCCGCAATTTCAATTGGAAAACAACAAAATTATTCTAGCATACATTTGACATCCTTCGACTTTTTTGCTACACTATAAGTTGTCAGACAACTAGACCAATCTCTAACAGCTGACGGCTAAAAGCATATGACCACCCTTCTCATCAAAAACGCGCATATCGTCACCATGGACGACCATCAACGGGAGATTCCCGAAGGTGGTCTTTTTATTCGCGAGGGAATCATTGAAAAGGTCGGCCCGATGAGCGAACTTCCCGACCCTTCGACAGGTTCAGGGCAGGCAGCCGATGAAGTTCTCGACCTCAAAGGTCATGTCGTTCTGCCTGGGCTGGTCAATACGCATCATCATTTTTATCAAACCCTGACGCGCGCCGTTCCTGCCGCGCAGGACGCCAATCTTTTCAACTGGCTCAAAACTCTTTATCCCATTTGGGCGCGCCTCACTCCCGACGATATTTTTATCTCGACTCAGACCGCACTGGCAGAATTGGCCCTATCGGGATGCACCACCGCAGCGGATCATCTCTACCTCTTTCCAAACGGTTCAAAACTGGATGATGAAATTGCTGCGGCTGCCGAGATCGGATTACGCCTGCAAGCCTCGCGCGGTTCGATGAGCCTCGGCGAATCCAAAGGTGGACTCCCGCCCGATTCAGTGGTGGATAGCGAAGAAAATATCCTCAAAGATTCGCAGCGCCTGATCGAAAAATATCACGATGCAAAGCCCGGCGCGATGACTCAGATCGTACTCGCGCCCTGCTCGCCATTCAGCGTCACATCAGATTTAATGAAACAGTCTGCCAAACTGGCGCGTGATTATGGCGTGCATCTGCATACGCATCTCGCTGAGACCGAAGACGAAGAACAATTCTGCCAGCAGATGTTTGGCCATCGTCCCGTCGGTTATATGCAGGCTGTGGACTGGGTGGGTGAGGACGTCTGGTTTGCACATGCCGTCTGGGTCAACGATGAGGAGATACAGGTCTTTGCCAAACATCATTGCGGCGTGGCGCACTGTCCCACCTCAAATATGCGGCTGGCCTCTGGCATCGCGCCCATCAAGGAATTTCGCGCCGCTGGCGTGGACGTCGGCCTCGGCGTGGACGGCTCCGCTTCCAACGACGGCTCGCATCTGCTGGCGGAAGTCCGCAATGCGCTATTGGTGTCGAGAGTCAAAGAAGGCATGACAGGCTTCTCCGCTACACCCTCTCCCTCAGGGAGCCCCACAGGGGTGCTTCGCAAAGGGCAGGGTGAGGGCGAGCGAAAATTGATGACCGCGCGCGAAGCCTTGCATCTCGGCACACGCGGCGGCGCGGCGGTTCTGGGCCGTAATGATATCGGCAGCCTGGAAGCGGGCAAATGCGCCGACTTCTTCGCGGTCAACTTGAATCAACTGAGTTATACGGGCATGCATGACCCTGTGTCTGCCATCGTGTTTGGCCAGTCCATGAATGTGGATTACACTGTTGTCGGCGGAAAATTTATCGTAAAGGAAGGTCAGCTTATAACTATTAATGAACGTAAGTTGGTTGAAAAACATAACCAAGCCGCGAAACGATTATTGTTATCTTAAATTGGAGAATTTACATAATGACAAACACACACAAGGTTGCGGCAGGCGACGATCTCTTTGGCGAACATCGAGGTCTCGGTATTAGTTTGATCTCTTTCAAGGTGGTACCGCAGGATAGCAGTGGTCTTTTTGTTATCGAAAATACCTTCCATGAGAAGGGCGGCCCTGCAAGACATTTGCATTACGAACAGGATGAGTGGTTTTATGCGGTTGAAGGAGAATTTATTGTTGAAGTTGGGCAGGAAAGACTCACGCTAAAACCCGGCGACTCACTTTTCGCGCCGCGCAAGATCCCTCATGTCTGGGCGTACGCAGGCGGTGGCGAGAAAGGCAGAATGCTGATCACCTTTATGCCCGCAGGCAAAATGGAGGCATTTTTTCGTGAAGTAACAAAAGCAAACGCCATGCCGCCGCAAGACCCGGAATTATGGAAAGCCCATGGCATGGAGTTGCTTGGTCCGCCATTGAAAGTGGAATAGAAATGCCGTCAGCAAAGAGATTGTTGCAAGGTCAAAGGAATGAGTAACAAACGCGCCTGGATCAATGTCGTTCCCGAGGGAGAAGCGCAAGGCGAATTGAAGGCTTTGTACGAACAGGAATTCGATTCCGAAAAACAGGGAACAGATAATATCCTGGCGGTCCACTCGCTGAATCCGCCCACCCTGCGCGCTCACGCCGATCTTTATCATACGGTGATGCACGCGAAGAGTCCGCTCAGCCGCTCGGAGCGTGAGATGGTGGCGGTGGTGGTCAGTGTCATCAATCAATGTCATTATTGAATTGTGCATCATTCGCGCGGTCTGCTGCGATTTGTGAAGAGACCTGAACTGGTTGAAGCCTTGAAAAACGATTACCGCACCGCAGAGTTGATCCCGCGACAGCGCGCCCTGCTGGATTATGCTGATAAGCTTACGCGTGAACCCTGGTCTATGGCTGAGTCAGATCTTGAGCCTTTGCGAGAGGCCGGTTTGGATGATCGCGGCATCCTTGACTTGAATCAGGCGGTGGCATATTTTGCCTATGTCAATCGTGTCGCGGATGGTTTGGGCGTCGCCGTCGACGAATACGCGTTTAAATAATATGATGAGTGACTTGTTCGTAATAATTATCTTTGGCTGGCCTGCGGTCATTACATCCATATTGCTTTCGATTGTAGGTTTATTGTTGATGAAGCCAAAGTTCTTAATAGTCGCTGGAATTGTATGCGTCCCTTTTACATATTATGCCAGCAACGGATTTCGCACTCCTGTTTTATTGCTGCCTCTGTTTCAATTGATCTCAGCTTATGCAATTGAACGTCAAAATAATTTCATGGCCTGGCTGCTGGTTATGCCATTGATCATTTTTTCGGTGGCGCTTGCTATTTCTGTTTTGACACAATAGTTGAATGTCCAGTTATGGAGAATTTATGACCTCATCCACAAAACTCACTCGTACCCTTGTTGACGTAGCCATGGGACGCACCCAGGCCGACCTTGTCATTCGGGGAGGTAAATGGGTGAGTGTGCAATCGGGTGAGGTCGTCCCGGATACCGATATTGCCATTGTGGCGGGTCACGTCGCTTACGTCGGGCGTGATACCAGTCATGCAATTGGAAAAAAGACAAAAGTCATCGAGGCCAGAGGGCGTTATCTTGTGCCCGGCCTTCTGGATGCGCATATGCACGTTGAATCCGGCATGGTCACAGTGACAGAGTATGTGCGCGCGGTGGCAGTGCATGGAACGACCGGCATGTTCATCGACCCGCACGAGATCGCCAACGTCTTTGGTCTCAAAGGTGTGAAGTTAATGGTGGACGAGGCTCGCAAACAGCCCGTCCATGTCTGGGTACAAATGCCCTCTTGTGTTCCATCTGCGCCGGGGTTTGAAACACCGGGTTCATCCATTGGCCCGAGGGAAGTGGCGGAAGCCATGAGCTGGAAGGGCATCATTGGCTTGGGAGAGATGATGAACTTCCCCGGCGTGTTCATGGGCGATAAAAAAATGCTGGAAGAAATGTCCGTGACGCATGCGGCAGGGAAGGTGATTGGCGGGCATTATGCCTCGCCGGACCTCGGCCTTCCGTTTCACGGGTATGTCGCGGGCGGCGCGGAGGACGACCACGAAGGCACTCGCCTGGATGATGCGGTCGCGCGTGTCAGGCAGGGTATGAAAGCCATGCTGCGTTACGGGTCCGCCTGGCATGACGTGGCGGCTCAGGTCAAAGCCATAACCGAAAAGAAATTGGATGCGCGCCGCTTCATCCTTTGCACCGATGATTCCCACGCGGCAACGCTCACGCAGGAAGGTCACATGGACCGCGTGCTGCGCCATGCAATTTCGGAAGGTTTAAATCCGATGACTGCCATTCAAATGATGACCATCAATGCCGCCGAGCATTTCGGTCTTACCAAGGAAATGGGTATGATCGCGCCCGGCCGCTGGGCGGACCTGCTCCTGGTTGAGGATTTGATGAATTTCAAGGCCGATCTGGTCATCGCCAAAGGACAGGTCATTGCCGAGAATGGTGAATTGCAGGTCAAATTGCCCGTGGTCAAGTATCCCAAATGGGCCACCAATTCTGTGCATTTGAAGAGAAATCTCAAAGCGGAGGATTTTGCCCTGCGGACGAGAGCAAACGACGGAGTGGAGATTGAGGCGCATGTCATCGGTGTGATCGAGAATCAGGCGCCGACCCGCCATCTCAGGATGAAGGTCAAGGCAGACGCTGGCGAAGTCAAAGCGGATCTGAAACGCGACCTCGCGAAGATCGCGCTGGTGGAACGTCATCGCGCAACAGGCAAGGTCACGGTGGGATTGGTGAGCGGATTTGAATTCACAAGGAAGTGCGCGATCGGCTCGACAGTGGCGCATGACAGCCATCACATGATCGTGGTCGGAACTGATGATGAGAGCATGGCACTCGCTGCGAATGAACTGGCGAAATGCGGCGGCGGCCAGATTGTGGTGATCAACAGCGAAGTGGTTGGGCTGGTGGATTTGCCGATCGCGGGCTTGATGTCGAACGAGAGCGCGGATATTGTGGCGCAGAAAACCGCCTCGGTGCTTGAGGGTTTCAAGGCCTGCGGTTGTGAACTGAACAATCCGAATATGCAGTTAAGCTTAATGGCGCTGGTGGTCATACCTGAATTAAGGATTTCTGATAAGGGTCTTGTGGATGTAACCCAATTTGATTTTGTGCCTGTGCTGGAAGATTGAGGTGATATGGCTAATTTTCCTTTTCAAAGAGTGCAGGTCGATCTGGCAGCGCTGATCGCTCGTTCGCCAGCGGGCCAGCGGCTTCCGTCCGAACCTGATCTTGCCAAACAACTTGGCGTTTCGCGCGCCACCTTGCGCGAGGCCATGCGTTCGTTTGAAACGCAGGGATTGATTCGCCGCAGGCAGGGTTCTGGAACTTTTGTGGTCGGCAAGATGCAGGTGCTGGATAGCGGCCTGGAAGTGCTTGAAAGCCTTGAGACGATTGCAATGCGCCTGGGGCTTGAGGTCTCTGTCAGTAATTTGAGCATCGAGCCGGCCGCTGCCGATGAAGAGCTGGTGAAGCTGCTGGATGTTGCGATGGGTGAAAAATTAACTCGGGTCTGCCGCGTGGTGCGCACAGATAACAGACCCGTGGCATATCTTGAGGATATTCTGCCTGAGACCTTTCTCTCCTCGAAGGATTTACCCGAGGATTTTCACGGTTCGGTTCTGGACTTTTTGCTGGGTCGCGGCGATGCTCTGGAATCTTCCCGCGCGAACGTCAGCGCCATCGGTGCAACAGCTGAAGTTGCCAAGGCGCTTGAGGTGCAGCGTGGCGACGTGTTATTGCATTTTTATTCACAGTTATATAATCGCAGCGGAAAAGTAGTGGATTATTCCCTTGGTTATTTTATTCCCGGATATTTTCATTTCCATATCGTCCGGCGCGTAGGCATTACCTGAGCTTAAACTGATCGCGTACCTGCAATCAGCATATCAAATTCTTGAGGTGTTTTAATGACAAAAGTGAACGACATAAAGAAAAAAGTACAGGACAATCGTGAAAATATTATTCAATTCTTGCGTGATATTGTTGCCATTCCCAGCATGGAAGGCCAATTGAAGGACGTCGGCGAGCGCATCCAGGCCGAGATGCTGAAACTAGGTTTCGACGAGGCGCGCTTCGACAAGATGGGCAACACCATCGGTCGCATTGGCGACGGTCCCAAGGTGATCGTCTTCGACTCGCATATTGACACCGTGGGCGTCGGCGACCCCAGCGAATGGGAATGGGATCCGTTCAAGGGCAAGGTTGAGGACGGCGTTTTGTATGCGAGGGGTGCATGTGATGAAAAAGGCAGCACGCCCGGCATGGTGTATGGTATGGCAATTGCCCGCGATCTGGGTCTGCTCGATGGCTACACCGCCTACTACTTCGGCAACATGGAAGAGTGGTGCGATGGCATCGCACCCAACGCCTTCGTCGAGACCGACCCCCGGGTGAAACCCGATTTCGTGGTCATCGGCGAGCCGACCAAGATGCAGGTCTACCGCGGGCATAAAGGGCGAATCGAATTGAAGGTCACCGCCACCGGGCGCTCAGCGCACGCGGCGTCGCACTACCTGGGCGACAACGCCGTGTACAAGATGATGGCGATCATCACGCAAATCCGCGAGTTGGATCGTCGGATGCGCTTCGGTATGGGCTATCATCCGGTGCAGGGATTTCCCTCAATCGCGGTGACCGATGTTTCGGCGCGCACGGCTTCACTCAACGCGGTGCCCGATCAGTTCACGATCTATATTGATCGCCGCATCACTTCGAACGAGCCGCACGACGCAGTGATTGAGCAGATCAAGGGACTGATCCCCGACTATTTGCAGGACGAAATTCACGTCGAAGAACTGTTCTACGACGCGCCGTCCTACACAGGCTTCGTCTTTCCGGTGTTGAAGTTCTACCCGCCCTGGCTGCTGGATGACGCGCATCCATTGACGCAGGCGGGGCAGTGCACTATCGAGACGCTGTGGGGCGAGAAGCGGATGCTGGGCACGTGGGACTTCTCGACCAACGGCACCTATTGGGCTGGCAAGGCGAATATCCCGTCCATCGGCTTTGGCCCTGGCGATGAGAAAACCGCGCACATGCGCCACGAAAACGTGTTGCTCGACGAGGTGGTACGCGCCACGGAGTTCTATGCGCTGTTGCCAAAAATGTTGGCTGAACAAAGCCAAAAGTGAGTTTGAAGGGTTGCCCCTTTTAATATTTAACGAAAAAATCAGGCCGAGAATCACACTTTAGAATTACAGGAGTCCACTATCATATCCACCATCTTCAACACAAATAAGGAGGTTCGTCATGCGTAGTTTCAATGGTCGCGACATCTTGTCGCTCAAGGAATTCGAGCGCAATGAGTTTTTCCACGTGTTCGATGTGGCTCAGAAAATGGAGCCAATTGCACGCGCAAGAAAGAACGTGGATCTGCTCAAGGAGAAGACTCTGGTAACGGCTTTCTACCAGCCATCGACGCGCACGCGTCTGGCTCATGAATCGGCCATGCACCGCCTCGGCGGCCATGTCACGGGATTTTCAGATGCCAAGATGACCCGCGCCGGGGACTTCTACCAGGAGTCCATCAAGGATACGGTCAAGATGCTGGAGTACTATGGCGATGTGATCGTGATGCGCCATTTTCAGCAAGGCGCGCCGCATGAAGCCGCGAAGTGGGCGAGTGTGCCCATCATCAATGGCGGCGATGGCTGGGGCGAGCACCCGACGCAAATTCTCACCGACCTGTACACGGTTTTGCGTGAGAAAGGCCGCATTGATGGTCTCAAGTGGCTGGCGGTTGGCGATATGCGCATGCGAACTATGCACTCCCTCGGATATGCTTTGAGCCAGTTTGATTGCCCGATCACATTTGTCGCTCCGCCGGAAATGGGACTCACCGATGAATTCAAGCAGGAACTCAAACAGTACAGCGTAAATTTCAAGGAAGCCGATCATGTTGAGAAAGCCATTGCAGAGGCAGATGTGATCCTGGTCGAGCCAGTTGTACAGCCAGATTACACAAAGTCTCGCGATGAGCGCACGGGCGAACTTAATTTGACGCCTGCGAACTACAAGATCACGCGCGAACTGCTGGAGACGAAAGCCAAGTCCGATGCCATCCTGCTTCACTCGCTCCCGCGCATGGACGAGATCCCAACTGATGTGGATATCACACGCTGGTCGCGCTACTGGCAGGAAGCCTTCAACGGTGTCGTGATGCGAATGTCTTTGCTGGCGCTGGTCTTGGGCGCAACGGAATAATAGTCGGCTAGTTGCTAGTCGGCTAGTCAAGGAGATGGCGCGATGAGTACAGTCAAGAACTTCGAGGAGTTGCAGAGCTGGCAAAAGGCTAGGAGTTAGGCTGGGTATATTTACGAACTGACGCGGAAAGAAAAGTTTTCTCGTGACTGGGCTTTATGCAACCAGATACGAGATGCCGCAGGCTCTGTCATGCACAACATCGCCGAAGGTTTTGAAGCAGGCTATGACCCCGAATTTGCCCGTTTCCTGAAAATGGCAAGACGTTCAGCGGGCGAAGTCCAATCTGAACTGTATTTAGCCCTGGATGCCAGCTACATTACCAACGAGGAGTTGAAAAAGGCTTATGACCTTGCGGTAGAGACGAAAAAATTGATCAATGGAATGTTGAAATACCTGCGTAATTCCGACTAACCGACTAGAAGGACTAGAAGACAAGGAGACTAATAATATGCAAACAAATTTTCGTGGTCGTGATTTCATTGGCGACCTCGACTTCACAAAAGAGGAAGTCGAAACTGTTTTGGAAGTGGCCTGGGATCTTAAGCGCAAGCGCGCACTTGGCGAACCGCATCCATACCTGCGGGATAAGGTGCTGGCGATGCTCTTCTTCTTTTCATCCACACGCACACGTGGCTCGTTCGAGGCGGGCATGGCGCAGCTTGGCGGACACGGCGCTTTCATCGACAGCAATACAACCCAAATTTCACACGGTGATACCCCGGTTGAAATTGGCGAGATCTTTGGCCGCTATTTTGACGGTATTGCCATCCGTCACTGCGATTACGGCGACGGAAACAAATATCTAAATGCGGTGGCCAAGTCCAGCCGTGCGCCTGTCCTGAATATGCAATGCGATATTTATCACCCCTTCCAGTGCCTGGCTGATTTGATGACCATCATGGAAAAGAAGGGCAAGGATTTGCGCAAGAAGAAGATCGTAGTCTCATGGGCTTATGCCGCTTCCTACCTCAAGCCGATTTCTGTTCCCCAGTCTTTGATTTTGCAAATGCCGCGCTTTGGCATGGATGTGACGCTGGCTTATCCGCCTGAATTCTCATTGATGCCTGATATCGTTGAGCAGGCCAAGCAGCAGGCCAAGATCGCCGGCACCAAGTTCGAGATCATTGACTCTAAAGATGGCATGACCGAAGCCTGCAAGAACGCGGACGTGATCTACGCCAAATCCTGGGGTCCGCTTTTGACTACAAACGAGAAGGTTGAAGGCAAGAAACTGCAGGATATGTACAAAAATTGGATCATGGACGATGCCAAATTAAAGGTGGCCCACAAGGACGCCATCTACATGCACCCGTTGCCTGCTGACCGCGATGTCGAAGTCACCAGCGATGTCCTGGATGGGCCGCAATCCGTGGTCTTTGATGAAGCTGAGAATCGCCTGCACGCGCAGAAGGCCGTCATGGCGTTGACGATGGCGTAGGAGAACGCATGACCAATAAACTTGCAGTAATCGCCATCGGCGGCAACTCGCTTATCGTTGACGAAAAGAACGTAAGCGTTGAAAGCCAGTACAGGGCCGCAAAAGAGACTGCCGTTCATATTGCCGATATGATCGAGCAGGGTTGGGAAGTGGCAATCGGTCATGGGAATGGTCCGCAGGTCGGATTCATCCTCAGACGTTCAGAAATTGCTGCGCGAGTCGAGGGGATGCACGAAGTCCCGTTGGATGTGTGCGGCGCGGATAGCCAGGGTGCAATTGGGTATGCCCTCCAGCAAAACCTGCAAAACATTCTCTATCAGCGCGGCATCAAGAAGAAAGTGGTCACGGTCATTACGCAGACCCTTGTGGACAAAGCCGACCCGGCCTTCCAGAAACCGGCCAAGCCGATCGGCGGATTCATGACACAAGAGGAGGCCGAGCGCCGCCAGCGCGAACAAGGCTGGAGTGTGATCGAGGACGCCGGGCGCGGTTGGAGGCGTGTGGTCGCTTCGCCCCTGCCGAAAGAAATCGTTGAATTGGAAACCGTTCAAACTTTGCTGGAAAAGGGGATTGTTACCATTACGGTGGGCGGTGGCGGAATCCCGGTGATTGACCCCGGTGATGGAAATTACGAAGGTACTGCGGCGGTAGTGGATAAGGATTATGCCTCGTCCCTGCTGGCGCGTGAAATTAAGGCTGATCTATTCGTCATCTCCACCGCGGTTGAAAAGGTTGCCATTAACTTTGGCAAGCCAGATCAAAAATGGCTGGATAGAATAACACTTGCCGAGGCCAAGGCTTACCTGGCTGAAGGCATACACTTTGCCAAAGGCTCCATGGCTCCGAAGATTCAAGCTGTGATCTGGTATCTTGAGAACGGCGGCAAACAGGCGCTCATCACCAATCCTGAAAACATTGGCCGCGCGCTCAAAGGTGAAACAGGTACCTGGATCGAGCGATAGTCTTAATGAAAAAATGGATCGAACGGCTTGATGGCGTGAAATTTAAAACGCGTAGCGCTGCGTGGTTTATGCTATTAATTGCCGTACTGACCTATGGACTGTTCTTCTGGAAGCGCGGTTTTTATTGGGATGAATTTCCCTGGGCGTGGATCTATTATCGCCTGGGTCCTGATGTCTTAACAAAAACCTTCTCCACCAGCCGCCCGTTTTGGGGCATGATCTATCAGCTCACCCTGCCAGTAATTGGACCGAACCCCTGGGTTTGGCAATTACTGGCAATTGTTTTGCGCTGGTTTACTGCGCTTTTGTTATGGGCGATACTGCGTATTTTGTGGCCCGCGCACTCAAAACCCGCATTTTGGGCGAGTTTACTTTTCCTTGTCTACCCCGGTATGGGGCAGCACTTCATTGCCATGATGTACAGCCATTTTTATATTGTGCTGTCGTGCTATTTGCTTTCCATTTATCTTTCACTGCTGGCTCTGAAGGATGAAAAATACCGCTGGGTTTTATTTGGGGCATCCTGGTTGCTGGCCGCGGTCAACCTGCTGACCATGGAATATTTTTATTTCCTCGAGTTCGCACGGATTTTCCTCTTCTGGCAGGTGTTAACAGGCAGGAATAAAAACCGCATCCAAAAAACCGTATTGTACTTTTTGCCATTCTTGTTGATATTTTCAGGCGTCACATTTTGGCGTATGACCTTCTTTACCTTCCAAAACGCCAGTTATCGATATGTTTTGCTGGACGCATTCCGCGATGATTTTCTGGCAGGGTTATTGTTGTTTATAAATAACGTTGCCCTGAGTTTCTGGCGGACCGTTTTTGAAGTCTGGTTGTATCCACTGCTAACCCTTGGCTTATCGGGATTTGGACCGCTCACGCTCGCCTTGATGCTGGTCCTGTTATTCTCGATCATTTTTCTGGTTGGCATATATTTGTTCAAATTTACAATAAACGACTCCGATGATCGTGAATTTGCCCGGCAGGCAGGTTTTATCGGTTTGGTTTTTTGGGGTCTATCGGGCGGATCGGTGTGGGTGATAGGCGTCGTTCCGCAGTTGAACTTCTCGATAGATCGCTTCATGCTGCCCTTCATGCTGGGGGCGAGTCTATTGCTGGCTAGTCTGATCGCGTTGATTAAAAACCGGCGCTCCCAAATGATCCTGGTGGCTTTGCTGGTTGGCTTTGCCGCGAGCAGACATTTCCGTCTCGAAGATATTTTCCGCCACGATTGGGCCACCCAGCAAGACTTCTTTTGGCAAATGACATGGCGAATTCCGGCGCTGGAAAAAGGGACGATCCTGCTTTCCAACGACCTGCCTGTTACCTACTATTCAGATAATTCATTGACCGGGCCTCTGAATTGGATCTACAGTCCGCCTGGTGAGATGAACAGTATTTTATACTTCGCCTCCATACGGGTTGGAAAAACATTGCCAAGCGTGGAGCCGGGTCAAGCACATCAGTTGTACTATATCGGCCCGACCTTTTATGGGAACACTTCCAAGATCCTTGTGATCCATTATGAACCGCCCGGTTGTTTCCGCGTGATCGATCCTGAGGTTGAAGAAACGAATCGGCTTCTGCCTCCTGCCCTTAGAGATGTTGCGCGCTATTCCAATCAGGATGTGATCCTGATCGAACAGCAGGCGCAGCTCCCAGGTCAGCTTTACGGAAGCGAGCCGTCGCATGGCTGGTGTTATTATTTTGGACAGGCTGAATTGGCGCGTCAAAAAGGAGATTGGGACCAGGTAGTCGCACTTGGTGAAACCGCGTTTGCGCTTGACGACCACCCAAATGACCCAGTCGAACGTTTCGTTTTTATTGAAGGTTATGCTCATGTTGGAGATTGGAAAAAGGCGGTAGAATTATCAAATACTTCCTATAAAATATCAAAAAACTATGTCGGTCCGCTGCTCTGCAGGTTGTGGGATCGGATTGAACGCCAGACTCAAAGTACCCCGGAGCAGGTTTCTGCACTGGATAAAGTACGAAGCGAGTTCGAGTGTTTACCTTAGAGATATATAATGTTATATTCTTCACAAAAACAATTGCTTTAATTACAATTGTTTACACAAATTGAAAGGAGGTCGAAAGAACAATTTGACCTTGCATGTTTCGACGTAAAACATATATTTTATAAGGAGAAGAAGAATGCGTAAGAATTTTGCCCGCCTCGCAATGTTTGCGTTGGCACTCATGTTAGTCCTGTCCGCTTGTGGTGGTGCTCAACCTGCCGCCACCGAAGCCCCTGCTGCCGGGGGAGCTCCTGCTGCTACGGAAGCCCCTGTTGCCGCTACTGAAGCGCCCGCTGATTCGAGCGGCTTTCAGATCCCCGAGGTAGTAGATGGAAAATTCAATGTCGCCATGGTTTTGATCGGACCCCACGATGATGGCGGTTGGTCGCAGGCGCATTACGAAGGCCTGATGTACATTGAAGAGAATGTCCCGAATGTGCACACGGCCTATATTGAAAATGTACCTGAAGGTGCAGATTCCGAACAGGTTTTCCGCAGCCTTTCACGCAAGGGATTCAACCTGATCTTCGGCACATCCTTTGGTTTCGGCGACCCGATGCAGGCTGTCGCTGAGGAGTTCCCGGATGTGATGTATATTCACCTAACCGGTATCAACTCCAACCAGACCAACTTTGGCAACCTGATGGGTGCGATGGAAGATATGAAATACTTGGCTGGAATGCTGGCAGGTGCGCGCGCCAAGATGGACGGAAACCCCAAACTTGGTTATATGGCCACCTTCCCCATCCCTGAAGAAATTCGCCTCGGTAATGCCATTGCGTTGGGTATGAAGAAGACCTGCCCCGAATGCACCATGGATGTCCGCTGGATCAATACCTGGCATGACCCTGTCATTGAGAAAGAAGCTGCGGCTTCCCTCTTTGATGCTGGTGCTCAGGTTGTGTTCACCGGCGCTGATACTCCTGCGAATGCCGATGTAGCGCAGGAAAAAGGCAAGTGGGGCGTAACCTATGACTGGTATGGTTCCTGCAAGGTGGATGCTTGTCTCACCGCTCCTTACTGGGTCTGGGGTCCAATTTATTCCGCAATCACCGAAAAAGTAATTGCCGGAACCTATGTCCCTGGTTGGGATTACTTTGATGCCGAGACAGGTGCATTGGGATTGTATGGTTTCATGGAAGGCCAGGAACTTACCCCCGGTGTGGCCGATCTTGATCCTGAAGTGATTGCAATGGTGAAAGATACCCTTGCCAAGATGCTCGCTGGCGAATTCACTCGCTTTGATGTGTTCACTGGCCCGATTAACGATAATCAGGGTAACGTGGTTCTGCCTGCCGGCCAAAGCCTGGAACAGGTCGATCTTGACGCCTTCCCTGAATATGGTTTGCCGTGTACCGTCTCAGTCTGTATGAAGTGGTGGGCCGAAGGCATTACCGCTGAACTGCCTCAATAGCCGTTAAATTGATAAATGGGCCAGGACTCTCAGGGTTCTGGCCCTCTTTGTACAATGTCTGGTTGACCGTCCCGCAGATTTGACGAGAGAATTTCATAATTCTAGGGAAACCTGCGGGATGTTTCCCAATATATCGACTTTATCGCAGGAGAGTAACCTGGTGATTAATCAAACCTCCTCAACGCTTGCTATACCCTCGGAAACACCCTTGATTGTCGAAATGCGTGGGATCGTCAAGCGTTTTCCCGGTGTGCTGGCAAACGACCACGTTGATTTTGAATTATGTCAGGGCGAAATACACGGATTGCTGGGAGAGAACGGGGCCGGCAAAAGCACTTTAATGAATGTATTGGCTGGCTTATATCGCCAGGAAGCCGGCACTATTTTGGTCAGGGGTGAGCCGAAAGTTTTTTCCTCCCCGCGTGATGCGATCAAATCGGGTATTGGCATGGTGCATCAGCATTTCATGCTTGTGCCATCTCAAACCGTCACGGAAAATATTTTGCTTGGGCTTGATGATCCGCGCTTCATCATGCGTTTACCTGATTACGATACCAAGATTGCAGAATTGGGTGAACGCTTTGGATTAAAAGTGGATCCGCGCGTAAAGATCTGGCAATTATCTGTGGGGGAACAACAGCGTGTTGAAATTCTAAAAATGCTTTATCGCGGCGTGGACGTGCTTATCATGGATGAGCCGACTGCTGTGCTTGCCCCACAAGAGATCGTAGGTTTATTTGAAACCTTGCGAGCCATGATTGCTCAGGGGAAATCCGTTATTTTTATCAGTCATAAATTACAGGAAGTCAGCGCCATTGCGGACCGCGTCAGTGTTTTGCGGCGTGGGGTGGGTACGGCTTCGGGCGTGCCTTCAAAGGGGATTTCACGCCAGGAATTGGCGCGTTTGATGGTAGGGCGCGAAGTTATTTTTTCAGTTGATAAAAAGCCCTGCAATCCACAAAGTGTTGTGCTGGATGTTAAAGATATTCATGCCGAGAATGATAAAGGCCTGCCTGCTTTGCGCGGGGTTTCATTGAATGTGCGCGCGGGTGAAATTGTCGGTGTGGCGGGTGTGGCAGGGAATGGTCAGAGCGAGCTTTCACAGGTTATTTCCGGTATGCGTAAATGTAAACAGGGACAGGTTCTGTTGAATGGCGATACGGTCAGCAACCGAAATACGTTATTTGGCATTCAACACGGCATGGCGTATGTCCCCGAGGATCGCACCCATGTAGGCAGCGCCCCCAATCTCAGCGTGACAGATAACGTCATTATGAAGAATTATCGCAAACCTCCGATCTCAAATAAGGGTTTGCTGGATATGAAAGTTGCCACCAAACTTGCCAATGAACTTAAAACGGCCTACGACATTATCGTGCCCAGTGTTTCCACGCCCGTTCGTTTATTATCGGGCGGAAACCTGCAGCGTGTGATCCTGGCGCGTGAGATCTCCGGTTTGCCTGCGTTCATGGTTGCGGTGCAGCCGACGCGTGGCCTGGATGTCGGCGCAATCGAAGGAGTCCACCGTTTATTGCTTGCCCAGCGCGAAGCGGGTGCGGCTGTCCTGCTTATTTCTGAGGAGCTGGAGGAATTGCTCTCGCTCAGTGATCGCGTTTATGTGATCTACGAAGGAAAGATTATGGGCGAGGTGAAGGTCGAAGGCGGCGAAGCAGATGAGGACCTGGTTGATACGATTGGTCAGATGATGACGGGCACTCCGCTCGATCAAATCCCAAAAGAAGGAGTGGCTGCATAATGGCTGAGTCGACCTCTGTTAAACCAAGAATGCCATTTCGTATCCGGATTGAGCCGCGCTTGAGCGAGCCTCCGGCATGGTATCCCGCTGTAATCTCCCTGGGTGCGCTTATTGTAGCCTTGATATTGGGTGGTATTTTGATCACATTTTCCGGCGGCGATGCGATCCGTTCTTATCAACATATAGCCAAGGCTTCGTTTGGTGATATTGGTGTGCTTTCTGATACCATCGTAAAAGCAACGCCGATCCTTTTGGCGGCTCTGGCTTGTGCGGTGGCGTTCCGCATGAAATTGTGGAATATCGGCGCGGAGGGGCAGTTCATCATGGGTGCTTTTGGCGCGAGCGCGATCGTGCTTGCACCGGTATTGCCTGCGGAAACTTCGCGCTGGGTGTTTATTCCTGTCATGATGCTGGCAGGCATGGTTTCAGGTGCGATCTGGGGGTTTATCCCCGGCTATCTTAAGGCAAAATTCAATGTGAATGAGATCATCAGTACCTTGATGTTGAATTATGTTGCAGTGGCGTGGGTTAACTTTTGGATCTTTGGTGTGTGGACGGAAGGCGGTTTTCAAATGTCCCCCAAGTTCCCAAACAATTCCTGGTTGCCGCGTTTGCTGGATTATGCCAAGGCTTTTCCAGCCTTTCGCGGATTGACTACTCACCTTGGATTGGTTATTGGGATCATAGCGGCATTTATTTTGTGGTTAATCATCTTTCGCAGCCGTTGGGGATATGAGATCCGCTTGATTGGCGATAATCCAAAGGCGGCACAATATGCAGGCATCAATATCACACGGAACACGATCTGGGTGATGATGCTCTCTGGCGCGCTGGCAGGACTGGGTGGCATGTCCGAAATTTCCGGCGTTGTCCATCGTTTGCAAACTGCGCCGATTGCGGCCGGATATGGTTTTACGGGAATCATCGTTGCCTGGCTGGCTAAACTGAATCCACTGGTCATCATATTCGTTTCCGTCTTATTCGGTGCGTTGATCCTCGCAGGACGAGAGATCCAGCCTTCGGGTGTCCCCAAAATGATCCAGGGAATTATACTGGTCTGTCTCATCGCCAGCGATTTCCTGCTGCGCTATCGGATCGTGATTGCACACGGGGAGGAATAATTATGGACTTTACCATTATCTTACAGGCGGGCATCGCAAGTGGCACCGTACTACTATTTGCAACCATCGGTGAGTTGTTTGCTGAACGCTCCGGCGTTCTTAACCTCGGCGTTGAAGGCATGATGCTGATCGGCGCGATGAGCGCGTTTAGCACAACCATTGCAACTGGCAATCCATGGCTGGGTGTCTTGGTGGCCATGTTTTTTGCGGGCCTCATCAGCCAGATCCATGCCTTCATTGTGATCACTCTGCAGGCCGATCAGGTAGTCAGCGGTCTCTCGCTTACTTTTTTGGGCGCCGGCATCAGTCTCGTATTAGGCGAAGGCTTGAGCAAAGCCGGGACGGTTTCGCTCCTGCCTAACTTTTCATTCCCATTGCTGACCTTAATCCCGGTCGTTGGAAAAATATTTTTCACCAATCAAAGCGTGCTCGTTTATATCGGCTATCTGCTGGTTCCACTTTCCTGGTATTACATCAATCGTACGCGCCCGGGTCTGCACTTGCGCGCAGTAGGTGAATATCCATCGGCCGCAGATGCATTGGGAATCAATGTTTTCCGCATGCGTTATTTATATGTTTTTGTTGGCGGAATGTTGGCTGGGCTGGCAGGTGCGACAATCAGTCTCGCGGTTTCGCCAGGTTGGTTCAGCGAACTGACCACGGGTGGGCAGGGTTGGATCGCGATCGGACTGGTGATTTTTGCGCAATGGGATCCATTTCGCGCGGCGATTGGCGCGTATGCTTTCGGCGCTCTTCGCCGCCTCATTTTGGATATTCAAGGACCGCTCGTTTTGTTGGGGTTTGCAAATCCGTTTTATTACAACCCTTACCTTGGTTTCTTCCTGCAAATGTTGCCCTATCTCTTCACCGTTGTTGTTTTGGTGATCGGTTCGCGTGAAGCCATGCGGAAACGCATTGGCGCGCCAGCCGCGTTGGGCACTCCTTATATTCGCGGAGAACGTGGAAAATAAATATTTTGCGCAATATTGATCTAAAATAACCGCGCAATTTGCTTGTACGGATGATTTCATCTCTGGCTCATGGCCACAATCTGAATTCAAAATCAACTGCCGTTGTATTGAATTCAGATTATTTTAAGGCGAGCCCCTGTCAATTGGATCAATATTCTCAAATTGGAGTGGAGATTCTGGATAAAAATCACGTTATTCTTATTACAAATTGTCTGACAACTTTTAAGCACTTTCAGTATACTGATACAATAGGAGACAGGTAGCTGCCCATGAAAAAATTACTTCAAAGCGAATGGACATCCCGCCTGATCGATGGACTCTTGCCGGTCTTTGCCGCCTTGGCTGCATTGTTAATCGGCGCAGTCATGTTGTTATTATTGAAAGTCAACCCCATCGAGGCGTATGCTGCTCTTTGGGATGGCGCTTTCGGGAATACCAATGCTTTTGCAGAGACGTTAGTCAAAGCTACTCCTTTGCTTTTGGTGGCATTGGGTATTTGCATCTCCTTCCGCGGAGATGTGATCAATATCGGTGGAGAGGGCCAGATGATCGTCGGCGCCATTCTGGCAACCTGGGTGGGACTTACTTTCACAGGTTTGCCGGGCTGGCTTGTTGTCACAATTGCGATGTTGGCTGGATTTATTGGCGGTGGGATATGGGGCGGCATACCAGGTTTATTAAAAGCCTATTTCAATGTGAATGAAATTTTGAGCACCGTGATGATGAATGCGATCGCGGTGCAGTTGATGAACTTCCTTTTACGTGGACCGATGATCGATCCTTTGCAGGCTCAAAAGGCATCAAAGATTCCCCAGACAGCCAGGCTTTTGGAGACATTTCGTTTACCCCGATTGGCTCCCACACGCCTGCATCTTGGCGTGCTGATCGCTGTGATCCTGGCGATATTGGTTTACATCCTGCTCTGGCGGACGACGCTTGGATATCGGATCCGTGCTGTGGGACAAAACCCAAACGCTTCCCGCTACGCGGGAATAAAAGTACAACGTTATATTGTGTTGGCCCTGCTTTTAAGCGGCGCATTTTCCGGGTTGGCCGGAGCAACCCAGGTATTTGGCGTCAATTATCGCATGATCACGGATGGTTCCACATCTGGATTTACGGGAAGTGCCGGTTTCAATGGAATTGTCGTCGCTTTATTCGGACAACTGCATCCGCTCTGGTCCATTCCCGCTTCCATATTGTTTGGCGCGCTTCTAGTGGGTGCGAACAAGATGCAAAGGGTGGTGCAAGTTCCATCGGCACTGGTTATAGCTTTGAATGGTTTGGTGGTTGTCTTTGTGGTAAGCAGTGAGTTTCTGCGCCAACGAAGACAGAGGCGAAGATTGGCGAGCGCAAAGCAGGAAGACGACTCTCCGCCTCGTCCGGATCATGAAGGATCACCACAAGTGGAGGCGGGTGCATGATATCTGACCTGTTTACTGTTACTGTTTTGATTGGAATTCTCTCGTCTGGAATACGATTGGCAACCCCGTATTTATATGCCTCCATCGGTGAGACCTTTGGCCAGCGTAGTGGAGTGCTCAACCTTGGCGTTGAAGGACAGATGCTGTTGGGCGCCTTTGCCGCTTTCTATGTGGTGCGCACGACCGGGAATCTATGGCTTGGCATACTGGCTGCCATGATGGTTGGCGCGGTCATGGGATTGGCAATGGCATTCGTCACGGTTAACTTGCATGCCCAACAGGGTATCAGCGGCATAGGCTTTTACATCTTTGGATTGGGAATGAGCGACTTGCTTTTCCAAAAGTTATTGGGAACTGTTGAAACCGTGCAGGGTTTCCCAAAGATTTATCTTGCAGGGCTTAGCGATATTCCGGGCATCGGGGAAATTCTCTTTCGCCAAAACCTGCTTGTATATGGGGCGTATCTTCTGGTTCCGTTGGCATGGTTTGTGTTGAATAAAACAAATTTGGGATTGAAGATCCGCGCGGTGGGCGAAAACCCGGATGCGGCCGATTCGCTCGGCGTCAGTGTGGGGCGCGTCAGATATTTCACCATCATCCTTGGCGGAATTCTGTCCGGGCTTGGCGGGGCTTCCCTTTCCATCGCGTTATTAAATGTCTTCCAGCAGAACATGACCAGTGGAATTGGTTTTATTGCCGTGGCTCTGGTATACTTTGGTGCCTGGCGGCCGTTGGGGGTGTTAGGCGGCGCTTTATTGTTCAGCATGGTCAACTCTTTGCAATTATGGATTCAAGTACTGGGCATTCCGATCCCCTCTGAAATTGCGGTGATGATGCCTTACGTGCTCACGATTCTGGTTTTGGTTGTTACCGTCTCAAGAGTCCGGGCTCCATCGGCTTTGACGAAACCATTTGAGCGAGATACATAAACCATGGATAAGGAGGTTGTGTAAAAAGAGTTATTAGATAAATCACAGGTTGTGTCAAATTTTGTGCTTAAACAGTCTCATATTTAAATCAGGAGAAGAAGAAAATGAAGAAGTACACATGGTTATTTACTCTGGTAGTTGCCTTTGCGCTGATCATAAGCGCATGTGGTTCACCTGCGCCGGCTGAAGAAGCCTCGGAAGCTGCGCAACCCGCTACTGAAGCACCGACCTCAGCACCCGAAGTTGCCGAAGCGCCTGCTGCGGCACCGTTTCGTGTAGCTGTTATTTTACCCAGCGCCAAGAATGACATGGCTTTTAGCCAGAGCATGTACGATGCGTTGGTCGCCATCCAGACAGAAATGGGCGGCCCTGACAAAATGGAGTTCGTATTCTCCGAGGGCATGTTCGTGGTGGATGATGCTGCCGCAGCTGTCCGTGACTATGCATCCCAAGGCTACAATCTGGTGATCGCTCACGGCTCGCAATATGGCTCCTCCTTGCAGGAAATTGCACCTGATTTCCCCAACACCAGCTTTGCCTGGGGCACAACCGTCGATACATTTGGTCAGCCCAATATCTTTGCCTACGAAGCGGCTTCCCAGGAAGGCGGATATGTTAATGGCGTGCTTGCGGCGACTCTTTCGACCAGCAAGGTCATTGGTATTGTCGCTCCGATCGAGACCGGTGACGCGAAGCTCTATGTGGAAGGTTTCAAGGACGGCGTGGCATCGGTCAACCCTGAGGTTAAGGTGAACGTGAACTACATCGGTTCTTTCTCGGATGTGGCTCTTGCCGCCGAAGCCGCCACCACTCACATCTCCAACGGTGCTGATGTCCTGACAGGCACCGCTCAGATGGTGGTGGGTGCGATCGGCAAAGCCCAGGAGAACAATGTTCTCTGGTTTGCAAGTGATGCCAACCAATCCTCCCTGGCTCCCTCGATTGTGGTTGCCAGCCAGGTCTATCATTGGGAAGTCATCCTAAAAGAAATGATCGACCTCATTCAGGCCGGTACGCTGGGCGGACAGTCCTTCACGATCAACCTGGCCAATAATGGCGAGGTGATTGAATACAACCCGGACTACGCCCTTCCCGCAGATGCCAAGGCATTGGCTGATGAAACCGTGAAAGGGATCATTGACGGAACCATTACGATCGCCCTGCCTTAAGATAAATACCTGATAAAAAACCTGACAAGTCATCGTAGGATGACTTGTCAGGTAAAAGACAAGCAATTATTTTGAATTTCTCTTTTTGATTATTTATCCCCCGAAGTTGTTAACTGGATGGTGTAATGACCGAATCAACCAAACTTCCTTCCGGACAAACTCGTATTGAGAGCCTTGAAATGCGCGGCATTACCAAGAGATTTCCCGGTGTGCTTGCCAGTGACCATGTGAATTTTGATGTGAAATCCGGCGAAGTCCATGCCTTGCTGGGTGAAAATGGTGCGGGTAAAAGCACCTTGATGAAGATCCTCTACGGCATGTATCATGCGGATGAAGGTCAAATATTATTGAATGGCGAACCTGTCACTATTGCCTCGCCGACAGATGCAATCAACCTGGGTATTGGCATGATCCACCAGCATTTTATGCTGGTGCAGTCGTTGACAGTTGCGGAAAACGTAGCTTTGGGATTACCATCCTCTCGCGGCCCATTGACCGACCTCGACCGTGTATCAAAACGCATTTTGGAATTGGCTGGAATTTATAGTTTGAAGATAGACCCAAACGCATACATCTGGCAGCTTTCCGTTGGCCAGCAGCAGCGCGTTGAAATTATCAAGGCGCTTTATCGCGGCGCTGCATTGCTCATTCTTGATGAACCCACTGCAGTGCTCACTCCACAGGAAGTGGATGAATTATTTGCCATCATGCATCAGATGGTGAGGGATGGTTATGCTCTTATCTTTATTTCCCATAAATTACATGAAGTTGTCGAGATCAGTAATCGCGTGACAGTCTTGCGGGATGGCCGTAAAATAGGCACGCGCCCCACCTCTGAAACCACCAAACAGGACCTTGCCAATTGGATGGTCGGCCGTGAAATCAGCTTCGCGCCGGATCGCGGGAATGTGGAGCTTGGAGAAGTTCGCCTGCAAGTCGAGCAGCTATCCTGTGGGAGTGATCGCGGCACGCCCGGCTTGCGCGATGTAAGCCTGGAGGTCCACGCCGGTGAAATTTTGGGAATAGCAGGCGTTTCGGGTAACGGTCAACGCGAATTGGCTGAAACAATTACCGGCTTGCGAAAAATAACCGGCGGTCGTGTCTATCTGGAGGGGAAAAATGTCACTGGCTTTGCTCCCGCTGAATTAACCAAAAGAATGCTTTCCTATATTCCAGAGGAACGTATGCGCGATGGGATGATCAAGGATTTTAGCGTGGCAGAAAATATGATCCTGCGGGAACATCACAAACCGCCCTTCTCCCGTTCCGGCTTCTTGAACCTGAAAGAAATCTCCAGCCATACAGACCGAATGATCGCAAGGTTCCATGTTAAGACACCCTCGCAGGAAACCCTCGCCAAGAATCTCTCTGGCGGCAACATTCAAAAAGTAGTCCTCGCTCGCGAAATCTCCCGCAACCCGCGCGCCATTATTGCCGCGCAGCCAACCCGTGGACTTGACATCGGCGCCACGGAATATGTCCGTGAACAATTGATCGAACAACGAAAAAAAGGCGCGGCAGTCTTACTCATCTCCGAGGATCTGGATGAAGTTCTCGCGCTTTCTGATCGTATTGCGGTCATATACGAAGGCCGGATCATGGATATTCTTCCTCGTCAAAATGCAACCCCGGAAAAACTCGGTCTGTTTATGGCGGGCGTGCATCCGGAAGAAGGTGTTCCAGTAGTTACATAGATCGAATTAATAGTAGTACAATTTTATTCCATCGGTTCGGTGGTCGTGGCGCGGCGCGCGCCACGGCGTTGGGCAAACCCATCGAAAAGTGCCGCCGTCCAGTAAGAAAAAGGACACCACCCATGAACCTTTGGCAAGAATATATTCGCCCTGCCACCCTGTCACAAGCTATAAAGGCTTTTGCCGAATCGCCCGGTCCCGCGCTGCCCATCGCGGGTGGTACTGATTTAATACTCGACCTCGGACAGGGCCGACATGCCCCCGTTCACACACTCATAGATGTGACTGGGATTCAAGAAATGCTCGCTCTCGAAATACGGAGTGACTTCCTTTTTGTCGGCGCTGGCCTCTCGGTCAGCCGCATCGTATCGGATCCTTTGGCTGGTCAGCATGCCCAGGCTCTGGTCGAAGCTGGGACTTTGATCGCCGGCCCGCAAGTCCGCAACGTGGCTACATTGGGTGGAAATGTTGCGCACGCCCTCCCCGCTGCTGACGGGACGATTGCCCTGCTCGCCCTCAACGCCCAAGCCGAGATCGCCGGCATCAACGCTCAAGCCGTCGTCCCCGGCGGCGATTCGCCAGCCATACGCCGAATCCCATTCAATGAATTATTTCTCGGCCCCGGAAAATCCTCTCTCAAACATGGTGAGGAGTTGTTAGTTGGTTTCTATCTGCCACTTACCAGGCACCAACAAGCCTCATGTTTCAAGAGAATCATGCGTCCGCAAGGCGTGGCGTTGCCGATCATCAACCTCGCCATCTGGCTCGAACGCATGGACGATAATATTAAACAAATACGCATCGCCGTCGGACCGGGCGCGCCCATTCCATGGCGCGCCACAGAAGCGGAAAAATTTATGGCGGGCAAAGCCATGAGCGATGAAATCGTGGACACCGCGCTTGAAGCTCTTCTCGTTCAAGTCGGATTCCGCTCCAGCCCCCGCCGCGCCAGCTCTGACTACCGTCGCCACATCGTGGATGGATTGTTCAGGGACACGCTCGAAGCCGCGTGGGAAAGAGCAATATAACCACTGAAAATGGAGTCAAAAGTCTCCTGATTTTTGACTCCATTGCTACAGAGGAAATCAATTATGAACAATCAATTCTCACTTACTGTTAACGGCATCGAACATACTCTCGAACCCATTGCGGGCGAAACCCTCGCGGACCTCCTCCGCAACCGACTGCGCCTGACAGGCACAAAGATTGGCTGCGGAGAAGCGGAGTGCGGTTCATGTACCGTGCTTGTGGACGGCGAGCCTGTCGTCTCGTGCATCTATCCCGCTGAGCGCGCGGGTGGAAAACAGATCACGACCATCGAAGGTTTGGCTTCCCTCACCCCAACCCCTCTCCCTCAGGGAGAGGGGCAAGGGGCGAGGGTAAAACTTCATCCGCTTCAGGAAGCCTTCGTCGAACATGGCGCGGTCCAATGCGGATTCTGCATCCCCGGGCAGGTCATGACCGCGTATGCGCTGCTCAAATGTAACCCGAATCCTAATTCGGATGAGATCCGCTTTGCGTTAAAGGATACGCTGTGTCGTTGCGCGGGTTATCCCACGATTGAGAATGCCATTATCGCCGCCGCGTATTCCCTGCGGACGGGGGAACCCATCCCTCTGCCGCATATCCCTGATTCGATTCATCAACATGATACCGTCGGTCATACTCATACACGCCCCGATGGAATTGAGAAGGTCACTGGCGACGCAATCTATACCGATGACCTTGTCTTCGATGGCATGTTGTATGCCAAGGCGCGGCGCGCGATGATTCCGCATGGCATCTTGAAGAAGCTCGATATTTCAAAAGCCAAAGCATTACCTGGCGTTGTGGCGGTTTTAACCGCTGAAGACATCCCCGGCGAACACAATCATGGACTGGTCATTTATGATTGGCCGACCATTGTCGGTATTGGAGAGCGCGTCAGATACGTTGGGGATACGATCGCGATCATAGCTGCGGAAAGCCAACAGATCGCCGAGCAGGCCTCGGCTTTGATCGAAGCGGAGTTCGACTTCCAGCCTGTCATTACGAATCCGGTTCAGGCACGTCAGGATGGAGTCTCGCAAATCCACGAAAAAGGGAATTTGCTCAAGCATATCAAAGTCCGCAAAGGCGACATGGAAAAAGGTTTTGCCGAAGCCGATGTGATTCTCGAACACACTTTCCACACGTCCACCACCGACCATGCTTTCATCGAACCCGAGTGCAGCATTGCCGTGCCGTTACCCGATGGCCGCATGGAAATATATGTCGGCTCACAAATTCCATATCAGGATCGGACTCAGGTGGCGCGTGTGATGGGCTGGGACGAGTCGCGCGTACGCATCGTGGGGCAGCTCATGGGTGGCGGTTTCGGAGGCAAGGAAGATGTGATGGGACAAATTCACGTCGCCATGCTGGCGAATGCGACCCAGCGGCCTGTGAAATTATTGTTTGATCGCCATGAAAGTTTGCTCGTGCATCCCAAACGGCATGCCACGCAGATCCGCGTCAAGATCGGAGCAAAGAAAGATGGCCGCATCGTTGCGGTGGATACCGAACTTTATGGCGATACAGGCGCGTATGCCTCGCTTGGTGAAAAGGTGATGACGCGCGCCACCACGCACTCTGCCGGCCCTTATGATGTGGAGCATGTGCGCGCCGATTGTTACGCCATGTACACCAATAATCCGCCTGCGGGCGCCTTCCGTGGATTTGGCGTGACGCAATCTGCTTTCGCGGTTGAGTCCATGATGGATATGCTCGCCGAGAAATTGAACATCGAGCCTGTTGAACTGCGCCGCATGAATGCGCTGCACGTTGGAAGCATCACCAACACAGGACAGGAGCTGCGCGAGTCGGTTGGCTTGATGGAATGTATTGATAAAGTGGACGCAGAAATGCGGAAGCTAAACCCGCATCCTTTCAAGCCGACTCCTGCTCCCTCACCCCTAACCCCTCTCCCTTCTCCCCTCGGGAGAAGGGCTGGGGACGAGGGGCATTTGGTGCGCGCCTGGGGCTTTGCCGCGGCGTACAAGAACACAGGCCTCGGCGGCGGCGCTCCCGATAAATCCGGCGCGGAAGTGGAACTCTACGACAACGGCACATTTGAAGTGCGCAGTTCCTCCGCCGAGATGGGGCAGGGACTTGTCTCTGTCATGCGCATGATCGTTGCCGAAGAAATGACAGTCGCTCCTGATAAAGTCCGCGTGCTTGTCATGGACACAGACTTAACTCCCAATGGCGGCCCGACAACTGCCTCGCGTCAAACCTATGTAACAGGCAATGCTTCTCGTTATGCTGCGAAGACCTTACGCAACGCCATCATCGCCACGCTAGCTGAAAAGTATGATGTGAAGCCTGACCAAATTAAATTCAAAGATGGCATTGTGCATGCCAATGGACATTCGATGTCGTACGCGGAAGTCGCCAAAGAAATGAAATCAATGGGACAACAACCCCGTGCGCTGTACGAATACGAAGCACCGAAAACCCAACCTCTCGGCGAAGGCGGTGACATGCACTTTGCCTTCTCCTACGGAGTCCAAGCCGCCGAAGTCGAAGTCAATACTCAAACAGGCGAAGTCCGTGTATTGAAAGTTATCGCCGCCAACGATGTGGGCATGGCCGTCAATCCGCTCGGCTTGCAGGGACAGGTCGAAGGCGGCGTGATGATGGGACTCGGCAACGCCCTCACCGAAGAATTCATCATGGATAATGGCTATGTCGTCACCGATCATCTCGCGCGCTATCGCGTGCCCGGCATTATGCTTACCCCTGAGATCACAGCCATCATCGTCGAACATCCCACCGCGGAAGGTCCCTATGGCGCAAAGGGTGTGGGGGAGATATGCAGTATCCCAACTACGCCCGCGATCACGAATGCAATATACAACGCCGTCGGAGTGAGGATCGATAAGACACCTGTGGATCAGGAGATGATTGCAAGAGAGTTATGGGAGAGAAACGCTAAATAAACTATAGAAATATAAGAAAAGAAAATGTCTGAGGTTTATATTCTCAGACATTTTCTTTTCCACTTTCGCTCAACAGTTTTTCTTGTAAATCATTTAATCTTGGAATTACCCATCTTGTATACCAATAATCTACTAAATCATCTTTATTAAATTCTTTCCATTTGACTCTGTTAGATTCTCCTTTTAGATATTCCCTCCAGTTTTCTGCTAGTGTGCAACGATAATATCCTCTTTGCCAGCCAATGCTCATCATATCTACTGATAAACCAAGTTCACGCAAGCCTTTACGAAGAATTCTCATCTTCCAGTTTGGGCCTTGTCCGAATTTATAAGTGTTGAATTCCTCTGGCGAAACAACTTTTTTTATTAACTCCCAACTTCCATTTGCCGTGATGTGAATATGGCTTTGCCCTTTAGTATAGCCAATGAAATCCCAATTAAACAAGCGAGTGTAAATTGACGATTTTCCAAAAGCCCCTAAAGTATCAATGTAAACCAAATAAGGTTTTTTATTTTTCTGGGTAATGATAGTTTCCAATTTTTTATACTTTTCATAAAACTTTTTTCGCACTTCTGGAAACATAATTGTTAGGGCAACTAATTTTCCACCAAGTATACGGTTGTAGGGTGGGATAGCTCCTAAGATATAAGCAGTCATGCAGTTATAAAGACGTTCTAGTTTTTGATCTTTAGACCAACCAATTGATTTGAGATCTCTTGTTTCTAAACCAATTACGGGATCTGCCAACCCAACAATTCCTATAAGTTTGTCGTTTTGTTCGTCAAAAACAAAATATCTTAACCTTCTTCCATACCCTGCTGTAACAGGTATCGACCAAAACCCTGTTGCATAAGCCCAAATACGTTTGTGCTCTTCGCTTTGGTCAACAAGTATTAAATAAGGTTTAACTTTTAGAATATCAATTTCTTCTGGCTTTGCAATGTATTTTTTTACTTTTTCAAAATAAACATCTTGCTTGGGGTTTGTTTGTTCGGCAAGCTTTGCTTGAGTTTCTCTGAAATCGGTAACACTAATTTTGCCCTCAGCTTCATTCCACTGAACGCCATAGTTTGCTAGGTTTGCAAGAATTTTTTCCCGAATACGTTTTTTTTGTACAGCCATTTTAGGTTGGTTTACTTTATGAATTTTGAATCTTTGTAAACTTTGTTTTCAATCAGTTTTTCAAACCAATTTACTCGAATTGGTAACGCAAATGCTTGATCGGATGATACCATGTAGAGATTTCCAGGGATGGTTTCTCGTTGAATAAAATTTGCAATTACTCCATCGAAATTGATGTTTGATTTTGTTAGGGCTCTAATATCATCTGCATTTCCCATATGAAATGAGAAGAAGTTTTCGGCTTGTGTGCGTATCTCTTCGGAAATCGCTGATGGTCTTTGTGTTACGGCGATTAAACCTAGTCCAAATTTTCGGCCTTCTTTTGCGACTCTAACAAATGGATTTGCGTTTGATCTTACAAATTCTTCTGACAAAACATTTTGGGCTTCTTCCACAAATATTACGGTGTTGATCACATTTTCTTTTTTGTCCGATGTGAATTCAGCTTTATTGTTTTCGAACAACTTCCTGACAATAATAGTGGAGATTATGCTTGCGTCCATGTTATCTTTTAGTGATAAGTCAATTACAACTGTTTTTCCGCTTTTCAGATGTGTAAAGATTTTCTCGACCATATCAGACTTGGACGAGTGAATACCTTTTCCTTCGTCTATTAAATGACCAATTCGTTTTCTAATAGCCATTATGGTCTTTCTGGCACTAACATCTTCTTTCGGATTGCCACTTTTATCGACTTTTTGGTCCCCGAAGAAGTCGGAGAAATCAACATGCAATTTGTGCGGATCTTCTACATACTTGCCGATGTTTTGGATAAAATCTCCAACACCTTCTTCATCCAAGTAAAGCAAGAAGGATTTCATCACCTCGGAAAAACCTGCCCCAAAATTTAAAATATCACCAACAGTTAGGTGCTTGTGAGTATTGATTAAGACATTTCCGCCATAAATAAATCTCCCGTCATATTCTTTTGGCAATTTCTTATCCGAATAAACAATCAAGTTTTGTTTTATAGTTGGGTCGTCAATATCACCAAGCCCGTATGTTTTAGTGCCGCGCAAGAAATATTCGCCATTTAAGTCAAAGATTAACTTCCCGTAACTGGTATCTCCAATCATATAGTGCAGTAACACTTTCACTAAGTTGGTTTTCCCAAAACCAGATTGAGCAAATATCATCGTTCTTTTTTCCCGAAGCTTGTCAATTTGGAATAAGATTTGCCCTTTGTCTTCAAAAATGGTTTCGCCAACACATAGATAGCCAATTGGCGCGCCATTTTCATTTGCTTTATTCAAGATGTATTCGGTCTCGCGTTTATTTAAATGGCGAGCGATGTATGAGACCGTTGGAAGTTTTCTAACAGCAGTTGTGAATTCAAGACTTCTGCCATTATCAGTAAAAGTACCTAAAATCCGAACTTTATAAGTATAACTAAACATTTTCTGTTTATCGCGTTCTGAAAGTTCCCGTTCAGCGATACGCGCATAATGTACTGCAATTAGCGTTTTATCTTGGGACTTGAAAATTGGATCTTCATCATAAATCTCCGCTTCAACACGGGCAAGAAACTTTGTGCTTCCTTCATCTTTTGGAGTTAGAACAATAAAATCACCAGTTTGAGGGCTGGCTTTTGCGTCTTCGTAAGAAGAATAAATTAAGAGTGCGTCTTCTGTGGTTTTCTGCCCATAAAGTACGCCAAAATCAGCTTTTGTAGTCATGTTGTAGTCCTAGAATCTGTCATGTGTGTCGAGGAATAGATTTTCGATGTCGACGTTATCCATTTGTTGGTCTTTGTACAAAGAATATTTTAGACGGTTTACGATTTCTTCTTTGAAGTTTTTCCTTAGTGATATGAAATTATGCGCTTCCGCCAAAGGGTAAGGGTATCCAAGAATGTAGTGTTCTTGAGTTAAGCAGGTAAGTTCTTTGAAAATCAAATCTAATATTTCCCTGTTTCGTTTAATCTCGCCATTTTCAATTCCGGGAATAGCATCAAAGATATTTACGTCAGCAATAATCCAATCATAGTTTTGTAGTTTTTCTACGTAGTCAAGACGCGCCGCCATGTACAGTCCAAAGCCCCTTCCGCTTTTTATTGCCTTTCTAACAATAAAGTCACCCTTATATGCTGCTTTGAGAACATCATCTGCAACTTCAAACCAACAACAAAGTTTTTTCCTATTTGGTTCTGTTTGAGTAAATGGATATTTGTGCTTAAGTTCATCTTGGAGATAATTATCTATCCTTTTGAAGGTATACGATAATTCCATCTTCACAGGCGATTGTTTTGTAATAGAAACAATGATAATCCCTTTTTCGTGTAAATATTTTCCAAGCTTAACCATATAAGGCTGTTTGACGAGCAGTGGGCGCAAGTTGCCATCGCGCAAAATAAAATCACCAGCCTTTGTTACTGATAATTCAGAAATTTCTAAAATTAATGCAATCTCTAGGATTTCTTGGCAAAAACCAAGTAACGAAGAAAGATTAGCGCATATTTGATCTTTTTTCCATGGAAAAATATTCTCTAGTCTGTCATTCCAAAAATCCAACAACTTTTTGACAACAGGCATAGATAGTAATTCGTCATACATTACTCCAAGGTGTTCTTCATTGGTTACAAGTATATTTTCTGGATAGTATGCTTGACCAAGAATTACAGGATCATCATCAAAGTTCATTCTTACTTGTTTACCATGATGATAGCAAATGTACCCCGCTGTATATATTGCAATAGCCAATCCATTGTAAAACTCTTGGCTATTGTAACTTCCGTCAATTGCGTAGAAACGTCTGTCGGTATTGTCAATCTCATTGAACGGGGTAATTTCAAAAATCTGCGGCGTTTCAATGTTATCTTCGATGCCAACGGGATTAATGCCATAATTCTTATTGCTTCGCGTGTTTATTTGGCGAGCTACGGCTTCAATTGCGCTGTCTGGAATTTCTTTTTTTGACATAATATTTTTAGAATGATATACCCAACTGAGTGTAATTTAATCAATGCTCGCAAGTATAGCACACTCGTTAAATTTCCCTGGAACCTAAATGAGAATTTGATTTTCCATCTATTCTGTTTTATGCAAGATACAAAAAATAAAAAGAGACGCTCAGGATTTAGAGTGTCAGGTCTGCTCCCATATCGGGTAAAATCAAGCAAAGAAAAGGGTAACTATGAACAAATTCACTGGCTATCGCTGTTCACTTTGTGGGACCGAATACCTGCCTGGTCAGGTCACGTACACTTGCCCGAAGGATGGCGGAAATTTGGATGTCCTCCTTGATTATGAATATATTAAAAAGAAGTTCCAGCCCGAAGATATCACCTCGCGCACTGAATCATCGCTATGGAGATATTTGCCCCTCCTGCCAGTCAACGAGCCGGAGGGGAATTCCACTCCCTTACACGCTGCAGGCTGGACGCCTGTATTTGCCCTGCCGCGGTTGGCAGAGAAACTAAATCTCAAGCACCTCTGGCTCAAGGATGAGTCGCGTAATCCCACTGCCTCTTTCAAGGATCGCGCCAGCGCAGTGGTTGTGACCCGCGCGCGCGAATTCAAAGCGGAGGTGGTTGTCACGGCTTCTACAGGTAATGCGGGTGCGGCGTTGGCGGGCATGTCTGCGGCGATTGGTCAGAAAGCGATCATCCTTGCGCCCAAGTCTGCTCCGCAGGCAAAAGTGGCGCAACTTCTCATCTTTGGGGCGAAGGTGGTCCTTGTGGATGGCACTTACGATGATGCATTCGATCTGAGTATTAAAGCCTCGAATGAATTCGGCTGGTATTGTCGTAATACTGGCTATAATCCATTTACACTCGAGGGAAAGAAAACTGCCGCCTTTGAGATCTGGGAATGGTGGCTGGAAGTACATCGAGACTGGCATCAAAAGGACAACCAGCTCGATGACCATGCGCCTCTCACGATCTTTGTGTCGGTGGGTGACGGCAACATTATTTCAGGCATTCACAAAGGCTTCAAGGATTTACTTGCATTGGGATGGATTTCCAGCATGCCGCGCATCATCGGCGTGCAGGCTGAAGGGTCTGCGGCCATCGCAAATGCTTTTCATGCCAATACCGAAATTATTACGCCAGTCTCCGCGAAGACGATTGCAGATAGCATCTCGGTGGACTTGCCGCGAGACGGAGTCCGTGCCGTGCGTGCCGCGAAGGAAACCGGCGGCACATATATCACGGTGTCAGATGAAGAGATCGTCAAAGCCATTGCGGAACTTGGAAAAATGGGAGTTTTTCCCGAACCTGCCGGGGCTGCGGCCTATGCCGGTTTGGTCAAAGCAGCAGGTTCGGGCGGGGTGGGAAGCGATGATCCAATTTTGGTGTTGAATACGGGCAGCGGCCTCAAGGATATCCGCGCGGCGATGCAGGCTGTTGCAGAGGCTCCCATTATCGAACCTGCATTGCCGGCGCTTAGGAAATTACTATGAAGAAAAATACTAATGAATGGAGTCTATCATTTCGATATGTAGTTGCCATCTTCTTATTTCTTTTACTGGTGGCGTTTTTGATCTATGCACGTGAAGCGGTAAAGGCATTGGTCATTTCTGCATTTACTGCTTATTTGATCAGCCCGGCCGTTACGTACATAAGATCAAAAACAAATTTATCCCGCAAGGCTGCTGTAAATATTGTCTATTTTTCTGCGCTGATATTTTTGATAGGAGTTCCCGCGACTTTAACCCCGATCTTTTTTGATGAAATAAAAATTGTAGCCAGCGATCTCCTTGACCTTTCACGCCAGACGAGCGTTTTGCTTACACAGCCTGTGCAGTTTGGCGGGATGGTGTTTCATTTCGAGCAATTGGGTGAAAGCCTTGGGCAATTGCAGGAATCAGTTCTCACTCCATTACCTGAAGAGGCATTGGCATTGCTCGAAACGACATCCATCAATGTACTGTGGTCTTTGGTGATTCTTGTAAGTGTGCATCTGTTCATGAGCGAATGGCCGAGCATACATGCATGGATGATTGACCTGGCGCCGCAAGCGTATCATGATGATATGAGTGAGTTGTACAAACGCCTTCGAAAGGTGTGGATGGCATACTTGCGCGGGCAAATCGTTCTGATGGTAGTGGTTGGGGTTGTGTTCACTATTGCATGGCTTATCCTGGGTATTCCTGGGGCGTTGGTTCTGGGTGTTCTGGCCGGGTTGTTCACCTTGATTCCCGATGTTGGACCTTTCCTGGCGGCGGTGCTTGCAATGGCTGTGGCTTTGCTGGAAGGTTCCAGTTGGATACCCGTTTCAAATTTTTGGGTGGCTGGCATTGTCGGTCTGACGTATCTGGTATTGATTAATTTAAAGAATTTCTTTGTGCGTCCGATTATCATGGGACGCAGTTTACACATGAATGAAGCGTTGATTTTCATCGCGATCATGATCGCCACGATTCTTGAAGGAATTATGGGCGCCTTGCTGGTTGTCCCAGTCCTGGCTTCAGTGATTGTGATCCTTGAATATTTTCGCCGCCGCGTGCTTGGATTACCGCCATTTGAAGACAACGGCAGCCTGCAATTTAGCCTGCCTGCATCCAAAATACAATCACATTTTCGAAAGTCTACCAGAGAAAAGAAAAAGAATTTATGAAGATTACCTATTCGATCATTGCCCCGATTTACAACGAAATTGATAACATCCCGGAGTTATATCGCCGCGTAAAAGAAGTGATGGATTCCTGCGGCGAAACCTGGGAATTCATCCTTGTGGACGATGGCTCAACGGACGGCTCCACGGAAAAGATCCGCGACCTTGCAAAAACGGACAAGATCGTACGTCCCGTGATCTTTGCCCGCAACTTTGGGCATCAAGTCGCCGTCACGGCAGGCTGGGATTATGCCCGCGGCGATGCGATCGTTATTATCGACGCGGATTTGCAGGACCCACCGGAAACAATCCTTGAACTTGCCAAGAAATGGAAGGAAGGCTATGAGGTCGTTTACGCAGTGCGTGGAGAGCGTGAAGGTGAATCCTGGTTCAAACTGTGGACGGCTTCCCTCTTTTATCGTTTGATCTATCGTATCACCGACGTGAAAATCCCAATCGATACCGGCGACTTCCGTTTGATGGATCGCAAGGTGGTGGATGTGCTCATGCAGATGAAGGAACGCCACCGCTTCCCACGCGGCATGTCCGCCTGGGTTGGTTTCAGGCAGATCGGTGTGACCTACAAACGCGCCGCACGTTATGCAGGGGTGACAAAATATCCTTTCAAAAAAATGTTGGGCCTCGCTTTAAATGCCGTTACAAGTTTCTCGTATTTCCCTTTGCAGGTGGCGACTTTCTTCGGCTTTGTTTCGGCTGGCATTGCCATACTCGCCATTCCCATTGTGATTTATATGCGTATCATGGGGTCGGGCGCATTTTTCGGACAGGCGACAACTTTAATCGCAGTGCTATTCCTCGGCGGCGTGCAGTTAATTTCACTGGGCATCCTTGGTGAATATATTGGGCGTCTTTACGATGAAGCGAAGGGAAGACCCTTGTATATTGTCCGTGAAGCGCCTGATGACCGGTAATCGGGTTTCAGTGACCAGTCGTTGAATGTAAAATATTAATCTTCAACGATTATTTCATCCTCTATCTTTCATCCACTTCCCATGTCTCTCACCTTTCTTAAAGATCGCGCCTTCCTGCGCGAAATGTTGACCATCGCCATTCCCATTTCATTTCAACAGCTTGTTAACGCGTCGCTCAATATGATCGACGTCATCATGGTCGGACAGTTGGGCGAAGCCACCATTGCCGCGCTTGGTTTGGCCAACCAGGTATTTTTCGTTTTCATTCTGCTCTTGTTCGGCACAACCAGCGGCATGGCCATCTTCACCGCTCAATTCTGGGGCAAGCGGGAGGTTGGTCCCATTCGCAAAGTGCTGGGTATGAGCATCCTCACCACGTCCGTCATTGCGCTCATCTTCACACTGGCCGCCACGCTGATGCCGAAAACCGTGCTCGGCTTTTACACGAACGATCCTGAAGTGATCGAGCTCGGTTCTCGATATCTCCGTATTGTTGGCTTTTCATATATCCCCGTTGCGATAGCCACTTCGTATATTGCGACCCTGCGAAGCATTCAACTTATCAAGATCACTGTCCTCTCGACGATCAGCGCCCTGATCTTTAAGACGGTCCTTGGTTATATGCTGATCTTTGGCATTGGAATATTTCCTGCGCTTGGAGTGGCAGGCGCCGCGATAGGCACCGCCTCAGGCTGGGTCCTGGAATTGATCCTGCTCCTTGTCCTTATCTACGCCCAGAAGACTCCCCTGGCCGCCAATCCGCTGACATTCTTCTCCTTCAAGATCTCATTCTTTGGACAGGTTTTTCGGACGACATTTCCCGCGCTTGCCAACGAATTTTTCTGGTCAGTTGGTATTACAACTTATAACGCCATTTATGCGCATATCGGAACGGATGCAATTGCCGCGATCAATGTAAATGCGACGATTGAAGAACTCGGTTTCGTCGTCTTTATGGGTCTTGGGAATGCCTGCGCGGTGATGGTGGGCAACCGGATTGGCGCAGGTAAAAAGGAGGAGGCCTACGAAACTGTACGCCGCGTCGTTATCCTTTGCGTATTCGGTGCGTGGGTAGTGGGATTGATTGTCTTTTTATTGCGGGATCTTGTGGTGGGTTTATACGATCTTTCCCCCAGTGGCGTGAATAATGTCCGCATGTTGATTCTGATGATGGCATGCACCTTGTGGATTCGGATGTTCAATTTTTCGACATTTATCGGCGCACTGCGCGCAGGCGGTGACACGCGCTTTGCCCTTATCATGGAAATCTGTTCCATCTGGCTGATCGGTGTTCCCGCAGCCTATGTTGGCGGATTTGTTTTACATCTTCCTGTATATTATGTCTATCTTATGGTAACGCTCGAAGAAATTACCAAAGCCTTTGTCTGTGCGTGGAGGTTCAGGTCACGCAAGTGGATTCACGACCTGGTAAATACATAGCGCCCTTCCGTTAAAATGAGCGCCAGGTGGGCAAAAACTGGCTTTTCCCATTACAGCCAGGATACTTGAAGTAAAATCAGAGCAATTATTTGTTAAAACCATGATTGGAGAACTCATGCCTAAAATCACTGCCATTCATCATGTGGCTGTTGTAGTGGACGACCTCGACAAATCACTTGCATTCTGGCGGGATGCATTGGGACTTGAACTTCATGAACTGCGGGATGTGCCTGCCGAGAAATCGCGGGTCGCATTCCTGCCCATCGCTGGCGCCGAAGTGGAATTGGTTATGCCGACGACGGATGATTCCGGTATTGCCAAATATCTTGCCAAGCGCGGGCCTGGCATGCACCACATTTGCTTGGAAGTGGATGATATCGACGGCATGATGTCTCAAATGAAAACAAAAAATATTCGCCTTATCAACGAAGAAGCGCGCACTGCTGAGGGCGGAAGAAAATACGCCTTCATTCACCCGGAGTCAACCGGCGGGGTGCTGGTTGAGTTATATCAAATTGCTTAAGCGTAAGATACAGGCATGCCAGAAAAACTTGAAGGAATCTTAAGAAACGAATGTGGTCTTGTGAAAGACCGCCCGATCATTGTGGGAGTCTCCGGAGGACCTGACAGCCTATGTTTGATGGAAATATTACATCAGGCAGGCTATTCGCTGGTTATCGCCTGTTTCGATCACCGCCTTCGGCCTGAATCGAACCTTGAAGCGAGCATGGTGGAGAAGACAGCTGCGAGGCTTATGCTTGACTGCATCATCGATGGCGCCGATGTTCGCAGTTATGCTGGCAAAAATAAAATGTCCATCGAAGAAGCTGCGCGTACGCTGCGTTACCGCTTTTTATTTGATCTTGCCCGCCGCCAAAAGGCCCAGGCTGTGGCTGTGGGCCATACGGCGGACGATCAAGTGGAAACTGTGCTGATGCATATTTTGCGAGGCAGTGGAATTACCGGATTGACAGGAATGTCCTACCGTTCCATCATCAAGACTTTCGATCCTGTGATTCCCATTGTACGTCCCCTGCTTGATCTTGGGAGGGAGGATACAGTTATATATTGCGCGGAAAATGGTTTGCACCCCTACCACGATTCAAGCAACGATTCACTGGATTTTCAACGCAATCATATCCGCCATGTGCTGATCCCCAACCTGGAAAGTTATAACCCAAAAATTCGCGAAGCAATTTTGCGTATGACACAATCATTGAAAGCTGATTACGTGGTTATAAAGGAGGCTTTAGAGAATACATGGAACGAGGTTGTCGTTGGAATAAATAAAGATGTCATCACCTTTAACGCTGGCTTGCTTTGCGAATATTCGCCCGGCCTCCAACGGAACCTGATCAAACATGCCATGCAGACTCTTCGCCCGGGCGTGGACATCAGTTTTTCCGTTCTTGAACGTGCTGCCAATGTGATCAGTTCAAGCCCTCACTCCGCGCGCCTGGACTTAAAAGCAGGCTTGCACATGCTTCGCGAATCCAACTCAATTTACATCTGTACGCTGGATGCAGAGCTGCCTATTAGCCTTTGGCCTCAAATGCCCGAGGACTTATCCATCACCATCTCGCCTCCAGGGCAGGCGGCTCTTGCTGGCGGTTGGAAGCTGAACTGCGAACGCCGGCGCCTGCCAGCTTCGGCTTGGGAACAGGCCGAACGAAACGAGAATCAGTTTCAGGTCTGGTTGGATGCGGAGAATTTGCCTGGGTCGCTTGAGCTGCGGACGCGTCGGCAGGGTGATCGTTTTGCGCCGCTGGGCATGAATGGTCATTCGCAGAAACTTTCAGATTTTTTTATCAATGAGAAAATTCCGTATCGCGCACGGGAGCGCTGGCCGCTGTTGTGCGCAGGTCATGAGATCATCTGGGTACCAGGATATCGACTGTCACATACCTATCGGTTGTCACAGTCGACGCGGAATATTATTTATATTTCAATGGTACGCCCTTCTGAAATCACATCCAATGAAGACCCCCGCCAATAAACCTGACGGGGATCTTTTTATTTTATTTCACCATTAAGTTGTTTTAGTTTTATGAACAGTTCACGCCATTGAATCTTGGAAACGCCCAGTTTTTGGCGGATTTTATCTGGCTCGATGCCTGATTGATAATCACGCAGGGCAGATGTCCAGCGGCACATATCGAATGATAGGTGTTTGGCAAGGCCCGCTTCCCGGCCAATATCTTCAAGCAGATATTCCAGCCTGCGGGGCGACCATGCAAAAACCTGATCCACGGGCTGGTATTGAGAAAGATATTCTTCGTAGGCAGTGATCCAATCCTCATCCAAATCTATCTTTCGTTCCTTGTATCGGTTGGCGGGGCTGGCATAGCGCACAAATAGATGCGGGCCATTCTTCGCCTGCAGGTCAATGTGGTTAATGTGAATGCCAAGGCATTCGCTTTTCTTGATGGCCGTGCTGAGCAGGAGATAAACGAGGGTGTAGGAGCGGGCGTCCGGCTTTTGCTCTCGGCGGTGACGGTCTGCGGCGAGAAGCACGGCGTCATATTCTTCTTCCGTGAGTACCTGTGGAAGCGGGCTGATGGCAGACCGTTGCAGGACTTTTTCTGCCGGGTTAATGGCCAGTGTGCCGTGTTGATGCAGCCAGCGGAAGAACGATTTCACGGACGTGATTCGGCGTGACAAGGTCTTGGGGCTGCAAGGGATGCCGCGTTCTTTTTCCATCCAGGTGAAGAAGCGGTTGAGGTCGTCTGTGGTGATCGTACCGATGGCCTGGTCGGGCGCCACGAATTGATTGAGCAGGCGAACGTCGGAGAGGAAGGCTTTGACGGTGTTGGAGGAACGTCCCTGATCGTAAAGGAACATTTCCCAGCCGTTGATTGCGGCGGGAAGCATGGTCTTCGCGGTAATATGGGCGGAATCAATTATTTTTGCCATTAGGTCATCCTTGCGCGGTCTTTTCGTATAGTTTAACTAATCTGGAGAGGGTTGTCAAATGGTGTTTGGTGGATTAATGAGTAAGGTCCTGGGGCTGGAAACACGGTTCATAATCTGAACCAAGAATGACGCGATATTGAACCGGGCTGTTTGCATCGGGCAGGGACAGTACGCTTGCCGAATACAAGCCGAGGGTGGAGATAAGCGTCTGTCTTTGTGAGGAGTTCTGATCAGGTGTGAAATCCACGATAACGGAAGATGTGTAGTCGCGGCGGTCGGCAGCTGCAATTGTGGTTTGATAACCTGCATAGTTAAGGCGTGACGAAGCGAGGGATTCAAGGGTGTCGAAGCTGGCGCCATTTTGTACCTCAACCGTGATGGTTTGGCGGACAACTGCATAGGAGGATAAGGTGGTGGCTTCGATGAGCATTTGTTCGAGTTCGGCTTGACTGGTTAAAAGGACAGATGCTCCGCCGGGGGTTATCCATGAACTGACGTAGGGCGGGCGAATGTAATAACCTCGAATATTTGCATTTGTGAAATTGATAGCGTACGGGGCCATGCGAAGTATGTCAGCAAGCCCAAGGTCCGTGACGACTGTGCTTGAGAAGTCGTTGTAAAGTTGTGGGATTTTACCGAATGTATTCGTTTGCAGGGCTTTCTGGAAGATGGTGCGCAGTACTTCCTGCTGGCGGCGGCCTCTGTCAAAGTCGCTGGATTTGGAGCGGGAGCGGGCGTACCAAAGTGCGAGGTCGCCATCCATGTGTACCTGTCCTGGACCAACCGTGAAAAGCCACCAGTTGTTTTCATTGTTTGGATCGTAGGATGGATCTATCAAGCGCCAATCAGTGTATGCGCATGCGACAGGTAAATCAACCCCGCCGAGGGTATCCACGATACGGCGAAACCCGTCAAATTCAACCATAGCCGTATGATCGATGCGGATGCCCAGGTTGTATGCGATGGTTTCTTTCAAGAGACCCGGTCCGCCGCCGGGGTAACCATATAATTCCCCGCTTTGGTAGGCGGTGTTGATGCGCTGCATGCCAACCGTGGGAATGTAGATCCACAAATCACGCGGGATGGAGATGAGGGAGACCTGTCCCTCTTTTGGCCAGATGATGGCAATGACGAGCGTGTCGGTTCGATAGGATGAGCCGGGGCGTTTGTCTGAGCCGATGAGCAGGAAATTGATGGTCTCCTGGTCTGTGAGCGGAGGCAGGGCGGTCGGGTTGATAGATGGCGCCTGTGCAGGTGGAGCGGCCTGGGTGGGGAAAAGCTGATCGAAACTGACCGTAGCTGTCGGTTCGATTGCAGGCAATTGAGCGGGAGACGGCGTCTCGGACGAAAGAATAAGTTGTGGAGTGGGTGCATTAATGCCAAACGAATAAAGCGAAGGCTGCGTTGGCGTAAAAAGGGATGGTTGAAATGGAGTGGGAGTGGGAGTTGCGTTGGGCGCGGATGTGATCAGGATAAATGGCAAAGGCACCTGTTCAGGCGCTGATGCTGTGGCCCCGCATGCGGATAATAAAATTGCGAGGAGTATGATTCGTAAATAATGGGCGGGTGATCTCATTTATCCACGGCTAATGTTGATGGGTTGTTTACGCGGTGTCATAATGTGATAAATAAACTTCGGTGATTTGATGAGGTGAGGTTTGACATGAGTTATGGCGCAGGGGTGGAGGTGGATACTACCGTTGGTGTGGCGGGGATGGGCGTGTTGCTTGGAATAATTGTGGCTGTAAATGGCAGGGCAGTTTCGGTCAATGGATCGGTGGGATAGGGTGTGACAATAATGCCGATTAATAGAATTGGATATGGTGTGCGCGTAGCCACATAGGGAACCCAGAGCGCTTCGCCGGCGTAGATAAGATTGCCGAATCTGCAATTGACGTCTCGTAATAATTCCGCGGATATGTAATGATTGGTTGCAATTGCATAAAGAGTATCACCGGGTTTTACAATATAGGTTTTTACCCATCCGGCCGCACCTTGCCTACAAACCACAGGTGTACTGGTCGGTGCTGTGGGCACATATAAGACTGTGCCCGCCACGAGATTGTCGCTCAACAGACAATTGGAAACCCTTAACTGATCTTTGCTGATGCGGTAACGTGCGGCAATGATGTCAAGTGTTTCACCGCCTTGAATGAAAATATAGCCCCAGCCTGAGGGAGGCCGACATGAGCCCGGCATGACGATATTGGTAAATGTAGGTGAGACAAGTATAAGTGTCGGAGTTTGTAGCTCTGACAGGGGCGTAAATACGGGTGCTAATGTGGATGTATAAGTAAGCGGTGCGGAAGAGGGGAGCGGGTAAGCGGTGGAAGTGGGTGTCGCTTCGGGAATGGACTCCACAAGCGAAATGGACAATGCCCCAGCCATCAATCCAATCGAGAGCAAAGCCACAATCAGCGCATTTCCAATATCATGCAATCTCTGCATTTTAACTATTCTTTTCGATGATTGTCTCACTGACAACGGGTAAAAGTACGCTGAAAGTGGAGCCAACCCCCTGCTCGCTATCCACCCAGATCTGTCCCTGCTGCGCCTCCGTCAGAGTTTTGGCAATGGATAGACCCATGCCAGTATCGCCGACACCCTGGATGACGACATGGCTAGCACGGTATAAGCGGTTGAAGACGCGCGGTAGATCTTCGGATGCGATGCCGCCACCGGTGTCTGTCACCTGTATAAGGAGATACTCCAGACAGTTTTCGATTCGCGTTTGGACCTTGAGCTTGATTGTGCCTTCGAACGGGGTCGCTGCCCCTGCATTTTGCAGCAAATGAGTCAAGATTTGTTGCAGCGCTTCACGGTCAGCTTGAATGGGTGCAAGTGTTTTTGGAAGTTCAAGGAGAATGGAGATATTATTCTCGCGCACTTGTGTGTAGGTGTGAGATAGGGCAATATCAATAATCAAGTTCAGGTCTACTGATTCAGGCTTGAGATCGTTCAACTCGGTGGCAACCGTGGTGATCTGAATCATATCCTCCATCAAACTGCGCAGGCGATCCGTGGACGCCTTGATGCGTTCGACAAACTTTTTCTGCAAGGCGCCGAGAATTCCCACCGATTCACCCAGGAGCAGATCGGTGTATCCCACGATCGAAGATAATGGCTGGCGAAATTCCTGTGAGATGGATGAGATTGCCTCGACTTGTTCAATGTTCTTTATGGAAAAATTACCCTTTTCCAACTCGTGTATTTTTATGTTGGCTTCAGCGAATTGTTTTTGTAAACGGGTCAATTCCTGCAGGGTTGTCTTCAATTCATTCTCTGCCTGCGATGGTGAGGAGGAAGGAGTTTGGGGTTTTCCCGAACGCAATTCTCCGTTTTCAAGTTGCAACTGCTCTATGATACGCTGTGATTCTGCCTGTGCGGCAAGCAGGGAAACCATATCCAGGGATCCGCTTTTTTCTTTTTCTGCGTGGACCTGCTCCAATTGTTTGGTAAGTTCCTGGACTTGATTTTCCAATTCCGTCACTTGTGCGTGAATCTGGTTGCTTTGCAATTCAAGTTCATTCGCTTCCCGACTTCGGATTATGATGGGAACAAGTGAAGTGGCAATATTCGAAAGAAAAGCCTGGTCTTCCGCGGTCCAGGTTCGGTCAGAATAAGGGGAAAGCAATAGTAACCCGCCCAGAGTTTCATTTTCCGGGGTGAGGATCGGTACACTCAGTAAATGACCGGGGTTGGTTAAACCGAGAATATCTCCAAGCCCCTTAATATCTGCGGAAGTACTGCTGGCAGGCATTCGCAAGGGACGTCCGCGTTGTAACGAATTGGCCAGCATGGGGGTCGATGATTTGTTTAACGAGCCGCCTTCCAAATTATCCTCGCGGATCAGGTCGTATCCACCTGTAATTACCATCTGGTTATTGTCATCTGTCAGGTGGATCATAAAGCACAGGTCAGATAGCATGGTCTGTGCAATGGCGCGGCTGATGGCTTGACTGACTTTGGTGGGATTTGATTCTGCTGCGAGCGCCAACATGGCGTGGAAGGTTTTTGGATCTGTGCTGTAGCGTCTGCGTTCTGGAGGCTCGGCATCTTGCTGTAGCGTTGTGGGCCGAGGCTGGGCAGTCGTATCGGAAGGGTTGACAAAGCGTTGTGGCAAGGTCAGTAATATCGGGTAAGCCGCCATATATGCGAACCGTACAATGCCCGAGTAATCGCCGTCCGATTGGAAGAGCAAATGACCTGCGTGACCTAGAAAGACAAACAAGAGCAGGGTCATCCCGTACCACATCCCATTGGGTCTACGAATGGAAAGCACCGCCATACCGACCAGCGCCAGCAATAAGGAGCCGACCTGCCAAAACCAATCATCAACCGTCCGGTTGTAATTGAGCACCGCCAATTGAGATTGCCAGGTAATCAGACTTAATCCCAATGCAACCGCTACCAATAGGCTTAATAGGATGGTCGCCATATCCGCCGTGCGGTTTGGTTCCGGAAAGGCATACAACCATGTGATCCATATAATGCTAAACATTATGAAGGCGCGGTCCATGGGCGGCAGGATCGTTTTCGGGTCAATAACCTGTTGCCAGCCAAGCCCGCTAAACAGGAACATGACGATTTGCGCAAGAAGCAAAATGCCAAGTCCCACAAAAGCGCGATGCGCCTGCGGGAATCCGCTTACCCGCCAGTGGTTAAACGCCGAATGAAGCGCACTCGCAACCACAATTGCCAGCACAATATAGTAAATTAAATTCCCAGGCGGGATAGTTAGCTGAGTAATGATGGATGAGGTGAAGGCGTTCATGCAGTTATGATTATACTGCCAGTTCAAAAAAATTTGGCACAGACACGTATAATTGCCCTATATGATGAAGAACAAAAAATGGTCTCTCCCGCTCATCGTTACATCTCTGCTTTTTGCAGTTCTCCTGCCCATCCTTTTCACAGGGTATTCCCTCATCGACAGTGCAGAAGCTGAATTTGCGGTGCAGAATTATGCAAGAGCCGCACAACAATATCATCAAGCCATCCGCCTTCTACCCTGGCGCAATGACCTTTGGCAAAAGGCGGGCGTTTCTGCATATGCCAGCGGTGATTATTTTGAGGCGATCAACTTTTTAAACAACGCACCTGACCTTTCCGAGCAGGGTTGGATCATATTGGGATATTCCTATGCCAACACAGATGATCTTCCCTCCGCTCTTCAGGCGTATCGGCACGGCTTGCAATTCCATGATTCGGCTTATTTATATGCAGGACTTGCCTCGGTTTATCGGGAACAAAAAGAGTGGCAGGCCGAACGCGGCGCACTCAAGAATCAACTTCGCCTGGATATAAGCGACGCCTATGCCCATTACAGACTTGGCCTGCTGCTGACCCTTCTTGAACCCGAGCAGGCACTTTCTGAATTAATGCTCGCCACTTCTCTTAATCCTGAAGTTGACTCTGCCATGCAAACCTTGAGGGCCGCCTTGAATCTATCCGCCACCCAACCCGACGCATCACAGCAGATGCTGACTATTGGGCGAGCGCTTGGCCTTGTGCAGGAATGGGAGTTGTCCATTGCGGCGTTTGATAAAGCGACTCAAATTAACCCTGAAAATGCCGAAGCCTGGGCCTGGCTTGGCGAAGCGAAACAGCAAATCGGTCAGGACGGAAGCGTAGACCTTGATCAGGCACTTTCGTTGGATCATACTTCTGCCGTCGTCCATGCTTTGCGTGCATTGTTTTGGAATCGTCAGGAAAAATTCGATAAAATGCTTATGGAATATTTGCGCGCCGCAAGCTACGACCCGGCCAATCCTGCATGGCAGGCCTCCATTGGCGACGCCTATTTCAAACTTGGCGATCTCGCCGCCGCATTGACCGCCTATCAGCGTGCAGCAGAACTTGCGCCAAACGAAGCGACATACTGGCGTTTGTTGTCGGTTTTTTGTGCAGAGAATGGAGTGCGGGTGGAAGATATAGGTTTACCCGCCGCACGACAGGCGGTGACTCTTGCGCCTGATGATCCTTTTGCTTTGGATGCGTTGGGCTGGTCCTATCTCTCGTCTGGCAGGTTCGCCAACGCCGAGCAAACCTTGTCTGATGTGGTTGAGCGTTTCCCGCATCATTTTCCTGCGCACATCCATCTAGCCCTGACGTATCTGATGCAGGGCAAGCGTGGTGAGGCGTATAATTCTTTAACCTACGTACGCGATGAGGATCAATCAGGTGTATATCGCGATAAGGCGGATCAATTATTGGAACAGTATTTTCCATAAACCTCATGATAAAATCACAACCATGAAGAAAAATAAATTATCCATATTGCTCCTGCTGGTTCTGTCTTTTGCTTGTACCAGGCCGGCCATTATTCCGATACCGCAGGCCACAATTGCGGCGCCGGGCAGCGTGTTGTTTCAGGATGATTTTTCCCATCCTGACTCAGGGTGGGACCGCACGCTGGCCGATGAGGGCATCATGGATTATGACGCGGGTGGATATCGCATTCTCGTCAATTCAGTGCAGACAAATTTCTGGTCCACTCCGCACCAAAATTTTTCAAATGTACAGATCGAGGTGGATGCCGGCAAATTGGCAGGCCCCGATGAAAACCGCATTGGCTTGGTCTGCCGTTTCAATGGCAGTGATTATTATTTCTTCATCATTTCGAGCGACGGTTTTTATGGCATGGGCGTTTATTCAGGCGGCCAGGCCCTTTTGCTGGGCCAAAGCGAAATGCAGTCTTCTTCAAGTATTAACAAAGGACTCGCCGTTAATCACTTGCGCGCCGATTGCACAGGCAATACCCTCACATTTTATATCAATGGTTTACAGGTCGCACAGACCCAGGACTCAACCTTGACCACGGGGGAGACCGGTCTTTTAGCTGGGACATTTGCCACGCCCGGCGTGGATGTGATCTTCGATAATTTTGCGGTCTTGCAGCCATGATAACATGTGGCGGTAGCCCGAAGCAATCTCATGGCAACTGGAAGATGGCTTTGTCGAGAAGAGCGCCCTCCTCGCAATAAAATAATAAATACTATATATGAAAGTCTTTCTCGATACCATCGGTTGCAGACTCAACCAGAGTGAAATTGAAAGCATGGCACGCCAGTTCCGCGCGGCGGGACACGAGATCGTTGCCAGTGCTGAATATGCTGAAATGGCGGTGGTTAATACCTGCGCTGTGACTACACAAGCCGCTTCGGATTCCCGCGGCAGGATCCGAAGTATCGCACGCGCAGGCGTGGATGAGATTGTCGCCACGGGCTGTTGGACGACTATCCAGTCAAAGGAAGCCGCCATACTTCCAAATGTAAAACACGTTGTTGCAAACGATAAAAAAGATTCCCTGGTTTTGGATCTTCTCCATCTTCAATCTTTTAGCCAGGCTGAGGACAAACCTTCCATCTTCGATCTTGAACCCATGGATCGTCTGCCTCTACCTGGCTTGCATCACCGTACACGCGCATTTATCAAAGTGCAGGATGGATGTGACAACCATTGCACATTTTGCGTCACCACCATTGCGCGCGGCGAGGGGCGCTCTCGTCCGCTGGCCGATGTAATCGCGGATATCAATTTCGCGCTTGGGGGTGATTCTAAAGAAATTGTTTTGACTGGCGTGCATCTTGGTTCCTGGGGACAGGAGATGGGTTGTCACTTGTACGATCTGGTTAAAGCCATTTTACGTGAAACGGATGTAAAGCGATTGAGGCTTTCATCCCTCGAACCTTGGGATTTGGATGCGGATTTCTTCTCGCTCTGGGAGGACAAACGCCTCATGCCTCACCTGCACCTGCCTCTGCAATCTGGGAGCGAATCCACGCTCAAGCGGATGGCGCGCAAGACCACTCCCGCATCCTTTCGCGGGCTGGTCTCTGCCGCCAGGGAGGTCAAGCCTGAGGTGGCGATCACAACAGACATCATTGCAGGCTTTCCCGGCGAGACGGAAGAAGAATTTGCCGAGACGCTTGATTTCGTTGGTGAAGTAAAATTTGCAGGAGGACATGTCTTTTCGTATTCGCCGCGTCCCGCTACAGGGGCGTCAAAGATGAAGGGGCAGGTCAAGCCTGAGTTAAGAAAGAGGCGGAATCACATCCTGCAGGAGGCGATCGCAGAGTCGGCAAAATCCTACCGCGAAAAATTTATCGGGCGGAGCCTGTCCGTCCTATGGGAATCCACAACGGAATATGGCGAATACGGCTGGCGCATGGAAGGTTGGACGGGAAATTATTTGCGCGTCAGTGCGACTGCGCCTGCTCCGCGCTGGAACCGGGTGGACGAAATCCAGTTGACTGGCTTGGATGGAGAGAAATTGATGGGTGTAATTCAAAAAGAGTAAATAGCAGGTTACGAATGTCACTTTTTGAAATAGGGGAGAAATTGTATAATGCCTGTGCGATATTTCACATTAAATCCACAAAGGAGCAACCCAATGACAGCTCAATTAATTGACGGCAAGTTAATTGCCCAGCAAGTACGTGACGAAGTAAAGGCGAATGTGGCGAAACGTGTTGCGGCGGGTAAATCCAAGCCAACTCTTGCAGCCGTACTCGTCGGAGAACGGGTAGACTCTGCAACCTACGTGCGGGCTAAAGGTAAGGCCTGTGAAGAATTGGGGATGGGCTCGGTCAGCCATCACCTGCCTGCCGATATTTCTCAGGAGGAGCTGGAAAAAGTTATTACAGGATTGAATGCAGATAAATCAGTAAATGGTATTCTCGTGCAATTGCCATTGCCGGATCATTTGAATGAAGAACGTGTGCTGCAACTGATCAGCATCGAAAAGGATGTGGATGGTTTCTCGCCGCTCAACATTGGACGTTTGGCGCAAAAGGGACGTGAGCCATTGTTTGTCCCGTGCACGCCCTATGGTTGTATTTATCTGCTGGAAAAAGCAGGCGTGAAAATTGAAGGCGCCAATGCAGTGGTATTGGGACGCTCAAATATTGTCGGCATGCCGGCTGCCTTGTTATTAATCGGAAAGAATGCCACAGTGACGGTTTGTCATTCACGCACAAAAGATATCGCGGCCGTCGTCCGTGAAGCGGATATCCTGATCGCAGCCATCGGCAAGACTGAATTTGTGCGCGGCGACTGGATCAAGCCTGGCGCCGCAATCATTGACGTGGGCATCAACTCCAAACCGGATGCTACAAAGAAAAGCGGCTATCGTCTGGTGGGCGATGTCAATTTTGAGGAAGCGAAGGAAGTTGCTGGCTTCATTACCCCTGTCCCGGGCGGGGTCGGCCCCATGACAATCGCAATGTTGATGAACAACACCTACCGGGCGGCGGAAATTCAAGAACCGTAAATGGTGATTAGTGATCAGTGATCAGTTATCAGTCCTGCCATTTGGCAGGACTTTTCTATTTAAAACCTTGACATACTAATAATTTAGTACTAATATTTATTTATTAATAATATTGACTTGATACTACTGAAAGGAGCAAGGATGACTGAAATTACCGCGCAAACCAAAAAATTCCAAAAGGAGTTGAATTCGGGCACATCATCCCTCGTGTTGTTGAGTGTGTTGAGCCACAGCAAGGAGCCAATGTACGGCTACCAGATCGCAAAACTGCTTGAAGAAAGCGGACCTGATTTTCCAATGATGAAGCAGGGAACCCTGTACCCAGTGCTTCGCTCTCTTGAAGAGAATGGGTTATTGGAAAGTACTGTGGAGCCTTCAGTTTCGGGCCCGCCGCGCAGATATTACAAAATTACAAGTGGCGGGCGCAGCATTTTGGAAGAATGGCTCGAAATTTGGAAGCAGACCAAGAAATTTGTGGATGCGATCTTGAAAGGATGACACCATGTTTAAAACAGTTGAAGAATATCTCGGTGCTTTGAAAAATGAAATGAGGGACGCCGATTCCGCGCTGGTGCAGGATGCCCAGGCCGATGCGCGTGAGCATTTGTCCACTGCGCTGGCTGTTGCGTGTGAAGCTGCGCCTGAAGCGAGTGAAGCCGATGCGCTCAAGAAAATAATCGAAGAATATGGCACACCTGAAGAAACCGCATCCGCTTACAAGGAAGTGGAGCGGCGTACATCTCCTGCGTTGAAGCAGACCGTTAAACCACGTTCGGTATTGGGGCGTTTCTTTGGGGTGTACACCGATCCGCGAGCCTGGGGTGCGTTGCTCTATATGTTAATCGCCTTTGTGACGGGTGTTTTCTACCTTACCTGGGCAGTGACTGGCGTTTCAGTTTCTGTATCCTTTTTGATCTTCATTTTTGGCTTTCCATTTGCGCTTTTGTTCCTACTCTCCGTGCGTGGATTGGCTTTGCTCGAAGGCCGCCTTGTGGAAGCTCTGCTTGGTGTACGAATGCCGCGCCGACCTCTGTTTTCACATCAAGACATGAAGTGGTTTGACAGGCTTAAAGCTCTTCTAACCGATAAGGCCACATGGTCGATGTTAATCTATATGATTGTTCAGTTTGTATTAGGAACCGCGTATTTTGTCGTGATCGTGACTGTGTTGAGTATCTCGCTCTCTTTCATTGCCATCCCAATATTACAGGCATGGCTGGGACAGGGCGTGATAAACAATAATGACATGCGATATTTCCTCCCGACATGGTCATACCCTCTTTTGGTGTTGATCGGTTTTCTCTTGTGGACAACTTTCATGAATATCGCGCGAAGCATTGGTCAACTGCACGGAAAGATGGCCAAGTGGCTGCTGGTCTCTGAGTAGAAATAAGAAGACGGCTCAATGAAAAACTGAGCCGTCTTCTTATCGGTTTTCTTTTTCAGGTTATGGTCTGATATATAAACCTAAATGATTTGCAACGGCGCGTTCCCTGCCTGGTTTGTTCATGTCAATGGGGAAATTCAATACGCGGGCTTTTCCGTCAAATCCCTTGATGGTCATTGTGGACGATCCGCCGCCGTCCATGTTAACGCCGGTGTAAACGCCATAAGAGATGAGTAATTCCGCCAGTTCTGGGAAGGTGACACCTTCACTGTATCCGGGCTGTCGTCCATCTACGACCATTAAGGTCAGCCAGCGGGCATTTTTGTTTATCCCGATGGCGGTGCGGGGATTGGGCGCATTTGCGGCGAGGTTTTTAACTACCAGACTGCCATCCACTACAATGCGGTCGCCTGAAATTGCATTGAAAACATTGCCCTGTTCTTTGTTGATGGTCACCTGATTGCGAGGTCCAAAATAAATAATGGGTTGCGCAGTCTTTTTCGGTGAGTATATTTTTCCGCGGGAGGCGGCATAATCGCTAATGCGAACCGGGTCGCCGCCGTTTGGGCAATATGCAGCCGGATCATGAGTGGCATCCAGATAGCTGAAATAACCGCCATTGATGGCGACGTGCAGTTTGAATTCTTCAAGGAATTTGGATGTGACACGCGCACATAAAATATTATCGGCGTTGGGCGAAGGCGTGACAAGAAATTCCAGGTTGACCGTTTTTAAATCAATTGCCATGACATGGACGACATTCTGGCGCGGCGAGAGCAGGATTTTTCGCAGATAGGTGATACCGGGAAATAAACTTTGCCTGATGGAGGCGGGAAGTCCATTGCCTAGAGGGGCGAGGTAGGTTTTGGAACACCAGCCTGTCATGCCATCGAGTCTTTGGATCTGTACCCAACCTGGGTTGCTCCTGTCATCCAGTGCGGGGATGATGTCGTTTTTCAAAAGGGCAGCCACAACTTTGCTGGATGCGGTGGGAGATTCGCACACATTGAGAGCAGAAGTGTTTACGCGGTACCAATTTTTGTCGCTATGATCAGGAACTGGAGCGGCGGTCGGAGGTTCCTCTGATACGGGTGCGCTGACGCTTTGGAAATATTCACTTGGCCCCCAGCCTGTCAGAGTGGCATCTGAGTTACGAATTTTTAACCATGACCCGTTGGTGGTGATGCCGACCTTTTCCACGAAATCGCCGAAGCGAACGAGACCGAGCGCTGCGAATTCCAATCCCGGTTCTTCGCGGATTTTTAGTGATAATGTAGTGACTCGATACCAGTTAAGATATTCTTCATCCGACGGAGGGATAGGAGTTGGGCCTGGTGTACTTGTGGCAGGGGCAGTGGTCATTTGCAGATAGTCACTGGAACTCCAGCCGGATAAACTTCCATCCGCTTTGCGGATGTTTAACCACGTCCGGTCTGAATTTGCGCCGATCTCCTGAACGACTTCGTTACGGGCAATGCCCCCGATTTGTTCGAATGTCGTCCCTGGTCCCTTGCGTACTCTGAGTGATGAGGCAGTGACGCGATACCAATTGGGGGCCGACGCTGGCTCCGGATCGGGTTTGGGTGTGGAGTTAGGAACTGATTCAGATGTTGGGGTGCTGACTCTTTTCAGGTAGGCGCTGAAAGCCCAACCGTTCAAACTGCGGAAGAATTTGTCCGGAGGCGCAGTTTCGGGGATTGGCGAATTGCTGAGGCCAAATCTATTGAGGAAAGCTGCTTTGTCGCCGTTGAAATAATTCAGGTCGATGTTCTTGCTTTCTACACCGTAAATACCTCCGTCACCGTTGGCTGTATATTGCCAAAATGTCCAATCGGACCATGGTTTGGGGACAAGTGGTTTGCTTACTCCATAGTTTGCAATCCATAATGGATATTGCTTGAAATATTCCAATGAGGATGCGGGGATGCCGACTGACACGGTATTTTCAAGCCAGTAATAATAGGCGGTATAAATGGAGATTTCCTTTTCAGGGGCAAGATCTTTGATGCGTTCAATAAATGAGTACCAGTTCTTCCATCCGCCAAACGAGCCGCCGTAGCTGTCCTCGAAATCACAGAACAGGGGCAGTTCGCCAAAATCTCCGTTAAGGAGTGAGATCCATAACTCAGCTTGCTGGCCTGGGTCCACACGGCTGTCGTAAAACCAGTAGGGGCCGCGCGGCAAGCCCGCCAGTTTTGCTTCGCGCCAATTTGATTTAAAATCCCTGTCTGCCCAGAGGTTCTGACCGGCGCGAATGATCACATACCCGGCATTGCTGCGCAGTTTATTGAAATCTATGCCTTCCGGAGTTAGGGGATCGTCTTGATAAAAACTAACATCGGGCCCGATAACGTTTGCCAAAATAATCTCCTTGTTGTTAGTTGACAACAATAAATTATACAACGAATTTTATAGAGCATTTTCGAAATGAGTGATGATTGGGTCCATTCCCGGCCTGCCTTCAATTGCCATCACATCGATCTGCCAGTTGTCTATTTCATTTTCCGCGCTGTAGTACTGGGCAGCGTTGAGCATGTGTCCACGCTTGCGCGCGGTGATGTTGTGTTCGGGAAAGAAATCTTTGCTTGTGGTCAGTGTTTTGACTTCGATAAATATAATGACGTCGTCTTTTTTGGCGATGATGTCAATTTCGCCATAAGGCGTGCGGACATTCCGATTGAGGATTTGGTGATCGCGTTCCGCGAGCCACTGTGCGGCGATCTCTTCACCCCAAGCTCCGATCCGCTGGTTGTGTTTGGTCATGAGTTGAATTGTTCCACAAATCCACGCAGGCGGGTGCGCCAATTGCTTTTACGAGGCCTGGATTCTGCGACAAGTTTTTCGTAATACTTGAGGATGAGACCGGTGGTGCGTTCAATAGCGTAGATGGATGATGCCTTTCGTGCTGAGTCGCTCATTTGGGCACGCAGTTCCTGATCCAGGCAGAGGCGGGTGAGTTTGGCGGTGAATGCGGGCTGGTCGTGGGTTGACAGAAAGCCTGTCAACCCATCCACGACTATGTCTCCCACGCCAACAGAGTCGATGCCCATGATGGGAAGTCCTGCACCCATGGCCTCGATGACGGAGAGGGGATGGACTTCAGTGACAGATGCGGTTACAAAAATATTGCACATTGCCAGGTATGCGGGAAGCTGGTCGTAAGAGACCCTGCTAGTGAGGCGCACGCGTTCACCGAGTTTTAATTCATTAACCAAGGATCGGATCTCATCCTCATATTGCTGAACGCCACCGCCGATTAATAATAAGTATACATCTGGCATGGCCTGGGAAATTCCCTTGAAGGATTTCAGAAGAAAGGGGAGGTTCTTTTCAAGTGCAATGCGACCTGCATACACAAGCAGGATGTCGTCCTCTTTATAGCCAAATTCTGTGCGTGAAAGCGGGGTGGCCGAGTGGAAGTTTTGCAGGTCCACGCCATTAGGTACAACTTCAATGGGGACGTCCACGTTGAGCTGGCGCAGGATTCTTTCCATACCCGCAGAGGGCGTTATGACAAGTTCCACGGCCTTGCAGAAGGTGGGCATATAGGCTTGCAGGAGTCCATGACTGATTTCCTCCGGCATCATGGGCAGGTAGGCATGCGCGTATAGATCGTAGCGGGTGTGATTTGTATACACAACGGGGATTCGCAGCGGGCGGCAATATCTTAAGGCGAGGCGCCCACTTAAGAAGGGATGGTGCACATGGACGACATCCATGGTTTGCAGTAATTGTTTTGCGGCGCGTAAATAGCGCAAGGAAAGATAAAAACCCGTGTTGGCCAGAGGCAGGCCGGGGCTGCGAATGACGCGAGGTTCCCCATCCTTATAATCCATGTCTCCAAAGGTGAAAACAAAGACATCATGCCCCGCTAATTCGAGAAAGCGTTTATTGATCTCGACATAGTTTGTGATGCCGCTGATATATGGCTTGTAGCTGTCAACCATCATCCCTATTCGCATATGGATATGCTAAGGCATACATGCATGAAAGTCAAGCAGGCGGCGCGGGTGGTAGAATGAAAAAACTGTAGGAGAAAAATGTCTGCCAAATTGGTTTTGCGTGAAAAGGAATTTGAAGTTAAGGCGGGAATGACCCTGTTAGACGCCCTGAAGAAGAGCAGTATCGTGCCCGAGTCCGTGATTGCGATGCGTGACGGGGAAATGATCACGGATGATGAGGTGTTGAGAAATGGGGATGAGGTCAAGTTGATCGCTGTGATTTCAGGCGGTTCAAAATGAAATGCCGAAAGTGCGGGGGCAGGGCCTCGGTCCACATGCGCCAGCATAAACTTGCCTTGTGCAAGGAGCATTACCTTGAATGGATCCCCGAGCAAACGGAACGGTTCATAAAAAAATATCAAATGTTCACGCATGAGGAGAGCATACTTGTGGCAGTTTCAGGCGGCAAGGACTCGCTCTCGTTGTGGGATATTCTTATGCGGCTTGGTTATCAGGCGGACGGGTTGTATCTTGGGCTTGGTATTGATGGGCGAGCATCCCCTTTAGAGGCAGGCATCCATTATTCTCATGAGTCGCAGCGATTATGTGAGAAGTTTGCCAATGACAATCGTCTCAAACTTCATGTGGTGGATATCGAAAAGGAATATGGACATTCCATCCCCATGCTTTCAGAATCCAGCCATCGTGGACATGGCAAACCATGTGCAGTTTGCGGACTTGCCAAGCGCCATGAAATGAACCGCATCGCCCGGGACCTTGGATATGATGTGCTTGCGACAGGCCATAATCTTGACGATGAGGCGGCCGTGCTCTTCGGCAATACCTTGAGTTGGTCCAGTGAATACCTCTTGCGGCAGGGACCTGTTTTACCCGCTTCAGATGGGTTGGCACGCAAAGTCAAGCCGTTGTGCCGCTTTTATGAACGCGAAATGACGGCTTACGCACTGGCGCAAGGGATAGAGTACATTTACGAAGAATGTCCTTTCGCCGAGGGATCGCAATCCATTTTTTACAAGGAAGCGCTGAATCAATTGGAGACCGCGCGCCCGGGCGCAAAGCTCATTTTTTATTTGCGGTTTTTAGAGGCGAAAAAGAGCGGGGCATTATTTATTGAAAAGAATTTCAAACGCGATGCGCTGCATGCCTGTCCGAAGTGCGGGCAGGCCACATCCACGCCCGATTATTGTTCGTTCTGTAGAATGATTGAAAAGGCGAATTTGCCAGCGGAATAACCCAAACAGGGTGTTTATCTGACCAGGGTGGCGATCAACCCAATCAGGAACAATCCAATGGCGGTGTAGCCTGCGATTTGTTCCATTGGAAAGATGGAGAAGTGTGGTGCATCAAAACTGGAACGGTCCATGTCCGGCTTGCTTGGCGTTTCCAATTTTCCCAGCAAGGCGTCACGGAGTTCATTCACATTCCTGGGGCGGTTATCCGGGTGCAGCGACATTGCCCACAAGATGGCTTTTTCCATGTGACTGCTAAGGCGGGAATTGATCTCTCGAGGCGGCACCAGGCTGCGGGTATCCAGGAAGCGTTGACGCGCTTCAGCGGGAGGTTCATTTGTCAACAGATGATAAAGGGTTGCGCCGAATGAAAAAATATCGGCGCGCGGGTCGGTATGCGTATCGTCTCCGCCGTATTGTTCCAGGGGAGTGTAATGGGTTGTGCCTTGTCCCTGTATGATGGTGATGGTCACTTCATTTGGCACCATGATCTTTACCAGACCGAAGTCTACAAGCTTGATTACCCCACTTGGCGTGATCTTGAGATTGCTGGGTTTGATATCACGGTGAACAATGGGCGGGGATTGATTGTGGAGGTAACTTAAAGCATCCGCAATTTGCACTGCCCAGTGCAAGACTTCTTTTTCCGACAGGAAGGTTTTGTTACGGCGCGCCTCCTGCATGCGTTCACGCAAGTCCATGCCTGGCACAAAGTCCATTACCAGATAGTCGCGCGGACCTTCGGAAAAGAAATCAGAAACCTTTGGCAGGTTGGGGTGATCAAGGCGCGCAAGCACAGAAGCCTCGCGAAAGAATTGTTCGCGAGCCTGTTTAAACACTTCAGTTGGGAGAGCCTGATTGTGCTCAACTTCCTTCAAAGCACATAGTCGACCCTGCAGGCGGGCATCCTCTGCCAGGTAAATACTTCCTGTGCCGCCCTGCCCGATCTGCTCTCGGATTTTGTAGCGGTCGCGCAGGATCTCCCCGCTTCTTAATGATTGGGGCAAATCTTCTCCTTGATGAATTCTGCTTTTCAGTGATGTTTTCGGCGTGTATCACTGTTGATAAGGGCCTGTAAAACTAACAATATTATTATGCACAGAAATCCACTTTTCTGCTATATTATAAACGTCTTTGTTGATACTGAGTGTTGTACAAGATCCCCAATTTGTCAAAAACCTTTTGGGATTTTAAGATAAATTCTTCTTGCTGGGATTATTACTTGAGTTTGAAGTTTAAGCTGATTAAACTCGAATTTACAAGCAGTTTTTTTGAGGAAATTATGGAAAACGAAGAGGAATACCCCATTCTTATTGCCCAAGATGGTCCGTTAAAAGGCCAGCGTTGGGCGCTAAGCCACACGTTGATGGTCGGACGCGACCCCACTTGTGATATCAACGTTCAAGACAGGCAAGTCTCGCGTTTCCATGCACGGATCACGCCCACAACGGAAGGTGTGACCATTGAGGACCTCGATAGTAAAAATGGGACAAACCATAATGGGACCGAAATAACCGCTCCCGTTATGCTGCAGGATGGCGACCTGCTGGGCATTGCGCTTGCACAGCAGTTTATCTTCCTCGCATCCGATACCACCATGCCGCTCACAGAAGGCGGCTTGCGTCCGGGACGTCTGATGATGGATCAGAAATCCCGCCAGGTGTGGGTGAATCAGCAGCAGGTTGTACCGCCGTTATCCACCCAGCAATTTAAATTGTTATGGATGTTATATGAGAAACAAGGACAGGTGATCAGTCGCAGCGAGCTGGTCTCTGTAGTTTGGGGTGAGGAGCAGATGGCAGGCGTCTCTGATCAGGCATTGGACGCCTTGATCCGCCGCCTGCGCGACAGGATTGCCGGGCTCGATCCAAGCCGTCAATATATTGACACCGTGCGCGGTCATGGAGTTCGGTTGGACAACCCTCCCGTCGGCGAATAATTAGTCATGGTTGTTCAGTCAGAAAAAATCATTAACCTAATGCAATAGAGGGGTAGAAATCGTTTTACCCGGTCATCGATGATATTTAACGTAAGTCACTTTTTCGAAATTATTCAACCCATATATAAAATATGTCGGATGCCATTCTTCGTGCTATTCTTGACGGAATACATTAAATCATCGGCGATCTTTATTGTTTCTGCAATTGAATTTGGTGCGGCAGTATACGTCACTGCGCCGGCGCTGAAGGTTACCAAAGGATATTTTTGGCGAAATTGCTTCGTGAAATGATTGTGAAGTTTGGTCATGATGGCCTCGGCTTCCTGCTGACTCGTCTCTGGAAACAGGATCGCAAATTCGTCGCCGCCCAGTCGGGAAACGATATCCGTATTTCGCAACTGGCGTTTCAATCCATCCGTGAGAAGCCTGAGCAATTGGTCGCCTTCATAATGACCAAACTTGTCGTTCACCTGCTTGAAATTATCCAGGTCCAAATACACTAATGTGAATGGTCGTTTGTATCTTTGTGCGCGGTTAAGTTCAAAACCCAGTAATTCGTGAAAATAGCGGGAGTTGATTGCCCCTGTCATGTAATCTGTTTGGGCAAAAGCCTGTATGGATTTTTGTGTCTTGTGCAATTCAGATATCAGATAAGTCACAATGATAAAGAAACCAAACCTGATCAGGGTATTCCAGATATACATAATAGGATGTGAGTAATACCTGCCTGCGGCGAATTCAGCCGAAAATCATGAGATTGTGCTGAGAATGGAGATGGATAATCCTAAATTTTGATTTGCATACCAGGCGCACAAGGAAATCGGAATCAGATAGAACAGGGATAGGCTGATTTCATTTCCCGTCAGATAATCTACGATGCCTGTCACGCCAACAAGTACAGCGTTTGTGATTGTCCAGAAAAGCGGGTTTCGAGCTTCAAACACTTCGTGTATTTTTTGCACCTGTCACAATCCTTATTTCTTTCTTCCCCTGAATATTAAGAGACAATCACTTTCGTGTGATTGTCTCTTTGTTCTATCCCATGTTCTTTTTCATCGAATACTTCAAAACCACTTTATAAATATCACTCAATTTGCCTGCCATGGCTTTGGCTTCGGGGTTATCACCCTGCGTTTCCATTTGGGCTACCAGCCCGCTGAGGGCATCTACAAATTGCTGGTTGACCATCGCGTCGTTTTCGACGAGCATCTTTTCGACTGCTGCATTGTCAGGGGCCTCGAGCAGCTGCTCGATGAATGCCACTTCAGGCGGCGGAGCGCTGGCGGCCTGAAGCACCTGCACCATTTTTTGCAGCTTGCCCATGCGGGTGTAATCATTTTTCTCGGAAGCCTGTCGCAGGTACTGATTGACTACTTCGACTGCATCCTGTGAAAAACCCTCCAAATTTTCCTGAGTGGCTTTTTCAATATCCTCCTGCTCAAGCAATGACTCAACGAATTGTTGGGCCTGTTTTAAGCGGGCTTCGATTTGTTTATCAATCTCATTGGTGAAGTTAAGTAATTTCTCGCGGATGCCTTCCAGCCTTGTTTTTTCTTCAGCAGAAGCTTTCTCAAGTTTCTCCGTCAAATTTTGGAAGAAGACATAATCCATGCCTGCGCGCGCCAGTGAGGCATAGGCGCGGATGCGTGCATCGGTTTTTGCCTCAAGGACCAAATCCAATAACATTTCGCGTGTCAGGTTTTGCCCCGCCTCTTGCAGGACCTTTTGGGCTGCTTCCAGTTCCCCAACAGATTCCTTAAGCTGACGGCCATACTCGGTCTCTTCCAGCAATTGGGTTTGGATCTCGATCAATCCACGGGCTACCGGCTCCTGTCCGCTTTGCATGGCGTTCTGGGCAATCCGGCTGAAGAGCGCAAAGAATTGCTCGTCGATGATCTTTGTGTTTTGTTTGATCAATTCAGAGCGCACATCCTTGGATGTGATCTGCATCAGCTTTTCCATGAACTGGACTCGTTCCTGCTGTCCCTTGATCATTTCAGAGGTAATGCCGTCTTTGCCTAAAATGGTTTCGATCATGGATTCGAAGGTCAGGTTTGCTTGCGGGCTGAGCAAATAACCCTTGCGTTTTTCGGGAGGCAGTCTGTCCATCACCTGATTGATGAGCGGTCCGAACATCTTTTCCTGCTCATTTAACGGCAGGGCCAATTCTGACGGAAAGAATGTGAGCAGCAATTCTTTTTCGTTATCATGATAGACAACAGGGGTAGCCAGGCGGCCCTCATATCCGCAAAATTTACAGTGGGCGAAGTTGGACTGTCCGCTCAACAAGCGTTGCTTGGAGGCGGGGTCGTGCGTCACGTCGAATAGTTGCTCAACGTTGGCGGGGATCATTTGTTTACAGCGGGGACATGCGATTGTGGTTTGAGGCATTTAACGATTTCCGATTTCCTTTTCAAAATTTAGTTTGTCATTGGGAGCAGGAATTTGATCCGACGGCACCTGAACAGTCTGCGTTTGGTGCAATGGGGGTGGGTACTTCCCAATTCGGCGCTCATTTAGCTCGCTCCTCGCAACGACGTTTATTATTATCCGATCAATTCTTCCAGCCGATCAATATAGCCTTCCATCACAGCGAAGGTTTCTTCAACAGGTTTGGGTGTGGTTAGATCCACGCCTGCCTTCTTGAGCACATCCAACGGGTAACCAGATGAGCCAGACTTAAGGAAGCCCAGATAATTTTCCACTGCATTGGGTTCGCCGCGCAGGATCTTTCCCGAGAGCGCATGCGCGCCTGAAATACCTGTGGCGTATTGATATACATAATAGTCCGCGAAAAGATGTCCGAAGGTGGACCAGACCATGCCAACGCGAGGGCGATCCACTTTCACCTTGGGGCCAAATCCTTCGGCGAACAGATCAGCCATCAGATTTTGCATCGAATCGGCGGTCAAAGGTTCACCGCGTTCTATGCGCTGGTGGGTCTCCAGTTCAAAGCGCGCCAGAGTCGGCATCTGGAAGAAATATCTGAAGAAGTTTCCGCCGACCGCCTCTTCGATCAAAGCGATCAGGAAATTCTTGTCGGTGATGGTCTTGAGCAAATGACCGCGCATCATGGCCTGATTGAAGTTCGAAGCGACCTCGGCAACGAAGAGTGAATAATTGGAGTACGTCATCGGTTGGTTTTTCCAGGTGAGATACGAGTGCATGGAATGACCGAGTTCATGCGCCAGCGTGCTCATGCTTCCGACTTCATCTGTGTAGGACATCATGATGAATGGATATGTGCCCGGAGCGCCGTATGAAAATGCGCCGTTGGATTTTCCCTGATTGGGATATCGATCCACCCAGCGATCCTGAAGGCAGCCCTTGCGAAGCGTGTCCACATATTCCCTGCCCAGCGGGGCAAGGCTTTCAGAGATCAGGTCAACCGCCTTTTCAAAAGGAATCTTCGGCTTTTTTTTCGTGATGGGAGCCCACATGTCGTAATAGGTGACCTCTCTCAACTTCAAGGCTTTACGGCGGATTTCGAAATATCTGTGCCAGACGGGGAGATTCTTTTTGAAGGTGTTGATCAGGTTGTGGAACACATCCACAGGGATGTTGTTGTTGAACAGGGATGCCTCCAGCGTGGAGTTGTGTTCTCTTGCCCGCATTAAAAAGACATTGCTTTTGATGGAGGTCCCAAGGTTGGCGGCAAGCGTATTCTTGAATTCGATATGTTTATCCATATAGCTTTCGAATGCGCTCTGCCTTACTTTTCGGTCCGGATACTCCATCAGGGCATTATGGAAATTCCCTTGTCTCACTTCCATCTTTTTGCCCTGGCTGTTTATGGCGGGCGCAAACTTAAAATCAGCATTAACCAGCATGCTGGTGCTGTTATCTGCCCCGCTCATCGGGTCTGCCAGCATGCCGAGCAATTCCTCCACCTCACTGGAGCGGACATGTTCCTGTTGACGGAACAGGTCCCGCATGCTTTGGCGATAGATGCCCAATTTCTCATTTTTGTTCATCCAGTCGTCCAGCATGGCTTTGCCAATTTGGAGCAACTCGGGGTTGATGAAGGAAACTGCACCCGCCACCTGACCATACATGCCCTGTGCTTTCCCAAGCATGGCAGTGGCCTTTTGGTCGGTGGTATCCACATTGTATGAAAAGGCTGCATACATATAAACGTGCATTACGCGTTTCATCAATGCTTCCAGGGCTTGCATGGCCTGGAGCAGGGTCTCCGGCGAAGTTCCCAAATTACCCTGGTATTTTTTTATTTTGGGGAGGTCTTTTAAAATGCTCTGTAATTCGGCCTCCCACTCCCTGGGGGACTTAAAAACACTTTCAGCGTTCCATGTGTATTTCTTTTCTATCTTATTGCGTGGGGGGATTGTTGTGGGCATGAAATTATCCTTTTAGAGGTTTGCGGCTTGATTTTACCATTTGAGATTAAGACCTGGCATGATTCCCGGAGGCTTTGATCGTTTGTGAATCTTCTCCCTGCATAGAATAAGGTCGAATCGAATATGACTTAAACCTGTCGGATCTGATCGTCACCGTGGAAGTGAGAAACAAATCCTTGCGCCGCAATCAGACGACCGTGCCGAGTGTGTCGTGGAATCAGCCCAGATGCGCCCGCCGTGGGCTTCCACAATGGCACGCGCAAGGTACAGTCCAAGTCCCGCACCTTTCGTCTGTTTCACGGCGTTGGTCGAACGATAGAAACGATCAAAGATGTGTGGGATGTCCTTCGCTTCAATACCTGGCCCTTTGTCGCTGACGCAAATAATCACTTGTTCGGGGCGCACGGTGCCGCTGATTTTAATCTCGCCTTCTGAGGCGTATTTCAAAGCATTCGATACAAGGTTTGAAAGCACCTGCTCCAAACGATTTTCATCGCCGGGGACGATCGGGAAATTGGGCGGGAAATCGGTGACGAGGCGATGCGTCGGAGATTGCGGCGCAAAACGCTCGGTCACTCTTAACGCCAGGCTGGGCAGGACTACATCAGCCTGGTTCAAGCTGAGACCTCCCGCCTGCAAGCGCGAGGCGTCCAGCAAATCATCGATCATCTTGGATAAACGATCGGCCTCCTCTTCAATGACTGCCAGCGAATCGCTGATGGTATTTTTATCCCATTTGGCGTCATCTCGCCGCAGAGTGGAGGCGTACCCCTTGATTAACGCAACAGGCGTGCGCAGTTCGTGGCTTACCACTGAAACAAAAGTTGCCTTGAGTTCATCTGCTGTTCTGAAGTGTGTAATATCCCGCACGCTGACGATGATATTGCGTAGCTTACCTTCTTCAGAAAGCAGCGGCGCATAGGTGATGCCAACTGGAAGCGGCGACAGGTGCGGGCGTTCAAGATCACCTTCCACATATAAAGTTGCATTGGGTGTCAGGGGCCAGACATCAGTAACAGATTCTTCCAGCGTTCTGCCCTGCGGTTCTTTCTTCCATTGAACGATATCGGTATGTGATTTGCCCGAGACCTCTTCACGGGTTTGCCCGAAGAGGTTTTCGAAGGCTTCATTGCAGCGTTCTATGTTCAAGTTTGAGTCTAAAATGAGAATGCCGTCTGCGGCGGAATCGAGCAGCGCATCCAGGCGTTTCTTCTCGTAAGAGACCTGTCCATAGAGTTGGGCGTTGAAAACCGCAATGGCGGCCTGGTCGGCAAAGGATTGTAATAGCACGCGGTCGTTGGCTGTGAACAGATCCGCGTAGTTGCGGAAGATGAAGATCACGCCAATCACCTGCTCGTGTGCGGCGAGGGGCAAACCAGTGCCGTTGAGCAGGCCCATGCTGACGGTGTAGGTCAGTTCTTTCAACATGCGGTTTAGTTCGCGCACGTCCAGCTCACGGACTTTTTCCTCCGCCAGGAGCGGAGTTAGGTAGGAGAGAAATGCCGGGGCGATGCCGTGTGCGGTTGCGACGCGCCAGCCATCGGCTTGTTTAAGAGCGATGAGTCCCGCCTGCCCAGCAAGCATTTCAATCGAGATGTGTAAAATGCGCGCCAGCAGCTTATCAAGGTCAAGTTCCTGGGTAAGCGCGCGCGAGATTTCGAGCAGGTAATCCCGCTGGCGGACTCGAAAATCCGGCAGCATGGAGGGAATAATGGACATAAAGTTTTATTATTTTATCACCGTGTACGGGGGCGAATGTATGAGATGAGTTGGAGGAATATTAACGCGAAGGAGATTTGATGTCCTCCACTTGCCCCAAGTGGAGTCGAGACAATAAAAGGACCTTTGAGTGGCCCAAAGGTCCTTTTATTGTGGTTATTACTTCCTCTACGCCAGTTCTTTTTCAGCCGTTGTCAGTGCATTTTCGAATATTCTTAAACCCTCATCCATTTCATTTTTAGTCATGGCCAGCGGAGGCGCAATACGGATTACGCTCTTGCCGCAGGAAAGCATCAGCAAACCGCGCTCAAATCCAAGGCCAACAATGCGATCCGTCAATTCCTTGGCTGGTTCCTTGGTTTCGCGGTCCTTCACAAATTCCACGCCGATCATCAACCCTTTGCCTCGAACCTCTCCAATGCTGGGATGGCGCGACTTGATTTCCTCCAACGCATCCATTGCATACTCGCCGACTTCCCTGGCATTCTGCATGAATTCTTTTTCGATCAGATCTATTGTTGCAAGAGCTGCCGCGCAGGAGATGGGATTACCGCCATACGTATTGCCGTGGGTGCCGATCTTCCAATCCATGACGGATTTGCGTGTGATGCAGGCGCCCAAAGGCATGCCGGATGCGATGCCCTTGGCGGATGTGATCATATCAGGTTCGACACCGAAATGTTCGATGGCCCACCATTTGCCGGTGCGTCCCATGCCGGATTGCACTTCATCGAGGATCATCAGTATTCCATGTTTATCACACAATTTCCGTAGCGCAGGATAAAACCCGTCGGGTGGAACGATATAGCCGCCTTCTCCTTGAATGGTCTCAACCAAAATGCCTGCCACGTCTTCAGGCGGGAGCATTTGATCGAGCACTTCCTCCTCAATGTAACGGACAATGGTTTCGCCGTAATCCTCGCCTGCTTTGCGCTCCAATACCGGGTGATATGGATTTGGGAAGGGGACGTGCGTTACCCCGCTCATCAGCGGAAAGAAACCGCCGTGATATTTTGCCTTGCTTGCGGTGACAGAGACGGAGCCCATGGTGCGTCCGTGGAACGCGCCGGTAAAACCGATCAGGTTTGTACGCCCTGTATGATAGCGCGCCAGTTTGATGGCAGTTTCCACGGCCTCAGTTCCTGAATTGGTCATGAAGGAAAGCGCATCTTCTTTAAATGGTGCTATCTCATCTAATTTTTCACCCAGGCGGATCCAATTCTCATGATAGAAATCCGACGATATATGAATGAATTTTTCAGCCTGTTCTTGAATGGCTTTCACAACCTTTGGATGCGCATATCCAGTTGCGACTACGGCAATCCCGCCCATGAAATCCAAAAATCGATTTCCGTCCACGTCCCACACTTCGCTGCCTTTTCCATGATCCATCACAAATGGATAGCTCCTGGGATAAGAGGGCGAGATCACTTTATGATCCCGCTCGATCATGGCCCTGGCTTTTGGCCCAGGTAAATTGGATTTTGTCATACATGCTCCTTGTAATAACTATTAATCACGAAGGGCACGAAATTGCACGAAAGATTCGTCGAGAAATCACAACGCAGGATGATTGGTCTCCGCCCCTTGTTTTCCTTTGTGCTCTTTGTGTCCATTGTGTTTGATTATGGACTTATCTTTAATTCAGCCAATGCGCGTGCGCCGAACAGACCTGCATCATCACCCAACTCCGCCATGGAAATTACGAGCCCTTCCAGATAACGTGGATGAAATACATGCTTTCTTAAACTAATGTGAAAAGAATCGAATAATAGATTGCCAACCTGCGAAACGCCTCCGCCAAAAATGACGATGGACGGATCAAACGCATGCAAAAAGGACGCGACGCCAATACCAAGATATTCTCCCGCGCGTGAATATGCCTTGATTGCAAGCGCATCTCCTTTTTGAGCGGCTTCCGCCACGTCTTGTGCTGTTAGATCCTGGCCGGGAAGTGGCAAACTGGAGGTTGTGCCTGCTTGCAGTTCGCCAAGCACGTACTTTACAATCGCAGGGCCCGATGAAAAAGCCTCGAGGTGACCGTTATATCCACACGAACAAAGTGGTCCATTTGGATCGATGATGCTATGACCCAACTCTGCTGCAAGGCCATGATAGCCTTGCAATAATCTATCCTCAATAATAACGCCCCCCCCAATTCCGGTGCTGACCGTGATGTACAGCACATCGTGATGTCCCTTGCCGGCGCCAAAGCGATATTCCGCCAGCCCTGCAAGATTGGCGTCATTATCAAGGTAGGTTTTCACGCCGAAATGCTCGGCAATCCTGGGCGCAAGCGGAAAATTATGCCATTCCGGGTTGTTCGGTGGGGCGAGCAAATAGCCGGCATGCGGGTCCAGTGGACCAGGCGAGGCCAGCCCAATTGCCTCCACCCTGCCATTCTCAGGCCAGACCTCTTCAATTGCGTGCAGAAGGCGTTTGAACCCGCCGGGCTCTGAAGCCAGGGTGGGAATTTTCTTGTGTTTGATCGGATTGAGTTTGTCGCTTACATAACAAGCGGCACGCATATGGGTGCCGCCAATATCAACTGCAATAATTGTACACATGATTATATATTATACCGTAAGGCCTTTTTCCGAGTATCTGCAGTTTGACTCAACATCTCAATCCTGCTATCATCTTTTTATGCAGCAGAACAGCGTCTTTTCGCGAATTTGGCAGGTCGTACTTCACCTTTCCCGTTGGTTTCGTCCCGGATTGGGCATCAAACGCTGGTTTATTTTTGTCATGGTTGGGATCACGATGCTCGGATTGGGGTTTGCTGTCATCCTGATTGACTTGTATCGTACGGATTCAACAAACCTGACCCTGCTCACGTTGCTCTCCTACGCATCCTTGCGATTCATTCCCCGCATATGGCGTGCCATAATCTTTGGCGGATTGGGGATCGGGCTCGTCGTCTTCGGTATTTTACAACTCAACCGCTCCCTGCTTAGACCGTTCATCCGCCCCGGTTCCGATGTATTTGATCAGCTGACAGGTTTTCGCCGCCGCGAACGCGGTCCCCGTATTGTCGCCATCGGCGGCGGACATGGACTTTCAACTCTCCTGCGCGGGTTGAAGTCCCATACGGGCAACCTCACAGCCGTCGTCACTGTTGCAGATGATGGCGGTTCGTCCGGGCGCTTGCGTGAGAGTCTTGGCATTCTTCCTCCCGGCGATATTCGTAATTGTCTCGCCGCACTTTCCAACGATGAAGATCTGCTCACCCAATTATTCCAATATCGCTTCAGCGGCTCGCCGGATCTTGAAGGACATTCGTTTGGCAATCTTTTCATAACGGCTTTGGCTGATATTACAGGTAGTTTTGAAGACGCAGTTGTTGAATCCGGGCGCGTGCTTTCGGTCAATGGACGCGTGCTTCCGTCCACTTTGCACAATGTAAAGTTGGTGGCCAGCATGGAATTGCCGCACACCATTAATGAAGTGCGGGTGGAAGGGGAGAGCAAGATTCCTGAAATGACAGGCCACATCCGGCGGGTCTGGCTGGAGCCGGATGACGCACCCGCTTTTCCCCCGGTGATCAAAGAGCTTTTGAATGCAGATGTCATCGTGGTTGGGCCCGGCAGTCTTTATACGAGCATCCTGCCGAACCTGCTGGTGCACGACCTGCTTGCAGCCATTAATATCAGCCGCGCCATCAAGATATTTGTTTGTAATATCGCCACACAGAAAGGCGAGACGGATGCCTTTACCTGTTATGACCATGTCCGTGCAATGGAGGTACATGTGGGCAGGGACCTGTTCGATATTATTCTGTGCAATGATAATTACGAAGGGGATGTGGGCTCCGCTTCCCGCTGGGTGCTTGCAGATGAAAAGGCTTTGTCCGATTCGCGCGTTTACTGTGCCGACCTGATCGATGATGACCGTCCCTGGCGGCATGATGCTGCCAAACTTGCACAGGTTATCGTGGATATTTTCTACGAACGAACGGGACCCTTGTTATAGATGTGGAATCTTCCCGTCCGGGAATCTAAAACGTATAGATTGCTTTCGAGACAGGATCAGACATCCTTTAACTCTGAAGCGGGATTCTTATCCTGACTTTAATCATATAAAAATCAGACCGTAATAAAATTCACAAATCGACAATATGGAAGTAAAATCTAGCTGTAGAAGATGATCAGAGAATGTTTCTCTGTTGTTAATATTAATTGGAGGATTTTCCCATGTCAGTAAAAATTGGTATCAATGGCTTTGGCCGCATCGGCCGCCTGGTGTTTCGTACGATCAAACAGCGCCACCCAAACGATCTTGAAGTAGTGGCCGTAAATGACCTGTTCGAACCCGCGACAAACGCCCATCTGTTGAAATATGATTCCACCTATGGTCAATTCGACTACAAGGTTGAAGTGAAAGATGGCAACTTTGTGGTGGACGGCAGGACCGTAAAAGTGACCGCTGAAAAGGACCCCGGCGCCATTGAGTGGAGGGAAATGGGTGTTGACATTGTGATTGAGTCGACCGGCTTCTTTACGGATGCCACAAAATCGAAAGCGCATATTGAATCTGGCGGTGCGAAGAAGGTCATCATTTCCGCGCCTGCCAAGAATGAAGACATCACCATTGTACTTGGCGTGAACGATGAAAAATATGATCCCAAGAAACATAATATCGTTTCCAATGCTTCCTGTACAACGAATGGTCTTGCTCCGGTCGCAAAAGTTTTGAATGATAAATTTGGAATTGAAAAAGGCATGTTGACCACTGTCCATGCTTATACCAATTCACAGAAATTACAGGATGTGGGAGCAAAGGACTTGCGAGATGCCCGCGCTGCCGCACAGAATATTGTTCCTTCAGCAA
>CAZEGE010000001.1:123642-129628 GCA_964511765.1 uncultured Anaerolinea sp.
GCAAAGGACTTGCGAGATGCCCGCGCTGCCGCACAGAATATTGTTCCTTCAGCAACGGGCGCCGCGAAGGCAGTTGGTCTGGTGATTCCCGAGCTCAAAGGAAAATTTGGGGGTATGGCATTTCGCGTTCCCACGCCCACCGTTTCAGTAGTGGACTTCACTGCCATTCTTAATCAGGAGACCACAGCGGCAGATATCCGCGCTGCAATGCTTGAATATGCAAACGGCTCGATGAAAGGCATTCTCGATGTAACTGACGAGCCGCTAGTCTCCACAGACCTGCGCGGCACGACTTTTTCTTCTGTGTTCAGCTCCATGGATACGCTTGTGATTGGCAACATGGTCAAGGTTGTTGCATGGTACGACAACGAATGGGGCTACGCCTGCCGCACCGCAGATCTTGCTGCAAAGATGGCGAAATCCCTATAAATCACTTGTAGGGACACGGCACGGCCGTGTCCCTATTTTGTTGTTTGGTGGAATATGAACAAGAAAACTGTAAAGGATATTGACATCAAAGGCAAACGCGTGCTCATGCGCGTGGACTTCAATGTGCCTATGGCGGATGGCAAAGTAACCGACGACAAGCGCATCCGGGCTGCGCTCCCGACCATTCAATATATGTTGGATCAAGACGCATCTTTGATTCTGATGAGTCACCTTGGACGACCAAAGTCGGTTGCAGATTTAACCCTTTGGCACGCTCAAGGCGGCGCCTTTAGCCTGCGTGCCGCTTCGGAAGTTTTATCCACGCTCTTGAATCGACCTGTGCAAATGGCGCCCGATTGCATCGGTGCCGAAGTGAAGCAGATGGCTCAGGCGCTGAAGCCTGGCGAAGTATTGATGCTTGAAAATACACGTTTTCATGCTGGCGAAGAAAAAAATGATCTTGAATTTGCCAAACAATTGGCTGCGCTTGGTGAAGTATTTGTCAATGATGCGTTTGGATCTGCCCACCGCGCTCATGCCTCCACCGAAGGCGTCGCGCGCTTCCTGCCAGCCGTCTCCGGCTTTTTGATGGAGCAGGAACTCGAATATCTCGGGCGGGCCATTGCAAATCCGGAACATCCGTATATCGCGATTCTCGGCGGCGCAAAGATCAGCGACAAGATTTTGGTGGTTGAGACCTTGCTTTCCAAATGTGACAGGCTTATCGTTGGCGGCGGCATGGCAAATACCTTCCTGGCCGCAAAAGGCTTGAATATGCAGGATAGCCTGGTGGAAGAAACCTCGCTTGAAACAGCAAGATCCATCATGGCGAAATCCGGTGACAGGTTGTTCCTGCCAGTGGACGCGGTCATCGCCGATAAGTTTGACCCTGAAGCCAATACCCAGATTGTGGACGTGGACAAAATCCCCGCTGGCTGGCGTATGATGGACGTGGGACCCAGGACCATGGATGCCTATAAAATTATTTTGAGTGATGCGAAACTTGTGGTTTGGAATGGTCCCGTTGGTGTTTTTGAAATGCCTAAATTTGCTGAAGGGACGTTTGCAATTGCAAGACTCCTGGCTGAATCCAAAGCTATCACCATTATTGGCGGTGGCGATTCTGCGAGTGCAGTCAAGAAAGCAGGCGTTGCCAAACAGATGACGCACGTTTCCACGGGCGGCGGCGCTTCGCTTGAATTCCTTGAAGGAAAAGAACTGCCTGGCGTGGCAGCTTTGCTCGATAAGTGACCCATATAATCGGTGAGAACCGATGGCGGAAGAATATCTTAAGCAAAGGAGACAGGATCACATATGCGAAAACCTTTTGTTGCCGGTAATTGGAAAATGAATAAAACCGTCGCGGAGACCCGCGATCTGGTCATCAAGATGAGCGCAAAATTGCGTGAGATCAAAGATGTCGAAAAAGTCATATGCCCACCGTTTATGGCCTTGACGACAGCTTCTGCATTGCTGGAAGATTCTGGTATTGGTGTTGGCGCTCAAAACATGCATTGGGAGGAGAAGGGCGCATTTACGGGCGAGGTCTCGCCTGCCATGGTAAAGGAATTATGCGGCTATGTGATTCTTGGTCATTCGGAGCGACGCGCCTATTTTTGTGAAACGGATGAAAATGTGAATCGAAAGTTAATCGCCGCCCAAACTTTCGATTTAACTCCAATTATTTGTGTCGGTGAGACTTTGGAACAATACGAATCAAAACAAACCCGTGAAGTTGTTTCGCGCCAAACACACCTGGGTCTCAGGAACCTGTCTCCCGAATTTGCTCCACGCATTGTCATTGCCTATGAACCTGTTTGGGCAATTGGAACGGGCAAGGCATCCACGGGTGAGGCGGCGAATGCTGTCGTCAAAGATTTTATCCGCCCGGCAATTGTGGAATTGTATGGCGAGCAAACTGCGCAGGCTATCCGTGTGTTGTATGGAGGCTCGGTGACCGGCGCAAATGCAGCCGAGTTTTTCAGCCAGTCCGATATTGATGGCGCTTTGGTGGGCGGGGCAAGTCTAAAACTGGATGACTTTGTGGCCATTACCCAAGCCGCGGTAAAATAGGGCCGTGCAGTACGCTGGTTTTCTCTGGTTTATTTTTATGCTCCTGCCGCTGGTCATTCTCCAGCGGCTTTTACATCGCGAAATCCAAGCGGTGTTTTTGCTGCTCACACGCAATCCACAGTTGACGATCGGCTTGTTTTCCGTCCTGTTTTTTCCAGGCGTATTTCTGCATGAACTCAGCCATTTTATTATGGCAAAAATCTTACGTGTCAATACGCGTGGATTTTCCTTGATCCCTCAATCATATTCCGACGGACGCCTGCAAATGGGGTATGTGGAAACTGAACATACAGACGTCTTGCGCGATTCACTGATTGGCTTGTCGCCATTAATTGCAGGCACATTTTTTGTGGCTTATGCGGGCATTTATCAATTGCAGTTGCACACACTATGGGATGTTCTCCGCAACGGACAAATGGATCTGTTTTGGATGGGTTTTGGTTTGCTGCCTTTGGTCCCGGATTTTTATTTGTGGTTTTATCTCACTTTTTCAATTTCCAGCACCATGATGCCCTCCGAATCGGACCGTCACGCCTGGCTGCCTCTTGGTTTGTGGGTGGCCGTGCTGCTCGCGCTGGCCTTCCTTTCCGGAGCGGGCTCGTGGATGCTTGAAAATCTTGCGCCGCGTTTGAATGACTTCTTAAATTCGGTTGCTTTGCTTTTTGGGCTGAGCAATACCCTGCATATTGCGTTGCTAATTCCTTTTTTTCTCTTCCATCGCCTGCTGGTATACATCATGCAAGTGGATGTGGAATGATTATTTCAATTCAAGAATTAACTCTTCAACTTCCTCTCCATTTGAATTTGGTTGCCATTTATCCTCTCCGATGATTTCGAATCGGCATTTTTGCAAAACCCGTTGGGATGCGATATTTTGTTTTGCGACATGCGCATAAAGCGGGCGCGTCTTTACCTCGCTTAATAGCTGCTTCAGCGCTTCTGACGCAATGCCCCTGCCCCAAAATTCCTTTCCGATCCAATAGCCAACCTCCCATTTCCCAAACATTTCAAAATTGACAATATTGCCCGCCACCTGCCCGTCAAATAGAATGGTCCTGCGGATGACCTTGTCATCCTTCATGATCTTCGCCCAATGCGCCATGAATGCTCCCTTATCTCTGGAAGGGAAGGCGGCCATTTTGGCGGCCTCTGGATCTTGTTGATGCTCAAAGAAAACAGGCAGATCGTATTGTGTTACCTCGCGGAGAGTGACGATATTAGACATGATTATTTTTTCGTCCGATTGCCAGCATCTTGTTCCTTATCGGGAAAAGGGCCAATAAGATATGCACGACTGGCAATATCATCTTTACGATAAAATCCGACCTGAACATCTTTTTCAGGTAAAAGCTGTACGGGAAGGATAGCTCATGGAATTTTCGCAACTCCACCACTTCCAATCCGGCTGCTACAAGCATTTCCCTCATCTCTGCGAGAGACAGGATTTGTTTATGCCCAAATTGATCCGAGGAATACATGGTATTTAAGAAGGTGGGATATTTACCCCGTGAGAGCCAGTATGTAAATTCTCCCATGCGGTGATAGAACGCATCCCTGCAGGGTGTGTCGATCAGCAGGATGCCCCCGCTTTTGAGCATATTCGCCGCAGCTTTTAAGGTGGATAATGGATAATTAACATGTTCGATCACGTCCCAAAGGGTAACAATGTCAAAACTTCCATGATGTCCCTGCCAGTAATCATCCTCAATGGGGCGTTTAACGATATCAAGCCCATGCTTGATTTGGGCGTAGTGTGCTCTGGTGTCGCTTAATTCAACTCCCGTGGTGACTGCGTCATCCTCCTTCAATTTCGAAAGGAAGAGGCCGCCTCCGCAGCCAATATCCAATACCTTTTTATTTTTTACGGAGATATGTTTCACAACCGCATTGACCTGGTTTTCAACCCGCTGCGGGTTGGATTGCAGGGATTTCTCGATGTACGTAATCTCATCGCCGGTCAATCCGCTTCCGTCAATTTGCGGCGAAATTTCCTCCACGGGGTCAAGATAATCAATGTAATGATACCCACCCGAAGAAACAAAAACATTTGCATTCGATAAGCGGTATTTGGGCGAACCGCTCGTGGAGTGTTTTAACTCGTCAATATTCTCCATCTACCTAACCTGTGAATTATCCTCTCTAATTAATATTTATAATAAAATGCGAATGAATTATCGTTTGATTTTATCAAGGATGATCGGAATGCTGTGGGTGTACCCCAGATCTTCCTGTGAAACATTCAACTTAATGATTTTTGTCTCGGGGATGGATGTCAACCATTCATCGACATATTCTTCCAATAACTCCGCATCTTGGCTGGACGCAATGTTGATCCTGTTTCGAGCAGCCAATCTCTGGTGGATGGTTTGTGGGTCCGCATGCAGGGCGATGATCAGGTCGGGAGGTGGGAGCAGGCTGCGGGTCAGGGAATAGAAGCGGCGGCACAGGTCAAATTCTGCATCATTGAGTAATCCGCGTGTATGAAAGAGGCGCGTAAAGCCGCGAAAGTCCAGATCCAGCCCGCCGTCCATTAAAGCGGGTACGGACCTGTTGCGAAGTTCGTGTTCCTGCTCGGCGCGATAGAGCAGGTAATCCAGTTGATTGGCAAGCGCGTATTTTGCATCCTGTTTGAAGGGCGCCTGAAATGGCCTTTCGTTGTGTTGTTCGTACGAAATTGCAAAATTTTCTTTTTTACATAAAGCGCGTGCCAGCGTGGTTTTGCCAACACCGCTCGCACCGACAATGGTGATTAATTTGTTCATGAGTGCCATTCAAATCTTCCAGTGCATACAGAACTTGCCTCGGCGAATATCTGAAATATGTGCGATTTTGCTGATCATTGTACACGAGACAGATGAATAAACTTGAAATTCCGGCCGAAAAAGAACCTTTGGGTGGTACTGGAAATTTATAGTCGATTTGTGCTAAAGTATAAATGCCCGGGATTGTCTTTTTGCCAGAACGGGCAGGAGCAGGATTATGGAAGTCGAAATTGGGAAAGTGGTGCATTACTACAATCACATCAACGTGGCGGTGCTGTCGTTGACGGACAGCCTGAAAATTGGAGACAAAATCCACATCATAGGGCATGCTACTGACTTTACCGAGCGGGTTTCATCCATGGAAGTTGAGCATCATAGCATTGTTTGGGTGAAGCCGGGTGACAATGTCGCGGTCAAGGTCAATCAGCCGGTCCACGAACACGACATCGTATTTCGGGTCACCGAAGAAACGCTGGAGTCTGTTAGCTAAGCGGCGTTGGATCATTATTTTTTTTGAGAAGTCAGGTATGGCAGGGAATGCCATGCTCTGCTTTTGCGCGTCTTGGAAGATGTGCATGTCAAACCTTCCGAATAACAAGTGAGCAGTTGAATGCCAAAGACTCCCAGCCGTTCGCTCATTGCTAAATATCAACAGACATTATTCAGTGGGGAAGGTGGAAAGATCCATATTGGGATCAAGCGTCAAGTACTCTTCGGAGACC
>CAZEGE010000001.1:129728-228678 GCA_964511765.1 uncultured Anaerolinea sp.
GGGGAAGGTGGAAAGATCCATATTGGGATCAAGCGTCAAGTACTCTTCGGAGACCTAACAAGGCGCGGGTCCATTCTTAATGGTGGGAGGCTGGATCTCGGCGGGGGTGGGTACGATAGTTGCGGTTGCGGTTGGTTCCGGCGTGAAGGTGGGCGGAGGCGTGGGGGAATAGGCTGCCACGGTCTGGGTCAACATCATGGAAGCCAGTTCGGCCGCGCGCGTACCGACCACGTCCACAGGGGTGGGGGTGGCTTTGGGTGCGCAGGCAGAGAGCAGGATAAGGAAGGCGAGCCCGCTTGAGATGAGGTGGAACAAACGTGTCTTCGCGTAGCCTCCAATGGGAAGTAACTGTTCATTTACCGAAAATATTTTATTTCATATCTTTTAATTTAATCAGCACGGCTTCTAGCACACCGCCGCCGACCGATAAGGCTTTATCGGAAACCAGGAAGCAGGCGCTGGGGTCATCGTGCGGGTCGATATCGCCGATCTTCATGCCTTCGGTCACTTGCACGCGCGGGTGGATCAATCCGCGCAAGACGCCGTTAAATGGACTGACTACTGGGTGCTGCCCACTAACATCGTTCCCATCGATTATCATTGCAATCGTTTCTCCCTCCCTGCAATGCTCGCCAATTTGTTTGAGCGGATCCAGATGTCCAGAGATAGGTGCGCGGAGTACACGGCGCGGGTCGCCATCGGGTTGTCCGCTATCGAGTTGGGTGCCTCCACTCCATATCACCCTGCCGAGGCTGTGACTGCGGCGGGTCTCTATTACAGCGTGGCAATTGTCACCTGCGTGGAAACCAGGTCCCAGCCCGATGTGAAACGGGACATCCATCGCCAGCGGTTCGGGAGCAGATTTCAAGAGTCTGGCATCCACCACGAAAGTGGATTGGGGACTCGTCAGAAATTGATTGCCCAGGATATTTGCCTGCGGGTCGACCAGCACTGGGATTTCACCCGCCTCCAGCGCGACCTGAAACTGGTCTGCCAAAACGAGGTGTGCGGTGACATCCTCGACAGTATGCATGCCCTCGTAAACCGCCTCTGAAAAACAAACCGTACGGCGGACAGCGAGGGGTAAATCCAACTCGAGAATGGCAGCCTGAAAACCGACGTGATGTAAGCGCAACGCCACGCCACTGGCAAGGTCGCCGCCGCCGCGAATAAGGATGAGGGGTTTGTTATCCATTGACATTGGTTTGCCGGGTGGAGGCCAGCTGTTCGGAAGTGTCCTGCGCCCTGACATGATGTTCCTGTAACATGTGGCTGAAGGAATATAAAAGCAGGAAGACGAACAGGAAGAAGAATGTATACAGAAGGATGAAGGCCGCCAGGCGCCTGCTCGGGTCAACCGCGAGACCGAGGATTTCCACGGCGGTCTCGGCGGGGTCCTGCAAAATATCCCATGAATTCAGGCGCACGAATCGTCCGATATAAATACCGAAGCTGCTCATCCCGGAGATCGCAAAAACGAATATCCAGCCCGCTGCGCGGCCAAAGGTGCGGAAAATAATATCCTGCATGAGATAGAGCGAGATCACGCCGAGCAGCATGCCTGTCCACGAGAACCAGACCACGATGAGCACGTCGTACCAAAGCGGTGCATCGTTTGCGCGGCGCGCCAGGTCTTGCAGGTCGGTCAGCATGTAGGGCGCGTTGGGGAAGAAGATCAACCACAGGAAGGCAATGACTGGGATGACGAGGTATAACCAGATGCGCCTCCATGAGACGGCGTGCGCGATGTAGGCCAGGATGAAGGGAATCCAGGCGAGGAAGAGATTCCAGATCAAGCCGGTGTGGCGGGTTGAATCGCTATACGCGACCCGCGCCACAACCAGCAGAATGGAAACCAAACAGGCCATGTTCAGTAATACAAAGACGGCTAGGTTATACCTGTTGCGGTGGATGAAGTTCTTTAGTTTGTGAATCATCATGATCCTTCACGCAAGTATACGATCAAATCAATATTGCCAGGAGAGCAACCGAATTCTGTCAGCATGGCCGGCGGCTCCACTGCGATATTATGTGCTGCGGATGACAAGGTAAAAATCATTCAATGCTTTTTTCTGCTTCAGCCTGCGAGCATTCACTCAGCAGTGGATTTGTAAGGAGATTGAATATCATATGTATTCAACGAGATAAAAATTCCAGCAGGACCGGGTTGACGATCTCTGTTTTTTCATAATGCGGGATATGCGAGCAATTTTCTATTGGATGGAACTCTGCGTGCGGCAGGGCTTGCAAGAGCAGTTTGTGGTCTTCGAACGGCGTAGTCCTGTCGCTCTCGCCCCAAAAGATCAGGGTTGGTTTTTTCATCACGCCGATTTTTAGATAGGTATCGAGAAATGATCCCAGCATCCGATTGCGCATCGTGGATAATATGGCGCGTTTGAAACCTTTATATTGCATTTGGAGCTTGTATTTGGCAAGGAATGTTTCCACGAGGTTGGGGTCAAAGACATCCGACGCAATTCCTTTGAGCATGCTATCGCTTCCAAACAGACCGACAAATAGCTCACCAACAAAGGGCAGTTTTGCAATCTCCAGTAACCGGCTCAACTCTACACGTTTCGCGCCGGAGGGGTCGATCAGCACATGCCTGCGCACATAATGCGGATATTGTTCGATGAAGGCGGCGGTGATCGGTCCGCCCATGGAGAGGCCGACCAAATCCACCCTGGACATTTCGAGGGCATCCAGCAGGTCCTTGAGTTGTTTGATAAAGAGGTGGATGCCATAACGGGCGGAGGGCTTATCCGAGTATCCACGTCCGATTAGATCATAGCGCAAAACACGAAAACCTGCTCCGACCAAAAACTCAAAGGTGGGGTCATAAATAAAGGAGGGGACGGAGAATCCATGCACAAGGACAACAGGGATGCCCTTTTTGGGTCCGCTGATTTCGTAATGTGTCATCCCGTCTGGGAGTGCGATAAACGATCCGCCAATTTCCCTGCGGGCAGCTTCGTTCAATTCCTTGGTTTCATCGAGGTAGGGGAAGGACATGGTGTGATTGTGTTATTGCGAGGAGTGTATTTATTTACCCGAAGCAATCTTCATTTCAGTGTTGGAGATTGCTTCGGGCTAACGTCCTCGCAATGACAATATTTATTTGATCTTTCCCAAAGCCTGCAGGATGCGCTCTGGTGTGAATGGGAATTCATTAATCCACACACCGGTGGCATTGTGAATGGCAGCTGCAATGGCCGGTGCAACCGGCAGGAAGGGCAGTTCACCTACGCCGCGTGCGCCCCATGGTCCGTTCGGATCCGGCACTTCCACCAGAATAGACTCCACTTTTTCAGGAATATCCCAAATGGTTGGAATGAGGTAGGTGCTGAGCTGGTCGGTCAATACTTTGCCGTCTTTTGTTTTGTAATCTTCCAGGACGGCGTACCCGTGCGCCTGTACTACTGCGCCCTCGATCTGCCCGATCACAAGTTCCGGATTGATGGCTTTGCCGACATCATCTGCAGAGACGATGCGAATGACGCGTAGGCGGCCGGTCTCGGTGTCCACTTCCACTTCGGCGGCCTGGGCCACATAGGCATATTGGAAGTTTGGCATGGAGTAGCCGGTCTCTTTATCGAACGGAGTGGTGCGCGGGGCAAGATATTTGAACTCGGCAATGGCGGGACGTTCCTCGGCCTCCCATTTTTTCAGAGCCGCCTCAGCCGCCCCCTTGATGGAGTTGCCAGCCATAAAGGTCAGGCGCGAGGCCGATGCGGAACCGGAGTTTCCCTGAGTGGCTGAGTCGGAAGTCCGCAACTCCACCTTTTCTTCGGATATGCCCAGGACATGCGCCGCCATCTGTACCATGACGGTATGCGTACCTTGTCCCACTTCGGCGCCGGCATGGTGAACCACAACACGCTCCATTTTTTCATTACCGTGAATTTCAACTTTCGCCCAGCAGTTTTCCTGATACCCAAAAGAAAAACCTACATTTTTGAAACCCGCCGCAAATCCGCAGCCACGGAGAATGTGAGATTGCGTTTTCTTCTTTGATGTCTTCTTCCAATTGAATTTGTCACGCGCAGCTTCGATACATTGAGTGATGCTGACAGGGTTTGGCGCGGGAGTTCCCATGGCCATGGTGTCGCCATCTTTCAATGCGTTCTTCAAACGGAATTCCACCGGGTCCATGCCAAGTTTTTCGGCGAGTTTGTTCATCTGTGATTCGGCCATGAACAAGGCTTGCGGCGCGCCGAAGCCGCGGAAGGCCGCGCCCGGCAGGTTGTTTGTGTAAACGCCGTACACGTCGGTTTTTACATTGGGGATGAAGTAGGGGCCGATGGAGGTGATGGCTGAGTTGCCAAGCACTTTGTTGGACGTATACATGTATGCGCCGCCATCGCCGATCACTTCTGTTTCAGCGGCGACGAGTTTACCCTCGCTGGTAGCGCCCCATTTTGCTTTCAAAGTAGCCGCGTGGCGCTTGCCGTGTCCGATGATCGACTCACGGCGCGACCAGGTGGTTTTGACCGGTCTCTGTAATTTCATTGCCGCCAATGCAAGCACGATTTGCACGGACAGATCTTCGCGGCCGCCGAATGCGCCGCCGATGGCCGGGTAGATCACACGGACTTTTTCGTTGGGGAGTCCCAATGCGTGCGCGATGGTCTCACGGTCGGCGTGAGTCCATTGTCCGCCGGCCTCGATTGTGACAAGTCCTTCACCATCCACGTATGCCAATCCTGCTTCGGGCTGGAGATAGGCATGTTCCTGCACCGGGGTATGATATTCGCTTTCCACAATGACATCGGCATTGGCGAAAGCTTCGTCCACATTTCCTTTGCGGATCTTGTAGTGGACACAGATATTCGAGTCGCCTCTGTCTGGGTGGAGGAGAGGCGCATCGGGACGCATGGCAGTGATCGGGTCGGTGAGAGGCGGTAGATCTTCGTACTCCACTTCGATCAATTTGAGGGCTGCATTCGCCTCGGCTTCGGAATTGGCGATCACAACGGCAATTTGATCCCCGACAAAACGGACGATATCGGTGTGTGGTTTGCTTGAACCTGGTCCGCACAATACGGGTTGATCAGGAATTTGCAAACCGTACTCGTTGACCGGCACATCCTTTGCCGTATATACCGCCGCGACACCGGCCGCGGCCTGTGCTTTTTCAATGCGGATGGCTTTTACGCGTGCATGCGGGCGTTCCGCAAAGAGAGTTTTTAAATACAACATACCGGTCATGGCAAGATCGCCGGAGTAAAGCGTTTCGCCTGTCACCTTGCCGCGCGCATCAATGCGTGGATATGATTTTCCAACAGAATACTGGGACATGTTTTCCTATCGCGTGTATTTTTTTGTTTTGATTTTTGGAGCAGGTTCATCCATGGGACCGTAGCGGGGTGGCCCGATGATCCTATATGCAACCGCATATAGGACCGAGATCACACCGCCGGTCAGGATCATGTAAAGGATACTGACGATTGTATACGCATAGAGGTGATTAATCCTGGTGAGAGGTCCAAAAACCATTAATAAACCGCTTGATTTATAGAACAGATTGGGAAGGGTTGGATATCCCAATAATTGATAAGGGATCGTCCAACCATGGTCGAGACCGTACTTAATAGTCTCGATTCCAGCGGAGATCGAGATCGCTGGGATGACCAACATCATCACACATCCGATGCCGCGCCAGATCGCATGCGGACCGGCGTTCCTGGGCCTGGACCGTTTGATGACAGAACTGGAGTACTTTCCCATGGAGGCCTCTTATGATTTTTCCCGGCTTGCATCTTCGATTGCTTTTACAATCTTGTAATAGCCGGTACAGCGGCACAGGTTGCCTGTGATGGCTTGTTCGATCTCGTTGCGATCTGGGTTGGATTTTTCCTCCAATAGCTTTGCAGCAGACATAATGAAGCCGGGTGTGCAATATCCGCATTGGACGGCATCGTGTTTAATGAAGGCTTCCTGCACTGGGTGGAGTTTCTCCTCTCCTTCTGGAGATGAGGCGGAGGTGAAATCCGCAAGACCTTCCACGGTAATAATCTCAGCGCCATGCGCGCGCGGAGCGGGGACAAGACAGGACATGACCGCCTGCCCATCCAGAAATACGGTACACGCGCCGCATTCACCCTCGGCGCAGCCTTCTTTTGTACCCGTCAGCATGCCTTCTTCACGCAGCAGATGCAAGAGCGTTTTGTTATATCCGCTTGTGAAGGAGTATTTCTTCCCGTTAATTCTTGTATCAATGCAGGATGCAGGGAATTTGCTTGTACCTTGCAATGAAGCTTTGTTTTTTTTGCCTTGTAGCAGGATCGGTTTCTTTGGCATGCCCGTCTGTTCATTCTCATCGCGGATGGCGGTCAACCCGCGCGCGGTGATGACGCGCACCATCTCGCGGCGATAATTGGCTGAACTGCGCACATCGTCAATGGGATGTGCGGCCTGCATGGCAAGCTCTGCGGCTTGAGCTATGTTTTTCCCCGTCAGTTTTTTTCTGGCGAGGAATTGCTCCGCTTCGGCAGCGTGGGTGATGATGGGAGTGACTGCTCCCAGCGTGATCGATGCTGATTTTACGGTATCGGCCTTGAGATCGAGGATGATCGCGACGTTCACGAGCGAGATGGCCTGGGCGCGGCGCAATGCCAGTTTGATGAAGGTTCCGCGCCGGGTCTTTGTCATGGCGTGGAAGGAAATATCGACCAGCATTTCATCCGGCTGCATGATCGTTTTGCGAACACCCGTGTAGAATTCACTTAAAAGTAAAGTGCGCTTGCCGCGAGTGGAAAGCAATGTGACACTGGCAGCGAGCGCCATCAAAGGCGTGATGGTATCGTTGGCGGGCGAGGCAGTGATGAGATTGCCAGCGATCGTGCCGCGGTTGCGGATCTGTGGTGCGCCAACCTCCCAGGCCGCGCGTGCCAGTGGATAGGCGCTTTTGCGGATGAGTTTGGACGAGGCGCAGTCGTTATGCGTGACGAGCGGTCCAAGATGAATGATATCGTCTTCGTCAATTGTGATTTGTTGAAGGGTCGGGATGCGCGTAATGTCGATGAGGGTATTAACCTCTTTGCGGACGCCGCGTTCAAGTTCCAGGATAAGATCCGTGCCGCCGGCAACAATGCGGGCATGCTCTTTCTTATCCGCCAGAATTTTTATGACCTCGTCGGTGGAGGATGCGTTGATGTATTCGTGCCACATAGGATTTTATTACGTCGCTGCGAGCAGGGCATCTGACCCGACGAAACAATCTTCATCTATCATGAGGCTGCTTCGTCGCCCTGCTTCTCGCAACGACATTTTCTAATTATTGTCCGCTGCCTGTGACAACTTCGGAGCGGCGCTCGAAGGTTTCCACAGCAAGACGGGCAAGGGTGGTGAGGTTGCGAATGGCGGCCGGCAGGGCTTCTTCATCGCCGAGACTGGCTTCCACATTATCGAGCGCAGTGCCGATCTGGTCGCCGAGATCGAAGAAAGCCACGTCGAATTGATAGATCGCCTCGAGTTCTTTTTCGTTGATCTTGACAGCATCAAACATCCCGGAGTAACCGCGGGCCGCCATGGAGATCTTGTCAATAAAGGTGCGCAGAGCCAGCGCCGCCTTTTCCATGTCGTCCACATATTTGATCATTCCGCTGCTGACCAATTCAACCTGCAAATTCGATGCGCGGCTCCAATATTCTTCAAAGCGGCGCGCCACTGTCTCACGCAGGATCTTGTCTGCGTCGCGGCGTTTCTGTCTTTCAATGTAGCCGCTGAAACCGGGGATGTACGAAAGCAGTTTTTTGAACGGGTCTACCTGACTACTTACTTTTTCAAAGAAATCACTCATGTGAGCCTCCTGCCATAATATACGAGAGATCATTCAAATCGCCTCGCGGCTTTTCCATTATATCGTTTAATTCCAGTTATAATCAAGTTATATTTCTATTCAGGAGCGTAGCATGTCGAATCAAATCAAAAAACTACTGGAACTCGTTGACAACAGTATAGCTGTTGATGGGGCGAACGTAAAAGTGTTGGACGCGAATAAATTCAGGAAGTATGTTGGCAAACTGGTGGAGCGCTCTGCGCTCGCCTCAGATTCGTCCGCGGGTTGGTCTCGTTACATCATCCGCGCCGCCGCACTGGAATTGGGTGTCATTCCTGCATCCATCCACGACCTGTATCTCGCCCGGGGACGCGGCGACCTGCCAATGGCTTTCACCACGCCTGCGTTCAATCTGAGGGCCTTGTCTTATCATGCGGCGCGCGCCATGTTCCGCGCTGCCAATAAGATTAATGCGGGCGCATTCATTTTTGAGATTGCCCGCTCTGAAATTGGATACACTGCCCAGCGCCCGACGGAATACGCGACGAATATCCTCGCCGCCGCTATTGCTGAGGGGTTTGTCGGCCCGGTGTTTATTCAGGGTGATCACTTCCAGGTCTCCGCCAAGAAATATATGTCAAATCCCGCTGCGGAATTACAGGCGGTACGCGACTTGTCAGTGGAAGCAATTGCGGCTGGCTTTTTTAATATCGACGTGGACACCTCCACCCTGGTGGATATTAGCAAGCCGACCATACCCGAACAGCAGGTTTTAAATTATCAACTATCAGCCCAGATGTCGGCCTTCATTCGTCAGAATGAACCGAAAGGCGTCACCGTTTCGATAGGCGGTGAGATCGGCGAAGTAGGCGGACACAACTCCAATGAGCAGGAACTTCGCGCTTACATGGATGGCTACAATGCAGAGCTGGGGAAGCTTGCCCCCGGCAAACCCGGCTTGAGCAAGATCAGCATTCAAACCGGCACTTCGCATGGCGGCACAGTGCTTGCAGACGGCTCCCTGGCTGCGGTGACCATTGCCTTCGATGTCCTGCGTGATTTGAGTCGCGTGGCCCGCAAGGATTATGGCATGGGCGGCACCGTGCAGCACGGCGCATCCACCTTGCCTGAAGAGAATTTTAATCAATTCGTGGAACATGAAGCCATGGAAGTGCATCTTGCTACAAATTTCACAACCATGTTCTTTGATAACGTTCCGGTGGATTTCAAAAAGGAAATGTACGCATGGCTGGATGTCAACGCCGCCGCAGATCGCAAACCCGGCATGACCGATGAACAGTTCTATTACAAGACCCGCAAGAATGCAGTCGGTCCCTTCAAGGCCGAATCCTATGCTTTGCCAGAAGAGGTCAAAGAGAAACTCGGCAGGGCCTGGGAGGCACAGTTTGATAAATTATTCAACCTGCTGGGTGTGAAGGACACGAAGCACTACGTGGAGAAATTCATCAAACCCGTAAAAATCAATCCCACCCTTGCGGATTATGTAAAGGAAGAAGCTGCGGCTGAAGATGTGAGCGATCTGGCGGATTGAACAAATCGCAAACCGTGGTCTCGGCATGCTTTGAGCCACCCGACCACCAATCGAAGATCAAGATGCCCATTTCAGATCAAGGCGTTACAAAAGATAGATATATGCTCATTCCCCGCACCGCGATCTTCCTCCGACGCGGGGATGAGTATTTATTGATTAAAGGCTCGCCCGCAAAAAGATTATGGGCCGGCAAATATAATGGAATTGGCGGCCATGTGGAACGCGGGGAAAATATCCTTTTTTCTGCGCAGCGTGAGCTGCTTGAAGAGACTGGTCTGCTCGCGGATTTGTGGCTGTGCGGCACAGTCATTGTGGATGCCGGAGAGGCGGGAATCTGTCTGTTTGTGTTTTGTGGAGACGCTTCGCGCGCCCGGGGTGAGATCAAGGCCGGCGAGGAGGGAGCAGTTGAATGGGTTAAGAAGGAAGCGGTTCTTTATCTTCCTGTGGTTGAAGACCTGCCCATCCTGCTTGATCGAATTCACCAAATGAAACGCAGTGATCCTCCTTTTTCTGCGCGTTCATTTTACGATTTGGAGGGGAAATTACAGGTTATGTTCAGTGAATAAATTATAGAAGTTGATGTTGGCGGGGGCTGACTTACAAAATTATTAAAAACGCGCAGGTAAATCTCAGGTGCGGTATCTTTCCCGCGTAAGGCCTTGCAATTCACACACATCCTATTGGAATACTCTCTCAAAGGATACCCCTTGTCTGACCTTATCGAACGTTCATCTCTGCTTCGCACATACACAGGCAGTTTTGCTCCTCTCAAGAATCGCAACCTGCGCATTTACCTCGGTGGGCAGGCCTTTTCCCTGCTTGGCACCTGGATGCAGGTTGCCGCACAAAGCTGGGTTGTCTGGGAGCTCACTCAATCTGAGAAAGCGCTTGGCATTGTCGTCATGCTCAACAGCCTGCCGCTATTGCTCCTTGCTCCCTGGGCCGGAGCAATCGCAGATCGCCTCAACCGCCGCCTGATCCTGCTTGTCACGCAAAGCATTGCCATGCTTTTGGCGTTCACCCTTGCCGCCCTGATCCAGACCGGTCTTATTCAGATCTGGCATATTTACCTCTCCGCGCTTGTCCTGGGCATCATTACCGCCCTTGATTTCCCAGCCCAACAAGCCTTTATTGGCGATCTCTCCGGGATGGGACAGGTCAGGCAGGCTATTACCCTCAATGTGATGGCTTTGCAGGTTGCACGCATGGTCGGCCCCGCCATGGCAGGCATCCTGCTGAAACTCGTGGGCAATGCCGCATCATTTTGGATCAATGGCTTGAGCTTCTTTATCGTCCTCATCAGCCTGATGCTGGTGCGTTCGCAACAAGCCGAACACACCCACAAGGAATCCAGAGGCCAGTTCCGCGAAACAGTGGAATTTATCCGCTCCCAGCCGCGCATGGTGGACTTGATGGTCTTCGCCTCACTTGTGACTTTTTTCGGGCTTTCCATTTTCAATATTCTCCCCTCTGTGGCCGATCATGTGTTGCACGGAGACTCGCAGACCTATGGTCTGCTCTTCGGCTCATCAGGTGCAGGCGCCTTGATTTCCACACTTGTCCTGCTTCCGCTTTCGCAAGCGGCAAAGCGTGTCGGCCTCATCATTACTGCCGCTGCGGCGTGGATGGGGACCTTCTTTCTCTTGTTGTCACAGTCCACCTGGATTCCGGTTTCCATGATATCCATCTTCTTCGTCAGCCTCGGCGCACCGCTTGTTTTGACGACAGGCCTGGGCGTCATGCAGCTCATGTCCCCGATGGATATGCGTGCGCGCATCATCAGTCTCTTTACCATGTTAACCTTTGGCCTGCAGCCCATCTCATCCATCGTCATTGGTTACTCTGCTGAAATCCTTGGCACACAGACGGCCATTCTGATCAATGCCTTATGCCTCATCACCGGCGCAGCTTTGATGTTCCTCTTTCGTAACGGATTGCGCGCCTGGGAATTGCAGCCAGTTACCCCGCCGATCCTTACCTCAAAAGGGAAATGAAACCAAATACTCGATCCCATGTTGATGTAAAAGACTCTCGGACCTGTTCCGAGAGTCTTTTACATTACACTCCATCCCAGATCAGCATGACTTGCGCTAAAACATCGTTGGCTTTTCACTGATGTTGGTGTATCATCGAAATGATTGATTGTCATTCGTAATAATCTTTTAAATCGAGGCGAACAATGGCGTCCACAGAAAAATTCATTCTTGCTATTGACCTGGGCACATCCGGCCCCAAAGTCGCGTTGTTTTCCACGCAAGGCGACTTGATCGGCAGTGAATTCGAGGAAACACCGGTGTTGCTTCCGTCCGCTGGCGGAGCCGAACAATCGCCGGAAGTGTGGTGGAATGCGATCGAAAAAGCAGGCAAACGCCTGCTTGCCAAAGATTTGGTCAGCCGCGACGATATCGTCGCAATCGCCTCCACCGCGCAATGGTCGGGCACTGTCGCGGTGGACCAGGATGGCAATGCGCTGGGTAATGCCATCATCTGGATGGATTCACGCGGCGCGCCTTACATCCAGAAAATGGTTGACGGACCGCTCAAAGTGGAGGGCTACGGTCTGGCAAAAATCCTGAAGTGGATTCAACTGACAGGCGGCGCTCCTGGAATTTCAGGCAAGGATCCGATCGCGCATATTTTATATCTCAAACATGCTCACCCCGACATCTATCAGCGCACATTTAAATTTTTGGAGCCGATCGATTATATAGGTTTGCGCCTGACCGGTAACTTCGCCGCCTCGTTCAACTCGATCACCTTGAATTGGCTGACCGATAACCGTAATATCGAGAACGTGACCTATCACGAAGGACTGATTAAACTTTCGACAATAGATCGCGCTAAACTACCCGACTTGAAACCTGCCAATGCGATTCTTGGGAATCTACGACCCGATATCGCCCGCGCCTGGGGCTTGCGCGAAGATGTCCAGGTTTTGATGGGTTCGCCGGATGTCCACTCGGCAGCCGTCGGGTCCGGTGCGGTGCGCGATTTCGAAACACATCTATATATCGGCACGTCTGGATGGCTGACTTGTCATGTCCCATTCAAAAAGACCGACCTCTTTCATAATTTAGCCGCGCTTCCTTCCGGCATACCGGGACGTTACCTGCTTTCCAACGAACAGGAATGTGCGGGAGGTTGTTTGCAGTATTTACGGAATTGTATTTTGTTCCCACAAGATGAATTGTCTACAAGCGCAATTCCTTCAAACGCCTATCAGTTGTTGGACCAGATTGCGGAACACACGCCTGCGGGCAGCGGCAAATTGATCTTCACTCCCTGGCTTTATGGAGAACGGGCGCCGGTTGACGATCATCTGGTGCGTGGCGGCTTCTTTAATCAATCGCTAAATACGACGCGTGCGCACATGGTACGCGCAGTCTTTGAAGGGGTGGCTTACAACTCACGCTGGTTGTTGAAATATGTGCAGCAGTTCAACAGACGGCCGGTGGAGGCCATCAATATGGTCGGAGGCGGGGCGAAGTCAAATATCTGGTGTCAGATCCATGCGGATGTATTGAACCGCCCGATTCGACAAGTCAAGGATCCGATCGAAGTCAATGTGCGCGGCGCTGCTTTGCTGGCGTGCGCAGGACTGGGTTATCTGCGTTATGACGAGATTGGTACACATGTAAAGATTGCCAAAACATATACGCCAAACCCAGACCATCGCAAAATTTACGATGAGTTATTTCATGAGTTCCTTGCGATTTATGAAAGCAACCGCAAAATTTACGCACGTTTGAATCGACAGCATTAACTCAAAATCATACTCTGACATTTATGTCACCTTGCAAAAAGCGACATAAATGGCGCACTACTTTTGTAATTTGGAGATCATTTATGAGCTGGAAAGATAGCATCATTAAACAACTGGGAAGATTAAATCCGCGGTTTTTGGCATCTTTGGAAAAGGGGATGAAAGCCATTCCCGGAGTCAGCCAAAAGATCGAAGACGAATATGCTGAAATCATGATTGAACTGGAAAGTTCAGCGAAGCCATACAAAAACAGGTTCACGACCTTCACACAGATTCCCGATATTGGGCGCTCCCACGCAGATATTCTGCGCGATATGCAGGCCATGCGTGATCTGGAAGAATCACATTGGAAAGACGGTTTCGTTTCGGGTGCGGTCTATCATGGAGATCAGGCGCATATAGATTTTTTAAATCAAGTGTATGCCATCAACTCGCAGAGCAACCCACTCCATGCGGATGTTTGGCCGAGCGCAACCAAATTCGAAGCGGAAATTGTGGCGATGACGGGAAACATGCTCGGAGGGGCAGGTCAGGATGTTTGCGGAACGCTTTCCTCCGGCGGCACGGAAAGTATTTTGCTGGCGATGAAGACTTATCGGGACTGGGCGCGGGAAAAGAAAGGGATTACAAAGCCGGAGATGATCGTCCCGATCACCGCACATGCCGCATTCGATAAAGCCAGTCAATACTTTAATATCAAAATCATCCACATTCCGGTGGATGGGGATTTTCGTGCGGATGTAGCTGCGGCAAAAAAAGCAATCACAGCAAACACGATTGTCCTGGTTGGCTCGACGCCCTCCTTCCCGCACGGCGCGATTGACCCGATCGCAGAGTTATCCGAACTTGCCAGGCAGCAAAATATCGGTTTTCACACCGATGCATGCCTGGGAGGATTTGTCCTGCCGTGGGCGGAAAAATTGGGATACCCCGTACCGCAATTTGATTTCCGTCTACCGGGTGTGACTTCCATGTCCGCGGACACGCATAAATATGGATATGCCGCAAAAGGCACTTCGGTGGTTTTGTATCGAGGGCAGGAACTGAGACACTTTCAGTATTACACATCCACGGAATGGCCTGGCGGTTTATATTTTTCACCCACTTTCGCGGGCAGCCGCCCTGGAGCGCTGAGTGCGGCATGTTGGGCTGCGTTGACTGCCATTGGCGCGCAGGGGTATTTGTCCGCGACAAAAAAGATTCTCGAGACAGCCGCGGTTATCAAAAAAGGTATTCGTGAAATCCATGAATTGCATGTTCTCGGTGATCCGCTCTTTGTGATCGCGTTTGCATCTGAATCGATCAACATTTATAAAGTTTTGGATCATCTGTCGCACAAGAAGTGGAGTTTGAATGGTTTGCATAAGCCGGTCTGTGTGCATTTATGTGTCACATTGCGGCATACTCAACCCGGCGTTGCAGATCGCTTTCTTGCAGATTTACGTGAAGCAGTTGAGCATGTCAAGGCGCATCCTGAAGAAAAAGGGACGATGGCGCCTGTCTACGGCATGGCGGCAACCCTGCCTTTGCGGGGCATGGTCAGCGATTTGCTAAAAAAATATTTGGATTTGATTTTCAAAGCCTGATGGATATATAAGAGATCGTAGATTGTCCCTAAAACCTGGCGCGAACAGAGACAACTGTGTTTTGCAGGTGATGGTTGAAGCGATCTTGTAAATTTAGCATCAATTGGTATATAGGATTAACAGACCGTCGGGCGTTTTTTCAACCAGCAGGGGTCGTAGCGGATTTTTTGCAGGGCCGCGAGTTACATTACCCGCAGGGTCATACCACGAGCCGTGACAGGGGCAGGTGAAGCCGTCATTATTATGTTCAACGGTACAGCCCAGATGTGTACAAGTCAGACTTAAAGCAGAAAACCCATTGTTGGTATGAAGTAAAATGGCGGGAACGTCAGCGAGAAAGGTGCGTGAATTCAACGGATAGTTCTCAGCCAGTCCAAGGTCAAATTCAGTTTGTAGTGCAGGTTCCGTTTGAAAATTCAAGAAGCGAAGCAGGCCGCTTAGGGCGAGGGCGCCGCTTAAGTATAAAAACCCATCCCGGGTTAATTTTAGCAAATCTCGACGGGAAATTTCAGGCATCCAATTACCTTTCCACCGAATGGCATTTGTGACAATATTGTGAGCCTTGCTCGTCGGGTTTTTGCTCACAGGCTGTGCCCATCACGGGGCGGAAAATGAATTTCTGGCGCGTAGCTTTGCCGATCATTTCATAAGTTCCATCTGGCAATACGCGTGTATTCCAAAGGGGTTCGCCCTTTTCGGTGACAATCATGGTGTCGCCGATTTTTATATCAACCACGGGGTTTAGAAAGGACATTCGGAAGGCAATGTCATTTGGATCGGTCAATGTTGTGGTGAGCGGCAATTGGGTCAGCGTGCCGTGGCAGGTTTTGCATTGCACGTACTGTATATCCTTTTGATTGGAATGAATATCGCCATCGCCCATTACTTCGGAGCGGGTGTGACAGTCCACGCAATCAAGGGTGTATTCGCATTGGGTGAATTGCGCAATGGGTTGGTAGTAATCTTCAATGCGTATGATGGGCTGGTCAGCGCGTTCCATAAATGTCATTGACCGCAAATCATAGTTTCCGCGATTGTGGCAGGCATTACATTGAGTGTATGGAATGGCGGTTGTGAGCGTATGTTGTGAAGTTGAATGACAGGCCGCGCAGCCTGTTTGACGAGCATAAAGAGGGCCTTCGCGCGGTATTGAGTTGAGATGACATGTGAGACAGTTATCACCGAATTTCTGGATGAATGAATTGTCATCGCTTGCCGGATTAAATGCAGACAAGGATGTGAGGCCTGTTTTAGTTTCCTCATCTGTAATGGCATTGATGCCGAAATGAGCGATCAAATCTGTCTGGGCGCCGAAGGTAAAGCGGATGTTGGCAATCGCGCCCGCATAGGTGGATTGCACGCTGGTCATTACGCGCTGGATGTGGTTGCGGTCATCCGCTTCGCTGCCAGAGTGACAGTTGCTTCCGCCGCATGATATTTCCACAACTGACAGGTCAGACGGGTTCGCGCCTCCGCGCATGGTGCTGTGCGCCAGATTTGCATCCAGGGCGAGGCGTTCGCCGCCGTGACAACTTACACAGCCAAAAGTCTTGATGGGATGCGAAGAACTGATCTCCGGCAAATCCGCGTGGCAAGTGAGGCAATATTCCGATTGGCCAGTGAGTGTGGGGATCAGTTCCACTGGTTTTGGTTGGCGGGCATTTAACCACCATGCCAGCGACAGCGAAAGAAATAGAATAGCAGTTGCAATAACGATTAATTTACGCATTTTATGAAATTGGAATACTGCCCAAAATGGTCAGCAGGATAATCAAAAAGGCAATTGTCGCCAATGTAATTTGAGCCAGGCGATTGGATTTCGGAAACCAACTCCCCAATTCGCCTTCCAGCGGTTTTGGGAATATGTATGGAATCAAGGTCAGGATCAATAAACATGCCACTGGAACAAGTATGCCCCACAAGAACGGGTCGCCCCATTTGAGCATTTGTTGAACCCACAAAAAGAACCAGGGTGCGCGCGATTCTGCCTCGATCGATGTGAGTTGGGTAATCGGCGAAGCAATTGGCGCGGGGAAAAAGACCGAAAGCATGATAAGCGCGGCGCTGGTCAATAGCATAGCCAAAATTTCACGGCGAACCAACGCAAAGCGTGAAATCCGTTCAGGATCAGTGCGCAGCCTCGGGGGGGCAAGAGCGGTACCTCCGTCGCGGCGAACGCGAAAGATGTGCCATCCAATCAGAATTGCGGTCATGCTGGCCAAACCAAAAATATGCCATGCGTAAAATCGGATCAGGGCAGCAGATCCAGGTTGAGTCCCTCCGATTAAAATTTGATAAGAATTATTTCCGATCAGCGGAATTGTTTTTATTAAGTTCGTGCCAACAATCAGCGCCCATTGAATGCCGGTGTCCCAACGCAGAATGTACCCCGTGAAATTCAATAGAATGAAAAAAAGAAACAGAATAAGACCAAGCAGGTAATTGAAGCGGCGTGGAGGAATGTATGCGCCCGTGAAAACCACGCGGACAAGATGCACGGCACTGAAAATGATCAACAGTTGCGCTGACCAAAAATGGATATTCCGAATCAACCCGCCAAAAGGTACCAGGTAGGTAATGGTTTGAATCGAGAGCGGGGCGTCTGTGGGGGTAGGGATGTAATAAAACATTTCGAGCGCGCCGGTAATGACCAAAAGCAATGTGAGGAAAAGGGCGATTCCACCCGCGCCCAATGTATAGCGCCAGCGCGCTTGTGCGGCAGGAATGGTGGGTGGGTGAAGATGATGAAAAAAGTTTGGGCGCATTGAAAAATTATAGCCGATAAAAAGCAGGTCACGTTTGAAACGCGACCTGCCAAATTTATAAATCAACTTCTGAAAAATCAATCTCCAGAGGTTGCAGTGGGCGTACCTTCTACTTCACTTTCAAAGAGCGGCAGATATTTGGCGACCAGTCCAAAAGCCAGAATACCCGCAGCAAAGATGCCAATCGAAACAGAAACTTCGGGCAAGGAAGGCCAGTAATGAACGTTGGTGGACATAAAGGTTGGCAGGTAGGTAATCGGATCGGGATGTTTAACTGCAAGCCAGCTTACATTAAATCGGTTCATGATCATACCGACCAGCAGAATGATGGCGCTGACCAAAATGCCATTCGGACTCTGGCGAACCCTTTTGATCGAGAACAGGACGAAGGGGATAATCGAGCCGACGATGATTTCTGACCAAAACAGAATGCTCATCAAGCCGCTGGCGAAGAGGTAATGCGCATCGCCGGCGATGAAGATCTCCACGAATTTGACCAGCAGGTAAATTCCCAAAACGACTGGGATGGCCTTTGCCAGCTTTCCCAAAAGGTGGAGTTCGAGACCGCGTTTGAAATAACGGGAACTGAGCGAGGATTCAAAGATGATCATCGCCATGCCGATGGAGATCGCGGAAATGAAGAATTCCACGGGCAGAATGGGCGTCCACCAGAGCGGGAAGAGTTTTGCAGGTTGAATGAGCAGAAGCGAACCGAGCGAGGATTGATGCAGGGTGGAAAGCACCACGCCGAGGATGACAAACGGCATGATGAATTTGTGGATCAGATGCGACCATTTTTCCCATTTGAGGCCCTCGAATACGACGGGCGCAAATTCAATGGCAAGCACGGTCAGATAGCTCATGACACAGATGCCGATTTCCAACAACACCGAGGTATGGTTCCAATAGATCATCATGTACCAGATGCGTTCGGGATGACCGAGGTCGACCAGCAGGGCTATGACAACCATGATGTAACCGAGGAAACCCGTCAGCACCGAGGGCTTGAGTAAAGGTAGAAATTCCTTCAATTCGAAGATGTACACAATAGCGGCCATGACGAAAGCGCCGCTGCCAATGGCGACACCTGTGAAAAGGTCAAAGCTGATCCAGAAGCCCCAGGGATAGGAATTCCCCAAATTGCTGATCGGGCCAATGCCATGGGCGTACCGGATCATCGCGACCACGAAGGCAATTCCCATGAGGGTTAACAAAACCCAGACCAGCGGACTGAAGTTCAAGCGGAAACGTGGTTGAACGGTAAGATTAAGTTTCATTTTGATGCCTCCGCTTTCTCATCCGAGGCGGATTTTTCTGCCTTATTTTTATTATATAGATGTACTCCAGCTGCAACGCCGCTCAAAACCGCGCCCCAGCCCAGCGCAAACGGAATGGTCATTTCCATCACTTTTTCGCTGACTTCGTTGACGGGGGTTTCGGGCAAATTGGGCAGGCCCAACTCGCTAAACGGAATGTGCGAGAGAACGAGATAGGATGTGCCGCCGTTTTCAAACTCGCCGTAGATGTGGTCAATATAGCGGTCGGGGTGCGCGGCGATGCGGGCACGCGCTTTGTTGATGAGTTCTTCGCGGTCGCCATATTCCAGAGCGTCGGTCGGGCAGGTTTCCACGCAGGCAGGTTCCTGGCCGTTGTAAATCCGCTGTGGGCAGAACGTGCATTTATCGATGAACGCGCCTTCAATGATGCCTTTGTCATAATCAAAGTGAGGGACGCCAAAAGGACAGGCGTTCATGCAATAACGGCAGCCAATACACAGGTCAGGATTGTAGGTCACAGGGCCATCTTCGGCTTTCGTGTAGGCGCCTACAGGGCAGGCTGATAGACAATCGGGATGGTTGCAGTGCATGCAGTGATAAACCATTGTGCCGCGTTGCAAATCGGGATATTCACCTTTGATGCCGATGCCTGACACCCAGATACGGGTCTTGTTCATGTCGACGTTGTTTTCCACGCTGCAGGCCACCATGCAGGCACGGCAATCGATACAGCGTGTGGCGTCAAAGAGATAGGCGTGGTGTTTGATTTCTGTCATGAGTACACCTCTAAGCCTTTATTATCGTTACAAAAGTTTGGCTGAGCGCCTGCCCGCCGCTGATGGGATCGGTGTAGGTAACGTGCAAAGCCGAGTCGCTCGCTCCGACGCCGAAGGCTGTTTTCAAACCTTTGGAGAGGTGGCCGTAGCCAGGTGTCATATACACACAATCAGGGCGGATGGCTTCCGTGGCAAGCAGGATGCTGTGGACAGTACCCACTTTACTCGCCACTTCCACCCAGTCACCATCCTCCAGGCCACTTTGCGCGGCGGTCCTGGCATTCATCCACAGGCGGGGTTTGTCGGAATACTTGTGGAGCAGTTGATTGTTCTGCGTGCCAAACTGGGTATGCTGCGCCACTTTGCCGGTCAACAGGTAGAACTCATTTTCTCCAGGGGCAGGTGGTTCTTCCCAGGTGGGCCAGGGCGAGAAACCAGCGTTTTTCAAGGTCTCGGAATAGACTTCGATCTTGCCGGAAGGCGTGTTGAATGTAATTTCCCCATCCTTTTCTTCCTCCGGCATTTCTGCATAGCCCTTTGCCTTCACCTCTTCGAGGCTGACGCCAAGCGGCTTCAATTGCTGGCGGATGTAATCTTCCTCATCTTCATATTGGAAGAAATCACCAAGGCCGAGTCGTTCGCCCAATTGTTTGTAGATCCACAGCGCAGACTTGGCTTGACCTTGCGGCTCGATCACAGGTTGGCGGATAAAGGCCTTTCCGCCGACAGGCAGAAGCGGGTCATAGCGTTCGAGATACGAGGCTTCAGGCAGGACAACATCTGAGAACCAGGCTGTGTCATTCATAATAATATCCACAGTGGCGATGAAGTCCATTTTTTCGAAGGCCTCCAGTGTCTTGGCGCGGTCTGGCAGGGACATGATCGGATTTTGCCTGGAAATAAACCAGCCGTGCGCCTGATACGGTTCGCCTGTAATAATCGCGTCGCGCAATTCCTGGAAAACACCCAATTTCAACGGCACGAGCGGATACTTCCACGAGACGCCATCCAAACGAGGGGCCGAAACGCGCGGATACGGTGGCTGTTTCGGCATACCCAAACCTGCGCCTTCTGCCGCCATTTCCGCCGAGAGACAGCCGCCAGGCCTGAGCACGTTGCCGCTCATGGCGTTCAAGGTGGCAATCGCCCGCTCGGTCTGGAAGGAATTGATGAAGTTGGACGTACGCCAGCCAGGATGCGCCAGAGCATTGTGTTTGGCGGCGGCATATTCACGCGCAATCCGTTCGATGGTTGCGGCGGGAATACCAGTGATTTTCTCGGCCCATGCAGGCGTGTACTTACGCATTTCGTCTTTGATGCCATCGCAACCGACAACGTACTGCTTGACAAACTCGCAGTCCGCCAGTTCGTTTGAAGTAATGACATTGATCATCGCCAGCAAAAAGGCCGAGTCGGTGCCTGGGCGGATGGGAATCCATTCGGTCGCTTTTGAAGCGGTCTTCGTGTAGCGCGGGTCGAGATAAACCAGCTTCGCGCCGCGGTCAATTGCATGAGACAGTTCAGAAGTCTCCGACGTTGAAATGGCTTCCATCATGTTGCGGCCAACCATCAGGATGAATTCAACGTTGTCATAGTTGCGAGACGGTTCTTCGACGCCATACGTTAGCGAGAAGGCAGTGATCATGGCATTGAAACACAAACTGCGCTGTGTGCCGTAGTTCGGCGAACCGAAAGCGTAAAGCAGGTTTTCAAACTGTACCTGGCTCAGGTTGTGTGTGGATGAAAATACCATCGCCTCTGCCCCATATTTTTCCTTGATCTCCAGCATTTTGCTGGCGGTCAGATCGAGGGCTTCTTCCCATGAGGCCTGGCGGAATTTACCTTTGCCGCGTTTTCCCACTCGAATGAGGGGTGTCAATACGCGGTCGGGATCGTACGTGTTCATTAATCCGGATTGCCCGCGCGGACAAAGGTTCCCGCGAGAATGCGGATGCTCGGGATTGCCGTCCAATTTAACGACCCGTCCGTCTTTGATCTTGGCCAGCACGCCGCAGCGCCATACGCACATCTCGCACATGGTGGAAATGACGCCGTCGCCCGCGGCATTTAACACTCCGCTTTCCCTGGCAGCTTTGGCGGCCAGCGGCGGAAGCATCTGACCGACAGCCAGCGCCCCAACAGATGCCGCGCCCAGTTTTAGAAAATCTCGCCTTGAGATTATTTTTGTCATTAGTGTCTCCGATGCAGTACCCGGTGTTCAGGTATCAGCGGTCAGTCTTGCTGTTTACTGATACCCGTTTATTCACTTTTTTCCGTACGCTGCCATCCCGCGCGATCAATCAAATAGAAGAGCAGGAGTGACATCAGCGCAAACATTAAAATGAAAAGGAAGGGACTGACATTCCACAGGTCAGGCATATTGGTGTTACCGTAATTTGCAATTGCTGAAATCGCAGGGAATACTTGTTGATAGGTCAGGCCGTAAATTACTGCGCCAGTTAGAAAACCCAATAAGCCGGGAACAATGTAATCTAATTTGCCTTCGCCGCCACCGGCGGCGCAAGTACCCGGTCAGTATCCTGTAAGCGCCATGCCTACTCCAAATATCAGACCGCCTATGATATTTCCGAAAATGTACGTGGCAGGAATGGCGGGGAAGGTGATCACTCCCAGGCCGCGCAGGGCATACAGGCCGCTCATGGCAACTACCAGCGCGGTCATCATGAATTTCAGCACAGCCATGTCGGTGAAGCGAAATACATTCACGATTTTGTGGTATTTAGTCAACCCGGCCTTGTTTAGTGAAAAGCCGAAGAAGACGCCAACGAAAAGAGCAATTATGAAGTTTGTCATGTTAATCTCCCGACATTCCTAATAGCGTTTGCGGTAGATGATGAGCGCAGTGAGAATGCCCGAGGCAAACATTCCCATGATGAAGAGGAATGCTGCGGGAGCCAGCAACATGCCGCCAGAGATGGCCAGCCCGCTGGTACAGCCGCCCGCAATGCCCGCCGCATATTCTAAAATGATTGCGCCGATAAAGGCCAGCACCCAGCGCTTCCAAACCTGCGGTCCAAAGATGCGCTTCCATTGTGCGTCAGAGCTGGCAGCGCCTCTTTTGCCCCACATTAAAGTGCCGCTGGTTGCCGCCCCGATCATCCCGCCGAAGAACACGCCAATGAGCAGGATGAGTCCCCAGGTGATGCCCGGCGGCATGATGAAGTTGAAATACATATTATCGAACGCCGCAGGCGCAACAGCCTTGCCAATCATCCCCGCCAGGTTTTCAAAAGCGCCCGAAGCGCCCAGCAAACTGTCGCTCAGCCATACGGCAGCCACGCCCACGACGCCGAGCAAAATGCCCGCCACATAAGGGGACCATTCTTCCCTGCGGATATAGTTCAAAATAAATTTCATGGATTTACTCCTTGTCTGGTTTTTCTGAAATCACGGCATCCATCAGACCCAAAACTTTTTCGGCCTTTTTGGGATGATCCAAAACATTCTTCAACGATTTGCGCGTTTGGGATTTGAGTACCGCGATCTGCGGCAGCATCTCAACCACGTCTGCAGGATATTCACCTTCAGCCTTGCGCGTATCGCCAAACGAAATATTGACCAGTTTCTCGCGTGTGACGACAAATCCGCCGCCGCCCACTGCAATCAAACCGATCATTACCATCAAAATGGAATTGCCCCAATTGATGGGTTTCCTGCCCAGGACGATCTCGTCATAATTCCGGACATAGTTGACGGTGTTTGGATCATCGACCACGAGACCGTTGCAGCCCAGATCCGTTGTTGCATTTTGAGCAGGTTTTGCCACGATGGGTGCTAGGACTGGATCCTCGCCTGCAGCTGATGTAGAAGTGCCCGAACCGATTTCCACGCCCAGAGCGGATGCGTAAACCTGTGCGCGTTCCGTCAAATCTTTCACATGGCATTGCTGACAGGCGGCCTGCACATCTGCAAGCGGAGCGACCATCCCCTCGTGCGCGGCAACTTTGTCCTTGGCTTGGTTATTGCCTGCATGGCAGATATAGCAAAAATCACCGAAAGCATGGGATTGGTGCCAGCCTGTGCCATCTGCATTCACTGGCATCTCGGCTTGGGCCTCATGACAATTCTTGCAAGACGAAGCCTGCGATCCGCATTGCGCGCTTACTGGAGTAGCTGTCGTCAAATAAAAGCCAACGATAGCGAGGATTGCTGCTCCGCTGAAAAGAAAAGAGAGAACCGTGTTTTTGTATTTCATTGTTTCTCCTCAAATGAAGTTTTATTAATTTGATGGTTCTTCCATTAGACCTGCTCGATACGCAAGGCGATCACGCATTACGCTCCGCAGCAAGTCGAGAGCCTGAATGAGTCTTTGATCTGCAAGATAATAGGTGACTGTAGTGCCAGAGCGGACGGTTTGTACCAATCCTCGCTCGCGCATAACTTTGAGATGTCTCGAGGTGGTGGATTGATTCAACCCGAGTTCCTGGGTGAGTTCGGTTACATTTAAGGGTTTCTCGCTGAGGGCATAAAGCATGAGGATCCGATTGGGATCTGAGAGCGCGGAGCAAAAATCAGCTTCGAGTTGGGATATTTCCTGTTTGAGGGTTTGGTTGACCATGTTTTCCTGCCCATATTCGTATAAACGCATATTAGCAACCCCCATCATAATATTGTGATAGATAGTACAATAGTGGAGTGTGTCATATTAAATTGTGTTTTATGTCACATATAATTGGTGTATAATTTGGGCAAAATTGGTAGAATTACAAAAACAATGGAGACCACAATGGAATCATTTTCAAGAGAAGCAATCTCGGTGGATGTGTCCACTCGTTTGCGTGAACTGCGTGAGGGGCAGGGGATATCGATGCGCACTCTTGCCACAAAAAGTGGTTTATCCGCCAACGCGCTTTCGATGATCGAGCGCGGAAAAACTTCCCCCTCGGTCAGTACCTTGTATAAATTGGCGGACGCCCTTGGGATTTCGATTACCGCTTTCTTTGGTGTGGAAACTGAAAAAAAGCGAGTTGTATTTATTAAATCTGATGAGCGCACGCGCATGTCATTTACTCGCGGCGTATTTGAGGCTTTGGGCGGGGAACAGTTCTCTGGACGGGTGGAACCCTTCATGTTGACACTCGAAAGCGGCGCTTCGTGCGGTCCGCATGGCATGGTGCATACGGGCCACGAGTTTATCTTCTGTCTGCGCGGACAATTGGATTATTATGTTGAGAAGGAGATATTCCACCTTGAAGCCGGAGATAGCTTGTTATTTTCATCCAAATTAAGCCACCGCTGGCGCAATCCAAGTACGCATGTGACGAATGCGCTGATCGTTATTTCTGGATTTGCAGAGGGCGAGCTGCCGCATGTCATGCACTGGAAAAAAGGGGAATAGTATCAAAGGTAGAAAAATAGAAAAGACGCCGATCCGAAACGGAGGGCGTCTTTGTTGACTTCAAGGCTATGAACTAATTAATTGACTTATGCGTACATGCCCCAATCCAACGCTGAAGGGTCTTCCATCATGGAGAAATCCCACATGTCCATGCCCATTTCAATGTTGACGGGCATGTTGAGACCCTCCACGGCTTTGGCCTTGGTCATTTCGATCATGGCGGGACCGTAGGGACAGAAGGGTGTGGTCAGGATCATCTTGATGCGGCCCATGCCATTTTCGATTTCGACATTGCGGATCAAGCCCAACTGTACGATGTTCATTCCAATTTCAGGGTCGATTACCTCTGACAGCCTTGCGCGAACCTCCTGCACTCTCTCAGGATGGGTTTCATGCAAGGTCCATTGGATTTCTTTTGCTTTTACTTCAGAGTCTGTCATTTTGGCTCCTTGTTCTTAATTTTTTATTTCAGCAGGTTGGATCACATATGTACAATGCGCTGCGCCGCTCAGAATACACTGCACCTTGTTAGCGGGCAATGCCAGCATTCTGGAGATCAAGGTTTGGTCAACGGTGCAGACTTCAGGATGGGCAATGCCAATTTGATAATAAGGGCATGAAATTTCATGGATCTGATACTGCCCGTCTTTCTTTTCCCATTCGACTGTAAAGCCTTCACGCCCCAATAATTCTTTGACGAAGTCAAGCCGTTCTTCCATACTCAGGTTTTTCATATCGCTGGCATATTGGCTGGCGAGGTCTTCTGCGATCTGATTGAATAACTTTGCCACCACAGGCCCGGGCATGGTATCTTTCATTTGTGACAGTAACCGTGTAGTGAGCTGCATGTAACGCGTGGGGAAGTGTTCCATGCCTTCATCTGTCAAAACGTAAACCAGGCGCGGCCGTCCCACGCCGTGCCGTTCCTCGTGTCCCTCAACCAGTCCTTCCATTTGCAGGTTGGTGAGGTGATGTCGCACAGAAATGGGATTAATACCCACGGCCTCGGCCAGTGCATTTATAGCCGAGCGGGGCTTGTGTAATAAGGTTTGTAAAATCTTGTCTCGCGTGGATTTCATAAATTGAGTATAACCAAATCATCAAAGTATGTCAATATACTAGAATAATATCATAAATATTGACATATTCGCCCAGCCCTGCTATAATCCCATCCAATTGACAAAAATCGCCAGAAATGGCTTAAATTTTTAGGAGCCCAAGGTATGTCGCAACTTGAAATAAAGAACCTGCACGTAAGTATCGAAGATAAAGAAATTCTCAAAGGTCTCTCATTGACTATTAATCAAGGCGAAATTCATGCCATTATGGGGCCAAATGGCACCGGGAAATCCACACTTGCTTACACATTGATGGGTCATCCCAATTACACCGTCACAGAAGGTGAGATCATCTTTAAGGGTCAAAATGTCCTTGAGCTTGAGCCCGACGAACGCTCTCGGGCTGGCATTTTCCTTGCTTTCCAGTATCCAGTAGCCATCCCCGGCGTGACTGTCGCCAATTTCCTTCGTACGGCCATCAATTCCCGCCGGCGCGCTGAAAATCCAGAAGACAAAGGCATGCCCATTCCTGAATTCCGCAAGATGCTCAAGGAAAAGATGGATACCCTCAAGATGGATCACACCTTTGCAGGTCGTTATCTTAACGACGGATTCTCAGGCGGCGAAAAGAAGCGCGCCGAAATTTTGCAAATGGCAACCCTCAAGCCGGAAATTGCCATTTTGGATGAAACAGATTCGGGCCTGGATATTGATGCGCTGCGCATCGTCGCAGAAGGCGTCAACGCTCTTTCCGGACCTGAACTTGGCGTGCTGGTCATCACACATTATCAGCGCCTGCTGAACTACATCAAGCCCAACTTCGTTCACATTATGCTGGATGGTCGCATCGTTGAATCTGGTGCAGCCGACCTGGCTTTGCACCTTGAAGACCAGGGTTATGATTGGGTTCGCGAAAAGTATGACGCAGTGTCCGAAGGGGAAGAGACAACTGCTTGATAATCGCAGGCAAGGCCGCGGGTTTAATTCATAGCCCCGGCGATCTTTGAGACCTTAGTGGTAAAGGAATAACTCAGGAGAATCCATGACTGAAAAAATTAAAACTGACGATACCAAGATCCTCGAGGAAATTGGCGATTATAAATACGGCTTTCATGACCGCGACGATAATTATGTATTCAAGTCCGAACGCGGATTGAGCCGTGAGGTTGTTGAAAATATTTCACGCATGAAAAATGAGCCGCAATGGATGCTCGACTTCCGCTTGAAGGCGCTTGAGCATTATCTGGCACGCCCCATGCCCAGCTGGGGACCTGATCTCAATGATCTCGATCTTGATAATATTTTTTATTATATCAAGCCGACTGAGAAAAGCGAAAAATCCTGGGATAATGTCCCCGATGACATCAAGAACACCTTCGATAAATTGGGCATTCCCGAAGCCGAACAAAAATTTTTGGCGGGTGTGGGCGCGCAGTATGAATCTGAGATGGTCTATCATTCCATTTTGGAGCACCTTGAAAAACAGGGTGTCATCTTCCTTTCCATCGAAGATGGCCTAAAGCAATACCCCGATTTGTTCAAGGAATATTTCGGCACAGTTATTCCACCGGAAGATAACAAATTTGCCGCGCTTAATTCTGCCGTCTGGTCTGGTGGTTCGTTTGTTTACATCCCCAAAGGGGTTAAAGTGGATTTACCCCTGCAGGCATATTTTCGTTTGAATACCGCCAATGTCGGCCAGTTCGAACGCACCCTGATTATTGTGGATGAAGACGCGTCTGTGCATTATGTGGAAGGCTGTACCGCTCCGCAATATACTACAAATTCCTTCCATAGCGGCGTCATCGAAATTATTGTCAAGAAGGGTGCGCGTTCCCGTTATTCGACCATTCAAAACTGGTCTACCAATGTGTTCAACCTCGTAACCCAGCGCGCCAAAGTATTTGCCAATGCCTCACATGAATGGGTGGATGCCAACCTTGGCTCGAAACTCACCATGAAATATCCATCATGCTATTTGATGGAATCGGGCGCTCATGGTGAAATGCTTTCAATGGCATTCGCGGGCCCGGGTCAGATCCAGGATGCCGGCTCGAAGATGATGCACTTTGCACCCAATACCACCAGTAAGATCGTATCCAAATCCATCAGCAAGGGCGGAGGCCGCGCCTCCTATCGCGGCATGGTCAAAGTCTATAAAGGGTCTAAAGGCGTCAAATCCAATGTGGTTTGTGACGCGCTTTTACTCGACCCCAGATCACGCTCAGATACATATCCGACTATCGAGATTGACGAAGACGATGTTACCATTGGCCACGAAGCTTCTGTCAGCAAAGTGGGTGAGGAGCAACTCTTTTATTTAATGTCCCGTGGCCTCAGCGAAGAGCAGGCCACCACCATGGTGGTCTCCGGCTTCATCGAACCGCTGGTTAAGGAATTACCGATGGAATATGCAGTCGAAATGAACCGCTTGATCCAGCTTCAAATGGAAGGGTCGATTGGCTGATATGCAAGAGCAACCCAAAGTATCTGTATCTAGGGGACGACGCACTGACTCTGCCGCAAAGGAATTTTCCTTCACACAGGCGGATATCCCCGCATCCGGTAATGGTCTCGCTTCTTTCCGCGCCTCAGCCTGGGACTCTTTCAAAAAACTTTCGCTCCCCGTAACCACGGATGAAGCCTGGCGCCGCACTGATTTGCATTTATTGCCCGCGCCTGATTTCAGGCTTCCCAAAGAGGGCGCGTTTGAAGATCTACCTGTTGTGCCGGAAGAATTGCTCAAGCCATTAACTGGCGAACAACACGGCGGACAGATCACTTTACTTCCGGGTGGGTCGCAGGTCCAATTGGATGAATCCCTCTCCGCGAAGGGCTTGGTCTTTACCGATTTTCGCACAGCTGAAAAAAATCACGCAACCCTGCTTGCAAAGTTGATCGGTCAGATCGTGAAACCTGGTGACGGAAAATTTGCCGCGCTTGCTTCCGCTTTGGCTCAAAATGGCGTACTGCTTTATGTCCCTAAGAACGTTAAAGTTGAATATCCGCTTCATTCCGTCCTGTGGGGACCCGGCGGCAAGCTGGCGCATTTCTCGCACCTTGTCGTCTTTGTGGATGATGGCGCGTCTGTGACCTATGTTCACGAAGCCGCTTCTCCAAATGAGACGGGTCATGCCATGCATGCGGGCGTGGTCGAACTTCACGTCGGAGAAAATGCAAACCTGCGCTTTGTGGAATTGCAATCCTGGGGCCGGCATGTCTGGAACTTCTCACACGAACGCGCTCGAGTGGAACGCGGCGGCAACCTGGATTGGATCTTTGGCGCAGTAGGTTCACGCCTGACCAAAAATTTCTCCGACCTTGATCTGGCCGGCGAAGGCGCTCAGGGACGCATGTCGGGTTTTTATTTCACAGACGGCACCCAGCATCTTGACCATGATACCCAGCAGAATCACCTCGCACCACATACAACCAGTGACCTGCTCTTCAAAGGTGCACTCAAGGGTAAAAGCCGATCTGTGTGGCAGGGTATGATCTATGTGGCCCCCGGAGCACAGAAGACAGATGGCTACCAAGCCAACCGCAACCTGATCCTTGACGATCAGGCGCGTGCAGATTCAATCCCCGGCTTGGAGATTCTGGCTGATGATGTCCGCTGTACACATGGTGCAACTGTTGGTAAACTGGAGCAGGAACCGCTTTTCTATCTTAAAAGCCGCGGCATTCCCCAACGGGAAGCGGAGCGCCTGGTGGTGGAGGGTTTCTTCGACCCGATCATGCAACGCATCCCGTTTGAAGGCGTGCGTGTAAGATTTCAACAGGCAATTCAGGATAAACTATCCGCATAGAATTATTAACCTGACATGCCAAGCAATTGCATGTCAGGTTTTTAGGTAATAAAAGCTTTCGGCGAAAGGTCAAATTTATTTGTCGGGAACAGACTGCAGTTAAGTAATAGGCGGAGGGCGTCTCAATAATTCAAGAAGGATGTGAGTTATGAAAGTGAAACCAAAAGCAAAATCCAAGCCAAAGTCAAAAACTAAAGTGAAGGCAAAGATAGCAGTTAAATCAAAGGTCGCAGCGAAGGCAAAACCTGCCAGAAAATCAGCTTCCAAACCAAAACCAAAAGCAAAGGCAAAATTGAAAAAAACGACCGTAAAGTCTGGTAAAAAAGCCAGTCCGCAAATTGCGTTAAAAACCAGGGCAAAAGTTCAAACCGCTGTCGAAAGAGCGCCAGAAAAGAAATCAGCAAGATTGGGAGAGACTGCGAAATCCGCAACCCCTGTAGTAAAACGAGTGGTTACGAACCTGGTGGAACGCCGTAAACCGATAAAACGTTCGTTGCGGATAAATCAATTTAACTTTATGAAAGCGCCCGGACTCGAACATGCATTTGAAGTGGGCGATACTGTTGAAGTATTCTGCGACCATGAAAAAGACCACGAACGAATACGTGGATGGATAAAAGGTATTGTGGTACAGGTGGATAACAAGTTGGTGGCGGTACAGTTCCGTTCGAATGTTTATCTTACCGATGGCTGGATGGTGCCTGATCGAATCCTCTGGTATCCACTGACCTCAGAACACATCCGTCCTGCGCCAGGTAAGAAGTCGGCGGTAAAAAGAGAGTTTATTCCAGATTATTAGGATGCAGTAAACTGGTATACAGGCGAGCAGGCATGTATGCATATTACGCCTGCGTACTTGTTTGCTTTTGACTATCCCATGATGCTTAACACAGAACAAATCCGTAAAGATTTTCCAATCCTCGAGCGCGAAACCCGCCAGGGCGTGCGCGTGGTTTATTTGGATTCAACCGCCACTTCACAAAAACCTGTGCAAGTCATCGAAGCGATGAACGATTATTATCGCCGCTCGAATGCGAATATCCACCGCGGCGTGCACACGCTTGCTGAAGAAGCCACTGCCATGTACGAAGGGGCGCGCGAAAAGATCGCGAAGTTTATCAATGCTGCATCTGCGCGCGAAATCATTTACACACGCAATACGACCGAGTCGATCAATCTTGTTGCTTATAGCTGGGCGCGGGCGAATTTAAAGGCGGACGACCTTGTTATTTTGACTGAGATGGAGCATCACAGCAATCTTGTTCCCTGGCATATGCTGCAAATGGAACGCGGAATAAAGCTGGATTTCATCCCAGTGACGGAAGACGGTTTACTTGATCTTGAAGTTTACAAATCGCTTCTTGAACGCCGCCCGAAATTGGTCTCGTTTACACACATGTCCAACGTCCTCGGCACGATCAACCCCTCGGCAGAGATCATTCGTTTGGGACATGAGGCGGGCGCAATTGTGCTGGTGGATGGGGCGCAATCCGTTCCGCATTTGAAAGTAGATGTGCAGGCGCTTGATGCTGACTTTTATGCATTTTCCGCCCATAAAATGTGCGGTCCCACGGGTATAGGCGTGTTATATGGAAAGTCATCCCTGCTCGAATCCATGCCTCCATTTTTAGGCGGAGGCGAAATGATCAGGGAAGTAAAGCTGCGCTCGTTCCGTGCGAATTCTTTGCCGCATAAATTCGAAGCGGGCACCCCTGCCATTGCAGAGGCGGTCGGCTTTGGGGCGGCTGTGGATTATCTTGAACATATCGGGATGGAAAAGATCGCCGCACACGAACATGAGATCACTGAATACGTTTTGGAACGATTGGAAGAAATCCCTGGTGTTAAGGTATTTGGTCCTTCGGCTGACAAGAAAGGCGGAGTGGCGGCCTTTACTCTCGAAGGTGTGCATCCGCATGATGTGGCACATATACTGGATCAGGATGGGATTGCCGTGCGCGCAGGCCATCACTGCGCCCAACCTTTACACGAAAAATTTGGAATCCCTGCCACAACCCGCGCTTCCTTCTATCTGTATAATACAAAAGATGAAGTGGACTTGCTTGTGCGCGGACTCTATAAAGTAAAAGAGATATTTGGATAATCATGGACGATCTCTATCGCGAAATCATCATCGAGCATTATAAAAACCCGTCGTATCGCGGAAAACTAAACCCGCACGATATTTCCTTTGCGGACAATAATCCCTTATGCGGCGACCATATCCAAATTGATTTGCGTGTAGACAATAAAGGCATTGTAGTCGAGGCGATGTTTGATGGTCACGGATGCGCCATCTCGCAGGCTTCCGCTGATTTGCTCATGGAGTCAATCATTGGCAAACCGCTTGAAGAAATAAAGAAATTAAACAAGGATTCCATCCTTGAATTGCTTGGCATTGATCTTGGTCCTGTGCGTTTGAAATGCGCCTTGCTTTCGCTCAAAGTATTGAAGGCGGGCGTATATGGGCTGGGGGAGGCAAGGGATGATCTGGTGGAATAAATAAATCATGTTCAACTACACAACCCTGGACGAATCCAAAGCGGAATATTTTGAGATTGCCCCCGCATCAGAACTTCCCAATGGCGAGCGATTATTTGTGGATTTGGGCGACAAGCCCATTGTAATATTCAATATTGCAGGGCATTATTATGCCATTGGCGATGTTTGCACCCACGACGACGGCCCTCTCGGAGATGGCACGATCGAAGGGAACAATGTCGTCTGTCCCCGCCACGGTGCCGAGTTTGATATCCGCACAGGCCAGGCGGTGCAAATGCCCGCTGTGGTGGATATCCCGGCCTATCCTGTAAAAGTGGTTGACGGAAAAATTTTTGTAGGATTACCGAAGGAAAAGTAAAATCAGGTAAAATTTAAACTAAAACTGCGAGGCGTACACTTGGCAGTTTTAGTTCTACCAATCCCCTGCGTAATTTAAATCGGAGGGTCTGTTCATTTGTTCAATCCGATGCCGCCTGAGTTCCACCAATTGACGAATATGCAAATTGTCATGTGCAATCCATGCCGCCAGCATTTGGCGGGCCGATATGGATCCGTATTCTGAAGTGTATAAAGTGTCCCAGTTTGCGTCCGACAGTCCCTTCAACCATTTCAGGGATATCTTACGCTCGGCCAGGAGCTTTTCCTGCATTTGTATAAAATTTTGTTTATTATATTCCCTTGAAGTCACCCAGCCTTGTGGATCAATTGGATGCCAGTCTTCGTTCCGGCGATGCAGTATGAAATCGAGGTGCTCTCGGAAATCCTCGCGTTCTTCATCGTAAAGGTGGCAGATTACTTCAAGGGTTGACCAGGTTTTGGGTGCTGGTTTGATTTTTGCATCTTCCTGGGATATGCCGGCAATCAAGGCGCGGATCATTTTTGTGCTATGGGAAAGTTCCTGATAAAGTTTCTCAAATATCATAATGATCAATTAATCCTGTGTTTCAAATCTTCCCACGATCCTCAAGATATCGAATCCCTCTGCAAATGGACATTCTGCCAGCGCGCCGTGCCGTACCATAATGGAACGGGTCAGTTCGCTGTTGAAGTAGTAGCGGTCGCGGTAGGTCTCGTATTCCGCCAGGGCTTCGATTTTTTTATCGACATCTTCCTCCGTGACTTCCACCAAAAAATGAGGGAAGAAACCATAAGAAGAACGTACCACATCAAAGCCCAGCACTGTGATGCCGCGAAATGCGCGCAGAGCTTCCTCGGTCATGGTGTTGTGATCCTGGTGCACATCCTGTTTGGAATGGGTGAGGATCAAATCGGGCTTGAATTCTTTGCGGAGTTGCAGGAAATATTCCAAAATTTCCTGCCGTGCATCCGGGAAGACGCGGGTAACGAAAGGCCCAAAGACGATTTTCCCCTCAGGAACTCCCAATACTTTCATTGACTCAAGATGCTCGTTCTTTATATTTTTCAGGTCTGGATTTTTCTGGTTGTCTGATAGCGTAACGCACAGGATCTCTGTCTGTTTGACGATGTGATGAATCAAAGCGCCGCACCCGATTTCAATGTCGTCAGGATGTGCGCCGAGGAAGAGGACTTTCTTGCCGAAGAAGTTCATAATGTGATTATATCGCTCCTCACCATGACGATATTATTTTGTCGCCAAAATTCCGCCGACGACTTTGGTCATCGCCAGCTTGCCGTCGCGTTCAAACCATTTTTGGGCCACGGCTTCGATCCTGCCGATCAAGGCTTCGTATTCATCCGGGCCGTTGAACATGGATGTCCATAGTTTGCGGTCCTCTCCCAACGAAGCGCGGACATAGTCAATAAATGGCGCAACCTCCGGGAAGGTGAGATGGTTCTCGAATTTGTGCAATTCGGTTTTTGAAAAGATTTTGTCTATGGTATTGAAAATGTCACCTTTGAAGCGTGAGGAACCTGGCATGGGCGGAATGGCGGCGTTGCTGGCTTCCTTGATGATGTCGTAGAACATCTGCTTGTTCTCGGGCAGCGGGCCGGAGACGAAGAGCCGTCCGCCAGGATTCCCCGACGTGGGGTCGGGACTTCGAAGCACGCGGTGAGCCTCGCCAAATGTAAAGTCCAAATCGGAAGCGTAGTAGATGGCGAAGGCGCTGGTGCATAAATCGAAGGTGTTATCCGCAAACTTGAAAGGCTGGTTAAAGTCTAAAAATTGAAAATCGATATTGGCGCCAATATTTTTATTTTTCTCCCGTGCTTTATCAAGAAGTTCATTTGAAAAGTCGCCGCCTGTAATCTGTGCTTTGCCTTGGGTGTATTCATTGAAAAGAAAACTTAACTTGCCTGCGCCGCAGCCGACATCCAAAATTTTCATGCCGGCCTGGGGCTTGAGCAGATCGTTTGTCCAAACGTCAATATTGGCCGAGCCATATTTTTCGTGGATGTCAATTCGCATCAACAGGTCTTTGCTGGGTTCCCGGTAATCAATTTTCATGGATTCTCCTAATGTGTAGCGACGTCGATCGTCGCAACTGTGTGCATAAAAACGTTTTGTGATTATACCAAATTCAAACCAAAATTCAACTACTGAATTTTGGCTGCCTTTCCTGTTCCCATGATAAAATTCGCGCACTGGAGTCATCATGGCGAGCAAAATACAATCTGTTAAAGGCACGAGGGAATTCTATCCTGAGCAAATGTTCCTGCGCAATTTCATTTATGAAAAGGTGCGCCTGGCCTCCCAGGCTTTTGGATATCAGGAATGGGATGCGCCGTTCATCGAAACCATCGATCTGTATGCGGCAAAATCTGGCGAGGAACTGGTGAAGACGCAATCCTTCACTTTTCAAGATCGTGGAGGGGGGTATGTCACGCTTCGTCCCGAACTTACGCCCAGCCTTGCACGCATGATCGCGGCGAAGCAGGGCGAGTTGACCTGCCCGCTGCGCTGGTGGTCGTTTGGCCCGTTTTGGCGATATGAGCAGCCGCAAAAGGGACGTTCGCGCGAATTTTTCCAGTGGAATATCGACCTGCTGGGAGTGGATTCGCCGTTAGCGGATGCGGAATTGATCGCGGTTGCGGCGACATTCCTGCGTTCGGTCGGACTTACCCCTCAGCTTGCCACTATTTTCGTAAACAATCGCGGCCTGATGGATTCTGAATTCGATGCGCTGGGCATTCTTCCAGAAAAGCGGCTTGATGTTTCCAATCTCGTTGACCGCCGCTCAAAGATGGAACCTGTCAAATGGGACGCATACGCGCTTGAGTTGGGTTTGACCCAAACGCAAGTGGATGGCTTGAAGGATATTCTTGGTAATTTTGAGCTGTGGAAAAAGAGTGATGAACTTGTGCGTTTGTTTGCTGCGCTCGAAGCATTGGGTGTGAAGGAATATGTCAAATTCGACCCGAACATCATGCGCGGACTCTTGTATTATACAGGCACTGTTTTTGAAGCGTTTGAGACGAGTGGTTCTCTGAAGCGCGCCATTCTCGGCGGTGGACGTTATGATAACCTGCTTGCAGATGTAGGCGGGCAGCCTCTCGCTGCTGTCGGGTTTGCCATGGGCGATGTGGTCATGGGTATCGTTTTGCAGGAAAATGGCCTGCTGCCTGAATTTGTTCCGACGCCTGCTTCCGTGTTGGTGACTGTGTTCGATGAAAACATGTGGATGAAATCCTTTGAACTTGCGGCGCAATTACGCGGCGCAAAACTGAATACGATGGTTTATCCTGAACCCGTAAAACTACAAAAGCAGTTCAAGTTTGCAGACAGGATGAAGATGAAGATCGCGCTGACTATAGGTCCTGATGAGGCGGCCAATGATCAGGTGGCAGTCAAGAACCTGGTTAATGGCGAGCAGGTGACCGTTAAGCGCGAAGCGGTGGTGGATGTTGTGAAAAAGTTGTTGAATTAAGTCGATTTATGGTAAAATCCCGGCGCTTGAATTATGGAGCCTGTAGCTCAATGGCAGAGCGCCACACTGTGGATGTGGATGTTGTGGGTTCGAAACCCATCAGGCTCCCAGCAAAAAACCTCTGAGTTTTAGAAAGACTCAGAGGTTTTTATAATCCCCTTTGATCTTCTGGTAGTAAAATAGCCCCGATGCCTAAAACTATTAACGTCCTTTTTCTTGCGGCGGAAGCCGACCCTTTTGTGAAAGTTGGCGGCCTTGGAGATGTCGCGGGTTCTTTGCCGCGCGCTTTACGTGCTCTTTCCAATGACGATGTGAGACTCGATGTGCGGCTTGTTTTGCCTTATCACCCCGTGGTGAAAGCGGATAATCTCAAGCCGTTGGGCATGTTCTCCATTCCCCGCGGCGATTCAGAGGTCGAGGTGGAGGCGTTTGAAGGTGTTTTGAACGGCATGCCTGTTTATTTCATCAATGGCGATTCGATCCGTACGAATGGATCCGTCTATTCCCTTGATTCAAAATTAGATGCTGAAAAATACACATTCTTCTCGCTCGCCGCATTGGAGTTGCCGGGACAGATCAACTGGCTGCCGGATGTCGTACATGCCAATGACTGGCACACTGCTTTAAGTGTGTATGGCTCATTGACAAAGCGCTGGGAGGAAGGCGCCCGCAATATGGCGGGAGTGGTCACCTTGCATAACCTGCCTTTTATGGGGCCTGATATTCGTGCAATCCTTGAAAGTTACGGAATTAAACTTGCGCAAACCGACCTGCCTGAGTGGGCGCGTGTGATGCCCCTGCCTTTGGGGTTGTGGGCTTCAGATGCGATCGTGGCTGTATCACCGTCGTATGCCAATGAAATCCTCACGCCTGAATATGGCTGTGGTTTGGATGAATTCCTGCTGCTCCGCCGTGAAACGATAAGCGGCGTGTTGAACGGGATTGACGTGGCGTCTTTTAATCCCGCAGATGATTCTGCCCTGGGAGTGAATTTCGATGTCGACTCGCTCGAAAAACGCGCGGCCAATAAAGATTTTCTGCAGGAAAGGCTTGGTTTTCGGCGGGAACCGCAAATCCCCTTGCTTGCCATGGTCTCACGCATGGATGTGCAAAAAGGCGTCGACCTTGCCTTTACGGCGTTAAAAAGCATGAAAAAAGTTAATTTTCAAGCAGTCATTTTGGGAACAGGCGACCCAAAACTTGAAGAAGCGGCGCGCAGTTTACATGACTTATTCCCTGACAAAATTAAAGTGGAGTTGCGCTACGATGCGGGACTTGCCCGTCAGATCTATGCGGGCTCCGATATGCTGTTGATGCCGTCGCGCTACGAGCCCTGCGGACTTTCGCAAATGATCGCCATGCGGTATGGATGCGTACCTGTTGTGCGTGCGGTGGGCGGCTTAAACGACACGGTCAAACATGGGGAAACAGGATTCGTATTTGACAAGGCTCATCACATGTCGTTGATGGGCGCTGTCATGGCGGGCATCAAAATATATGCCGACCGGGAACGATGGCAAAAAATACAACGCGCCGGCATGGCACAGGATTTTTCCTGGGAAAACTCGGCGCGAAAATATCTTGAGTTGTATCAAGCTCTTGTGAAATAAATCAATTTTGAAGATATGGGTGCGCAGGAAAAAACTCCAAGGTTCCCTGTATCTTTATAATAATATAATTTTAAAGGCGTAATAATCCTATGACATTCAAACGCTCCTCGGGCATTCTCCTTCATCCCTCCAGCCTGCCCGGTCCATACGGTATTGGCGATCTGGGTCCGCAATCCTATCGCTTCATCGATTGGCTGGCCTCCACTGGATGCAAGCTTTGGCAGATCCTTCCCCTGGGTCCCACGGGTTATGGCGATTCCCCATATCAATGTTTTTCGGCGTTTGCTGGAAATCCGTATTTATTGAGCCCCGATGAAATGCTGGTCGATGGACTTTTGACTCAAGACGATTTGGATGCGATGAAAGACCTGCCCGCCTCTCGCGTGGACTTCGGCCTGCTCATTCCAAAAAAACTTGATCTTTTGCAAAAGGCGTTTTCCCGTTTTCAATCTTTACCGGGGGATTTGCGTGAGTCCTTCGATTCCTTCTGCGCTGAAAATGCTTCCTGGCTGGATGACTTTGCGCTTTTCATGGCGTTGAAAGACGCCAATGGCGGTGGAGCATGGAACGGGTGGCCGCAGGCGTTGCGATCCAGGGAAAAAACGGCAATGGCTAAAGCCAGAAAAGAATTGGCGGAAGGCATCCTGCGTTATTCCTTTTATCAATTCCTTTTCTTTCGACAGTGGAATAAAGTTCGCGCGTATGCGCATGAAAAAGGGATTCAGATCATCGGCGATATCCCCATCTTTGTTGCCTATGATTCAGTGGATGTTTGGGCGCGTCCTGATTTGTTCTTCCTCGATAAAAACGGCAATCCAACTGTGGTTGCGGGAGTTCCACCGGATTCCTTTTCAGAGACCGGCCAATTATGGGGCAATCCGCTTTACAACTGGGATGTGCATAAAATGGAAAAATACGCCTGGTGGCTTTCGCGTGTGGGCGCTTCTCTGCAATTGATGGACATTTTACGCCTTGATCATTTCCGCGGGTTTGCGGGTTATTATGAGATTCCCGCTGGAAATACCACTGCCCAAAATGGACATTGGGTGCCGGCTCCCGGCCAGGACTTTTTCCGAGCGCTGGCCAATAACCTTGGTAATGGGTTGACGATATCCGGCGCAGGCTTGCCAATCATTGCAGAAGACTTGGGATATATCACCCCGGACGTGATCGAATTACGGGATGCCTTTGATTTGCCCGGCATGAAAGTTTTGCAATTTTCCTTCTCGGGACCGGAGAATCCATTCCTGCCCCATAATTACACTCCCCATTGCGTGGCTTACACGGGCACACATGACAACAACACTTCCCTTGGCTGGTTTGTGGCCGCCTCGGATCATGAACGCGAGTTTGCCAAACGCTACCTCGATGTGGACGGTCACGACTTTGCCTGGGATCTGATCCGTGCAGTCTGGAAATCTGTGGCGGTCTTTGCAATTGCCCCCATGCAGGATGTGCTGGGTTTGGGCGGGGAAGCGAGAATGAACTTCCCGAGCAAGCTGGGCGGTAATTGGGAATGGCGTATGAACGAAAGCGACTTGCGCGAAGATTTTGCGGATGGGTTAAGAGATTTGAATTGGTTGACGAATAGGTGATCTAACAAAAAACTCCGAGTCGAAACTCGGAGTTTTTTGTTAGATAGGCCTTAGAGTTTAAACAGACTTGTCCCTCTCCGTCAAATTTACCACAATCGCATTGCTGGCTTTGATCAGATTCTCCGGCGTGATCATGATCTCCTCGCCCCATTGACCCGCTCCCGTGCCGAGCAGGGGTTCGTCCAGCAGGCTGGCTTCAAGGAATGTTCTGAAGCCCTGTGGCTGCCAGCCAAAGGCGGGGATGGAGCCGATGATATAGCCCGTTGTTTCCAGCACCACTTCAGGCTTGGCCATTTGGATATTGCGCGAGCCGATCGCTTTTTTGAGATTACCGGAAATGGCATTTTGATCGCCGCCGAGCATGACCAGCACGCGCTCGCCCGTATCCACCCGGAAGATCAAAGTTTTGACAGCCTGCCGCTCTGAGAAGCCCAGCGCGTGAGCCACGTTTGCCGCGCCTTTCTCTGTTTCAGGCGGGAAACTGCGCGCTTCGTAAGGGATATTAAATTTTTCGAGATGTAAGTGAGCTGGGAGTTTCATATGCTTTTCCTTGATGCCAGGTAAATACCTGTCAAAATAAATACGCCGCCGAGCATGGTTGCGATGGCTGGCGTTTCTTCCAAAATGATAAAAGCCAGAATTGCAGAGCCAATCGGCTCGCCAAGCGTGGTAACGGCCACCAGAGCGGCGGGTAGATATTTCAAAGCCCAATTGTATGTGGAATGCCCGATCAATTGTGGAATGGTGGCAAGTAGAAATATCCAGCCATAGATTTGCGGCGTAAAACCGAACGGTGAATTACCCGAAACAAGCATGATAACGATCAAGGCCATCGCGGCCATGCCATATACCAGGAAAATATATGGAACAAGCGACATGCGTGCGCGCAATTTTCTGCCGATGATGAGATAGCCTGTCACAGACCACGCGCCGGCCAAGGCGAGGAAATTTCCCCACATCGCGCGACCTTGCAGGATGTGCTGCAAGGCGGGGCAGGATAAGCCGCCATCCCAGATGCACGCATCAGACAGGCCGATAATTGCTCCCCCGACGACCGATAGCGCCAACCCGATCATGGCTGTCCGCGCGAGATGCTCTTTCAATAACATCGGCGAAAGCAGCGCCACCCAAAGCGGACCCGTGCTTACAAATACAACCGAACTCGCCACGCTGGTATATTCGAGGGACGAAATCCAGGTGGCAAAATGTACGGCCAGGAAAACACCCGAGGCTGCACCGAGCAGGATCTCGTTGCGTGTGAAGTGTTTTACCTCTTCGCGGTGTTGGGTGAGTGCAACCGGAGCCAATATTATCGTGGCAAATGTCATCCTCAACGCTGCAATCACAAGCGAAGGAGCGCCGCCGATCTGCGCAAAACGGATAAAGATGCTCGCGGTGGAAACTGCGAGGATTGCAATAATGATCGCGAATGGCAGGAATAGATGGGCACGGGGTTCAGTCATGTGGGGACCTTGATTTATATGAATTTTGTATAAAAATTGTCCGAATTCTTGCAGGCTTGCTTCTTACAAGGTAAAATCGAATTATACGTTCAATAACCGTAATTTCATAAATTAAATTGACCCATACTAAGGAGATAAATATCATGACTTTTGAACTTCCCAAACTTGCTTATGCGTATGACGCTTTGGAGCCGTATATCGATGCGCGCACGATGGAAATTCACCACACCAAACATCACCAGGCTTATATCAACAACCTCAACGGCGCTGTTGACAAGACCCCCGAATTGGCTGGAAAATCTCTTGAAGCCCTGCTCGGTGATTTGAACGCAATTCCCGAAGGTGTACGTGGAGCTGTCCGCAATCATGGCGGCGGCACCTACAACCACAATCTCTTTTGGGAGATCATGGGACCCAAGGCTGGCGGCGCGCCCAAGGGCGAATTGGCCAAGGCCATTGATGCTTCCTTCACTTCCTTTGACAGTTTCAAAACTGAATTCACTACCTCTGCCTCAACCCGCTTCGGATCAGGCTGGGCCTGGCTGGTGAAGAAGGGCAGCGGTTTGGCTGTTGTCTCCACCGCAAATCAGGATTCGCCTCTCTCTGATGGCTTAACCCCGATCATGGGCATCGATGTGTGGGAACATGCCTATTACCTCAATTACCAGAACCGCCGCCCCGATTACATCGCCGCGTTTTGGAATGTGATCAACTGGGATGCGGTTGCCGCACGATTTGCTGCAAAGTAAAAGATTTAAGAAATTAATTCCCGTTCAATAATCTTCCCACAGGAGTATATCCGTGGGAAGATTATTGATTTATGAAGGGCGTGGGCTAAATCCACGGAAGATTTGAACTTTGATAAAGCATGCCATTGCTTCGGTTTTAACGCTTGATAGCGCATCAAGGCGGGTCTGTGATCTTTAAAAAAAATCTTTTACCTTGAAATTATGCATGATAAAATAGGCGTCAATCATGGCAAAGCATTTGGTTTTGGTGGCAGGCAATATCGGAGCGGGAAAGACGGCTCTGACCGAGCGCATTGGTTCACGCCTCGGCTGGTGGACCGGGTATGAATCTGTTGCCGACAACCCCTATCTTCCCGATTTTTACGGGGATATGCACGCCTGGTCCTTCCATTTGCAGATATTCTTTCTGGGACATCGCGCAGAACAATATCTTGAAGCTGCCCGCGATGCGCGTTCCGCCATTTTGGACAGAAGTATATATGAGGATGCGCATATTTTTGCGCGCGCCTTGCATCATATGGGGAATCTGGGTGAGCGGGATTATCTGGCATATCGCAGGTTGTTTGATGTGGTTGTGAATGGCCTGCCGCGACCTGACCTGCTGATCTACCTCAAAGCGCCTGTAAATGTGTTGATGGACCGCGTCCGCAAGCGTGCGCGCAATATTGAAACTGGGATTACACCTGAATATCTGGCCCTGCTGGACTCCTTTTACGAAGAATGGCTCGCTTCCTTTGACCTTTGCCCTGTATTGACCGTTCAGACAGACGACCTTGATTATGTGAATTATCCCAGCCATCTTGACCTGGTAACTCACCGCATACTGGATAAACTTGCAGGCAAGGAGATCCTGGATTTAACTAACAGGCAATCATAGATTTGCCCCTTCGCTTTAATTCATAGGACCTCCCACGTGGGAGGTCCTTGCTTATCTCAATGCCTGTTCAAGATCGGCGATCAGGTCCTCGACATTTTCAATTCCAACCGATAACCGCACCAGCCCGGGATCCACTTCCAAGGTTGAGCCGGCCACAGATAAATGAGTCATTGCGGCAGGGACTTCGATCAATGATTCGACCCCGCCCAGCGACTCGGCCAGGGTAAATATTTTTGTGGATTCGGCGACTTTGACAGCCGCAGCCTGCCCGTCTTTCATCACAAACGAGATCATGCCTCCACCATTTTTCATTTGCCGCTTCGCGACCTGGACCTGAGGATGGCCCTCGTGAAACGGATAGATCAGCCGTTTGATATTTTTCTGTTTCTCCAGAAATGCCACAATCTTCTCCGCGTTCTGCGCGTGCCTGTCCATGCGGATGGGCAGGGTCTTGATTCCGCGCAAAACAAGGAACGAATCCATTGGGCCCTGGATGCCGCCAATCGCATTTTGCAGGTATGCGAGTTTTTCGCCGAGTTCTTTATCCTTGCCAATGATCGCCCCGCCAACCACATCCGAATGTCCGCCGAGGTATTTGGTCATCGAGTGGACGACAAGGTCCGCGCCCAATTCCAGCGGACGTTGAAGGTAGGGTGTGGCAAAAGTATTGTCTACGACCAGCAAAGGTCTGCCCGGATGATTTTTTACGATCTCCGCTGCGGCACGAATATCCGTAACGGCCAGCAGTGGGTTTGTGGGAGTCTCAAGCCACACAATACGAGTGGATGGAGTTAATGCCTCGGCGAGATTCTCTCGATCGGTTGTGTCGGCAAAGGTAAAGTCCAGACCGAAGCGGCGGAGAACTTTGTCAAATAAACGGAAGGTGCCGCCATACACGTCATTGCCTGCCACAACATGATCGCCGCTGGCAAGTAATCGTAAAACCGTATCCGTTGCCGCCATTCCTGACGCGAAGGCCAATCCCCATTGCCCGTTTTCCAGTTCAGCGAGGCAATCCTGCAAGGCTTTGCGCGTGGGATTCAGCGTGCGCGAATATTCATATCCCTGGCGCGGCTTGCCAACCCCATCCTGCATGTAAGTGGATGTGAGATAGACGGGCGTCATCACCGCGCCGTTATTGGGATCGGGTTCCTGCCCTGCATGAATGGCGAGCGTTTCAAATTTCATCGATGCTCCTGTGATAAGTTTTCGTTATTCCACGTATATTGCATTTGGCGCGCTGTTTTGACGGTGTGTTCCCTGCCCCCCAATAGCGATTAGATGTAAAGACATTACAATCCCTGAAGATTCCCACAGATACTTTATCATAGATGTAAATCCCGATGTTCATCTGTGTCCTGTAAATTTGAAAGTCGTCTACAAGATTTCGATTATAAACCTAATCGTTTTTCCCGTTTCATTTTCAAACAAGTGCACGGACGCCCTGCGCTATCACTTGTAAAAAGGTAATCATCTCTTATTTTGATGCCGGCAGTTTAGCATGATGGGGTAAACTTGGGCGTTTGATGGACGTCTATCAAACAGAGGAAACTATGACAAAAAAAATTTTAGCGGTTCTTGCACATCCTGACGATGAATCATTTGGCTTGGGCGGTACGCTGGCCTTGTATGCACAGCGCGGCGTGGACACTTATTATGTCTGCGCGACGCGAGGCGAGGAAGGCACGGTGGACGCGGAGCACATGAAAAACTTCAAGGACATCGCCGAGATGCGCACAGATGAATTGATGCGCGCCGCGAAGTACCTGGGTTTGAAGGAAGTCTTCTTCCTGGGATATCGTGATTCGGGTATGCCCGGTATGGAGTCCAACAACCATCCCAATGCGCAGGTCAACCATTCAATTGAAGAGGTGGCTGGGCATGTTGTAAAATACATCCGTGAGTTGAAGCCCGATATTGTTTTGACATTTGACCCGATTGGCGGGTACAAGCACCCTGACCATATTCATATTCATAAGGCGACCGTACTTGCTTTTGAAAATGCGAACAACGCTTCCTTCCATCCAGGGGCCGGGGAGCCTTTCAAGCCGCAGGCTCTTTACTTTCAGGTTTTTCCACGCTGGTTTCTGCGTGCGATGACGCGTGTTATGCCGTTCTTTGGCAAAGACCCGACCAAATGGGGGCGCAATGGCGACATTAATTTGAAGGAACTGGCCGAGGTGTACTTCCCAGTGCATGTACGTTTGAATATCCGCTCGGTGGATGAAATAAAGAAACTGGCCGGGGAACAACATGCTTCCCAGGGCGGGATTGGAATGCGGCGCGGGCTGATGGGTTTTATTTCAAAAGTGTTTGGGAATACCGAGGATTATATGCGCGCCTATCCGCCCGTAGGCGATGGCTTCAAGCGGAAACATGATTTATTCGATATCTAAGAATCGAATACACTGGAACTGACATATTTCTGCTAAACTTGGCGAATTCCAGGATGGTGGCAAGCAAATCGTAGCGTTTATACCCGGAGGAGAATGTCATGCCTGAACGAAGAACTGTGCCGCGCAAAAACTTTTCTTTTTACATGCGTGTTCTGGATGACGATACGCAGGGAATCCTCGGCCATATGGTGGAGGTCAGTGCGAGTGGATTGAGGTTGGAAACGGTTAAGACTCTGCCGATCGACAAGGATTATTACCTGCGCCTTGAACTAACTCCTGAACTGGGCGGGCTGCCTTATATTGTTTTTATTGCGCGTTCGAAGTGGTGCAAAATCGACGAGATCCAGCCGAATCTATACAGAGTAGGTTTTGAGATCATAGAGATCATGCCTGAAGATAAAGAGATATTTATCCGTATCCTCGAGAAATTTGGTTCATAATAATGTACCAGGATGACACCTAGCCGGACCAACACGGCTTACCTGCTTGACGCATCCATGTCCAGGTGGTATCCTTGCGTCCAATGATTTGCCAATTGTTTGTTGACACCAATACCAATACCAATCGTACCCACACGAATTCCGTGGCGGGGCGTTGGCGATTGTCAGGTGAACAGCAACATGTTCATACTCACTAAGTACACCAAACGCCCCGAACATCGGGGCGTTATTTTTACCTGTTCCACCGTCTTTGGACATTTTCCAACTTCAGGAAAAGTTAAGGGGAGGGCAGAGTGAAGAGGTTTTAAGGAGAAACCATGATTTCAAACACCACCCCCGTTTTTGCCGTTGATGAGAAAAATCTTGTCCCCGTCAGCGAGCATCTCAAACAGATGGCGGATATTCCGCCTTCCCGTATGTTCCTCATCAACAAGTCGCTCAAGGTTTACAAGGAAAAGAATCCCACTGCCAAAACCTTTGATGCCTCACAAGGGGACGGCGGCGCCTCCCTGCCTGGCGTTCCCAAAGCGATACTCGAACGCGCGCTTCAGCTTCAAATAGAGCATGGGACTGCCTATGACATGCCCTTTGGCACGGAAGCCTATCGGAAAGCTGTGATCGAGCAATATTGGAAATTGGATTCGAGCAGCGGGTGGGGTCCGGCAAACGTGCTCGGCACCGCGGGTGGACGCGACGCGCTGATTAAGGCATATCAGGCAATGATGGCGCTTGGTCACGGACGACAGGGAGACCTGATCATGGTTACACGCGTCCCGTGGATTTCATATAACTGGGGACCATACGGAGTGGGCGCGAATGTTCTTTGGGCTCCAGGCGACCCTGCGCAGGGCTGGGCATATTCTGAGGACGCGATTCGAGAGAGTGTGAAGTTTGCTGAGTCAAAGGGGCGCAAGATCGCAGGGCTTATCATCACCAACCCTGATAACCCCACCGGCTTAACCATCGCAGTTGAAAAGCAAGTCTCACTTGCCAAGGCCGCGTTGGAAGCGGGCGTTGCTTTCGTGCTTTTCGATTGGATGTATCACTACGTCACCGACGAATCGCCCATGGATTTGAACTCCTTCCTGAAATACTTCACCCCTGAAGAACGCAAGCGGATTATGTTCCTCGATGGACTTACCAAATCGCTTGGCGCTTCCAATATCCGCAATTGCCATTTGATCGCGGATGAAGCCGTCGTCAAATTCATTACGGCGCGGGCTTCGCATGGAGTCATCCCGCCGTTCTATTCTCTTGCAGTTGCCATGGCCGCCTACGAAATGGGGTACCTTGAAGCTGCAAAGACCATCATCGAGCCGACCAATGCCAGCCGTGTGGTCTTGAAAAAATTACTTGCCGAAAGCGGAATGCAGCACATCATCGGCAAGGGCTATTACGCCTTTATGAATGTAGCGGACTTCGTCCGCGCGAAGGGCTGGAATGACAGCGAACCGCTTGGACAATACCTGGCTGAAAATCACGGTGTCGCCATCGTCCCCGGCGCGTTCTTCTCTCCCTTCGGGGCTGACTGGATCCGCTTCTCGTATGCGACTCCCGCTGAACGCACGGAAGGCGCGTTCAAGAGATTGCTTGAAGGTTTAAATTCTCTCAAAGACTAATTAGCCGCCAAACACGCAATGAACGCGAAGAGTGCCAGAATAGAATCCAAGCAACCTTCGCGCTCCTTGCGGTTCATTGCACTTATCTTCATTCTCATCGTACCGTATAGGTATCCTCGGTTAAAAACTTATGCCCTCACAAAAATTCCCTGAAAAATACAACCTCGCCCTGGAACAAGCCGCCAAGGAAAAACCGCAAGGCGGACTTAATGGATTCGAGCAGGAATGGAATCTGCTCGATAAGGAACTGCGTCCCCTGCTGACTGTGGGTGCGGGCCCCAGCCAGCAATCTTTTGTGGATTATTTGCGCGCTGAATGTATCCCGCCGTGGCTCGCGCAATTCAGCCAGCTCGAAGTCTTTCACTGGATGATCGAGTGGGCGACGCGCCCGTATTACACTCCACGCGGCACGATTTATGAAGCGCGCCTCATGGAAGCCTCGCTGATGAATGCGCTTCATCGCGCGGGTCTTAATTTCGGCGAACGCCTTCATCAATGGCATGGCAATCTTTTATTTCTGACAGATATCAGCCATGATTCTCTGCCTGGAAATTGGAGCATTGCCAAGCGGCGCTACCTCGAAAAATGCGTGGATCTCTACGGCGATACCATCGCCACGGCCGGTATTCACAGCAACCTCTCTTTGCCCGATCCGCTTTTTGTATGGGATTTCATGCATCTCTCCACAAGCGAACGCGGTAATCAGCATCTCGATCAATTCAAATCTGAATTTTATATCACCGCCGCACGCCTCCTGCGCGCCTTCGCGTCCCTTTTTATCGCCACCGCTGCGTCCACGCCGATGCAGGCTCAGGTCAAGGATGGACGGGCTGTGGTCGTGCTCACCGAGCATGATTCGATTCGCAATCTCACCTTCCCCAATCCGCCCGCCATTGATCTTCCCGACCTCTATCGTTCGTACGATGATTATCTGCAAATCTCTTATGACCTCGTGCGCCGCGGCGTTCGTTTTGGAAATAACAACTGGACACCCGTCCGCGCGCGTTCATTTGCCGAGCCTGTTGAACGATTGATCTCGACCACAAGCGACGAGCTTACGCAGCTTTATACCCGCGGCTTGTTCGCTGTGGGTCAGGCGACGCCTCCCGAGGAGATGGCTCTGCAGATCGAAAAGCAGAATCTCATGGCGCGCATCAACCTGCCGATGGGGCGTGTCGAAATCCGTGTGGATGACGGTGGGCACAGCCTCGAAATTGACATCGCAAATCTAACTCTCAAACATCTGCTGCTTCTCCGTATCTATTCGGATCCTCAATTTGCCCGCGGCTTCCGATATGATCGCGAAGATATCAGCCGGGCCCGCGTCAACGAGAATCTAGCCGCTAAATTCAGCATGCGCGCCGAGATCGAGAATCCGCTGACAGGTAAACCGATCTCCATGCGGGACTTCCTCAAGTGGACGCTCAATGAAGTACGCCCGCTCGCGGAAGCGTTGAATATGTGGGACGACTTAAATCCATTGGTCGAAATCTCCGCCGGTGGACGGAGTACCGTCGAGAAGATGCGCACCCGCTTGCAAACCGAATTGGACAATGATAACGAAGTGCCTTTTGAGGTTTTGAAAGACCTGCTCTTTGAACGTGAAGCACAAGTCAAAAGCGATGTGGAACGGATTGCCTCGGAATATACAGCTCTTGGCAATGACGCTTCCAAGATCGGTGAATTCCTGCAGCGCGGACGTGACGCTGCACGCCAGATACCCAATGCACCCATCCAATTCCGTTCTCGCCCGCAAGCTGTGATCGAAGCCTCCTATCCGGATAAGACCAGCGAAATTCTTGATCTCGCCCAACAATTGATCCGCATTCCGTCCATTACGGCTTGTCCCGCTGAACGTTACGAGGAAGTCTATCGCGCAGGTTCATTGATCGATGATTACCTGCGAAATGCTGGAGTGGATGTGAAGTTTTTTGATGGAAAATATCCTGCTGTTTATGCAACCTTCCCGAATCCACCAAAGGAAGACCCCATTTTATTAACCGGTCACTTTGATGTCGTCGAACCTGAGCCGGATGACTCGCAGTTCAATCCGCGCATCGAAGGCGACTATCTGTGGGGCCGCGGTGCGGCGGATATGAAGACTGTGGTTGCGACATATCTTGTTTGGATGAAAGATGTGATGAAATCGGGTACGCCATATCCCAATATTGCCTTGATGTTGGTGGGCAACGAGGAGAACGGCGAAGCGGAAGCCTGGGGCACGCCTTTTGTCTTGAAGGAATTGAATCTCAGCCCGGCGCTTCTCATCGCAGGCGAGCGGACCGGTGAAAAAGGGAATGAACTTTTCGGCGAAATCTGTGTGGAGAATCGCGGCGTTATGCGCTTCGATGTGGTCGCGCGCGGCACAAAGGGTCACTCAGGCGTAGCGGGCACGGGCGACTTAAGTGAGAAATTGATCGCTGCGCGTTTGGCATTGAATGAAATATTTGCGAAAAATCTCACACTCAAATCTACAGATGGATGGCAGTCGCAAGCGAAATTCCCATTTATCAATGTGGGAACAACCGGCGTGTATAACGTCACCGCCGCGGAGGGCATCCTGGGCGTTGAGATTCGTCCCATTCCACAGGATGATACGTCTGCGTTGCGGAAGGAAGTCGAAGCGTATTGCATCGAAAATAATTTGGAAGCGAAATTCTCTGTCATGGAAAACGGCGTGGCGTGCGACGCGAATAATCCGGCCTTGAAAGCGCTCATCGCATCGGTTAAGAATGCCTCGGGCGCTGATCCCAAACTCGGCAGGAAACTTCCAGGCACGAGCGCGAGGTTCACTCCGGGCGGCCAGGCGGTCGTGTGGGGGCAATCCGGCCTGGGCCCACATGCGAAGGATGAGCGTCACTACATCCCAAGCATCGAGCCGTATTACAAGTCATTGAATCAGTTGGCCAAGTTGTGGAAGTGATTTTCGTCATTGCGAGGAGGTTGTTCGGCCCGATAACATCGAACCCGAATGGGCAGGCAACCTCCTCGTCGGTTGATTGCGCTCGCAACGCCGTAGCTTTTCAAAACTTGAAATGGATAAATATCCGCCCAAAGTTTTTATCGTCCTTCTCCACGCGATGATAAAGTTTTTTGATATGCCCTTGATTCAAAAAACGCAGGACCTTTTTCTTTAACTGTCCGCTGCCCTTGCCTGGAACAATTTCCACAAGGCCGATCTTTTTATCAATTGCCTCTTCTATGATGCGATTGAGTTCCTTGTCAATTTGATCGCCGCGATTGTAGATGTCGTGCAGGTCGAGTTTTAATTTTGCCATTATTTATTCTTTGGCAGGAAATCAAACGGCGGGCGTTGATTCAACTTCATCAAATTCGCCCCCATTTCATTGACGTGTAATGCGGTTAGAGAGCCGGTGTCGCAGCTTAACCTTTGAAAATGATCGAGCGGCAGACCAAGAAAATACGATACGGCAAGTTTGATCGGGTCGGCGTGAAAGACAACCACGATAATATCCTGCGGCTTGCTCTGCCTCTTAATCATTTGTTCAAGGGCGCCTGCAATCCGTGTTTGCGTTTCAGGAAACGACTCGCCCTCGGGAAAACGGAAACGGGAGGGGGAGTTCTGTACGATCTTCCATACTTTTGTCAATCGCAAGGCCTTCCATGATTTGCCCTGCCATTTGCCGATATCTGTCTCCATCAGGTTGGATTCCCGGATGATCTGCAATTTGCGCACGGAAGCAATCGGTGTTGCGGTTTCCATTGCCCGCTCAAGCGGACTCGAATAAACGGCTTTGATTGGGACACTCCTCAAAGCCTCCGCCAGCGCCTGAGCCTGCTGCTGCCCCTTTTCATTTAGGTGTACCCCGGGCAGTCGTCCTGCCATTTTCCCTGTTTTGACATAATCATTTTCGCCGTGACGGATTAACAATAGTAAAGGCATATTATTCACTCGCTAGTTTCATAGATGCAAAAAACGGATCGAACACCGGTGAAATTAATTCGGCCCCAAATATGGATAAGTGATCGTCGTCATTATAAAGCGGAATTTCGTTAACCGCAGAACGGCAAATACCCTCCTGACATAAAAATTTCCAGGGTTCTATGATCTGAACTCCATATTTTTCTTCAAATGATTTGAATATTGTAAATGTTCTTTGGTTTCTTGTGAGATATTCTTCCATCGATGGGGAGATAATCTGGTTTATATCGCGCCCGGTTCGGCTCGCAATAAAATTTAAAGATGACACATCATATCCAATTTCCGGCAACGGCGCAATTAAGATCACTTTTCGATCCAATGCCATAAGGGTAGTGATCGTTCGCTCCAAACCAAGTATGAATAAATCTTCTTTGCTTGTGCCAGCAGGAGCTTCATTGAGGGCATCTTGAATATCCGTAGGTATTCCTTCTTCCTCTTTATAACGAGTTCCTTCCAGCCATATCGTCCATCGGCTGGCAAGGATAACCGTATGAATTTCAGGATGATCCTTTATATAGGTCAATGCCATCTCATTGTAATCACCGCAGGAAACATCACCGATCTGCGGGGTGGGGATGATATTGAGCAGGGTTGGGCATCCTGGACTGTATGTCAATATCCCTGATAATTTATTTTGTGCCGCTGAAATGTGTATGGCTTTGCCATAAGTGGGTGCGTGCGAGTCCCCCCATATCATGAACGAAGGTTGCTGTGCCCGATCTCCGATCTCGCAAGCAGTAATGGCTTGTGGATCATCTGTAAGGTTGATGTTGCACTCTTTGAAAAGCCAGGTTTCCTCTTTCTTTGTGTCGATTGCAAGATATTCAAGTCCCTGGCGTTTCGGAAAACCTTTGAAGTAGTAAATAGTTCCACCCACGAATAACATCAGCGTCATTCCACTGATGGCGAATGCATAAATTTGGCGGGTTTGCAGAAAATTCTTTGACCTAAAAGGTGTTTCTACAAAGCGCCATGAGAGTGTCGATACGATCGATATCACTACAAGCAGGATTCCCAATTCGCCGGACGTCATATGGCGAATCATGTAATACTTTGCAAAGATAATCAATGGCCAGTGCCAAAGGTAAAGCGAATAGGAAATCTTTCCAATAAACACAAGCGGCGGCATGCCAAGAAACCGTCCAACTAGCGATTTACCTTCCACTCCACTGGATAAGATAAAGGCTGCACCACAGACAGGAGCCAAAGCAGATAAGCCCGGGAATTTTGTAGATTCTGAATACTGAAAAATGGGAATTGCGATCAAGACAAGACCGGCAATCCCGATGATGTTTGAATATTTTTTGCCAAACTCTGCCGGGAAGATGTTTATGGCAAGCATACTGCCCACGAGTAATTCCCATGCACGCAAGTGAGCGAGATAAAATGCGCTAGATGGATCACTGGCGATTCCCTGAACTGCAAACCAAAATGAGATAACTGCTATTGCCGCTAAAATATAAGATGACAGTTTTTTGGCATAGCGATACAGTACAAACATGAACAGTGGAAAGAATATATAGAACTGTTCCTCTACACCAACTGACCAGGTATGTAAGAGGGGTTTTAGCTGAGAAGGGGCATCGAAATACCCAGATTCCTTCCAGAAATTGATATTTGATACAAACAGAGTGGTCGCAATGACGCTTTTGCCAAAATCCAAAAATTTTTCAACATCGTACATAATTGCGCTTACCGCAACGGTAAAGGCAATTACAACAAAAAGCGCAGGCAGGATGCGGCGGATTCTTCTTTCGTAAAACCTTACCAATGAAAACTCATTGGACTGGATTTCTCTAGCTATGATAGCGGTAATCAGATAGCCCGAGATTACAAAAAATACATCCACTCCAATAAATCCACCGGAGAATGAATAAATGCCTGCATGATTGAGTAAGACTGCTACAACCGAAATTGCCCGGAGTCCATCTATGTCTTTCCTGTAGATCAAATTCATAATAAATATACCTTGGTGATATTATTACTTTATCTTCCGCTTCATCTCTTTGATTTCTTCATCGCTCATATCGGGGACATCTTCCCTGTGTTCAATTCCCAATGCCTTTCTCTGAGCTTCGCGCCACATTTCAAGCCTTGCAGTTACCTGTGACTCATATCCTTCCTGTGATGGGGAGTAGAAATATGTGCCGAGTAATCTTTTTGGCAAATATTGCTGCGGCGTGAAGTGACCATCCATATCGTGCGGATAAACGTAATCCTTGCCGTGTCCCATGGCATCGGCATCGCGGTTGCCGTCCATGAGGTGGCGCGGCACGGAGATTTGTCCCTCGTCCTCGATTTTCTTCATCGCTTTAAAGTAGGCGCCCGCACTATTGGATTTGGGCGCAGTGGCCAGATAGAGCGTGGCTTCGGCGATGGGGTAGATGCCCTCGGGCAAGCCGATATAGTCAAAAGCCTGGGCTGCGGATGAGGCGACGACAAGTCCCATCGGGTCGGCCAGGCCGATGTCCTCGCCAGCCAGGATGATTAATCGGCGAATAATAAACTTGGGGTCTTCGCCCGCGTAGATCATTTTGGCAAGCCAGTATAACGCCGCATCCGGGTCAGATCCGCGCACGGATTTGATGAAGGCAGAGATGGTGTCGTAATGTGCATCGCCGTCCTTGTCATATAAAACCGCGCGGCGTTGGATTGATTCCTGCGCGACATCCAAAGTGATGTGAATCAGACCGTCCTTGTCCGGTGCAGTGGATTCAACCGCCAGCTCGATCGCGTTCAATGCGTTACGTGCATCGCCGCTGGAAACTTCGATTAAATGGGAGCGCGCCTCGAAGTCCAGTGTGATGCGTTTGTTCCCATAGCCGCGCTCCTTGTCGGTCAGCGCGCGGTCAATCAGAATCCCGATTTCTGTTTGATTCAGATTCCTTAATTGGAACACACGCGAGCGTGAGATCAATGCTTTGATGACTTCGAAATATGGATTTTCTGTCGTTGCGCCAATCAGGGTGAAAGTGCCATTTTCGACGTGAGGTAGAAGCGCATCCTGTTGGGCCTTATTCCAGCGGTGAACTTCATCCACAAAAAGAATTGTGCGGATATTGTGCAGCCGCCTGCGTTCAAGCGACTCGTCAATGATGATCCGCAGATCAGCCTTGCCCGCCAGGATGGCGGAGATGGTGGTGAAGTGACTCTTGGTGGTATTGGCGATGACTTGCGCCAGAGTGGTCTTGCCTGTGCCGGGAGGTCCCCATAGAATAATAGACGAAAAAAGTTTATCCGCTTCGATGGCGCGACGCAGCAGTTTGCCCTCGCCGACGATATGTTCCTGCCCGATATACTCATCCAGCGTGCGCGGACGCATGCGCGCGGCGAGCGGCGCTTCACTTTTCAGGCGTTCGTGCAGGGCGTGGTCGAAGAGGTCAGTCATAAATCGATTCTACCATCCATGTTGTCCGTGAAGTGCATGTATCAAAAATGCCATCACGGAACTCCTGCTGTTATGCATTTGGCGTTTCTTTTTTTACATGGATGTGGGACCGGTGCACAATATAAATGCCTGCCAGGGCAACCGCTCCGCCGATCCATTGAATGCTGTTGGGAATTTCGTTGAGCAGGGGAATTGCCAGAACAGCTGTCAGGATGGGTTGTCCAATCAGGGTGGGCGCAACAATGGAGGCAGGCAAAAGCCCGAGCGCATAGGAGATGGCGAGATATCCGATCATTTGTGAAACGATTGCGGTGCTAAAGAAGACAACCCAGGTCTGTGTCGAATAGCCCGTGAAGGAATTTCCCAGCGCGAGGTTCATCATTAACATCCCAAGGGTTGCGCTAACGCCCACCAGCCAGGTATATCGAAACGGATCGATATACCTGCGTCCGCGCTGGGTGGTGAGTTGGTAGGATGCGTAAAAGATGGCGGCCGTGCTTGCCATCAGATCGCCCAGACCAAGTGTGGGATGACGCAGGAAGTCACTGCCCATGACAAGAGCCGCGCCTGCCAGCGCCAGGATTAACCCGGCCCAAAACGTTCCCTTTAATTTCTCACGAAAAACCAGGATGGCGGTCAATGCAACCCACAGAGGCGCAGTATTGCCGAGCAATGTGGCGTTCGCCGCGGTCGTATATTTGAGCGATGAATTCCAAAAGGCAAAATCGAAGGCCGTAAACAGGCCTCCGAGCAACGGAAAGAACAGGTATTTACGGTCAATAGGCGTGAGTTGTTTTTGTTGTTTGATGAAAAACGGAGTGAGCAAAAGCGTGGAAATGAGCAGACGATAGAATCCGGTCATGGGGCCAGGCGCATCTGCCCAGCGAACGAACATGGCAGAAAGGCTCAACGCGCTGATGCCAACCGCCAGAGCGATGTACGGGAAAAGTCGGTTTCGGGTCATGGGGCAGAATTGTACCGCGGGACGTTTCAGATGCGGGTGATGGAGATTCTTTCAAGAGTGGGCAAAAGCCCAGTGAGGTTGCGCAGGCTGAAGTCTGGTTTGATGCGCCGCATGTCTTCGTCTTTGAATTCCGCGCGACGGGTGATCCAGATCGTTTGCATATGTAAATTCTTGGCGCCGTAAATATCCGCTTCGAGGCTGTCGCCGATCATCACTGCTTCATTGGGTGGAATGTTCCATTGTGCGAGTGCAATCTCGAATGCGCGCGGGTGCGGTTTGCGATAATAGCAGGCGGCAGAGGTCAGCACAAAATCAAAATATGGACGAATGCCAAAATTTTCGATGAGTTCCTGCACGTCCTTGTCATCGCCCGCATTGGAAAAAATGCCAAGCCTGTATTCTTGGGATTTAAGTTTTTGCAGGGTGGCGACTGTTTCTTCTTCGAGTTGCCAGTTGGTTTGTGTGATGGCGTACATCGCATCCAGCGCGGACCTGAGAACCGATTCGGCAATCCCGATATATCCCCGCTCTTTGAGCAGTTCGCGCAAAACGAAGTGATAGGTGGTTTCCTGAAAATTTTTATCGCGTTCTTCGTAATAATTGTGCAGGCGCGTGCGAAAGGCCTTTGTGTCGATCTTGATATTAGATTTGAGCAATTTTTCGCGGAGCGCCCGATCGGCAGTTTCCAGAACAGGACGCCAATCTCCGCTGGCATACATAAGCGTGCCGCCAAGGTCAAACAGGATGTGGCGAATGGGCGTGGTGTTCATTAGCTTCGGTATACCCCGACTGCTGGTCTGCGTAAAGGGGAAATTTGTGGGATATTGGTGTTGGCGTTACGCTCCGCCTTTAAGGTAGATTCCGCTTGGATCAAGTTCTTTGTGTAAAATCTTAAGTTCCTTCTTTGTAATCGGTGCAGTGACCTTAACCTGTTTTGCAATTCTCAAATCCCAGCCAGTGTTGGCTTTGGCTTCCTCCACCGTTTTGCCGGGATGCAGGGCGGTCAGGATCATTTCGCCTGATTCGTCGGGCTCCATCATGCCAATATCCGTGACCACGCCGAGCATGCCGCCTCCGCGCAGACCCGCATGTTCGCGGTCTCCTTTGCCTCCCATGAATCCGGCAGAGGTCATGAATTCCACTTTTTCAGGGAAGCGGCGCTTTTGATGCGGAGTCATGATGTAACAACGGTTCGCCCAGGCGGCGATCTCCTGCGAGCCGCCCGAGCCGGGCAGGCGCACTTTGGGATGATCGTATCCACCGATGACTGTCGCATTGATGTTGCCGTACCTGTCAATTTGTGCGCCGCCCATGAAGCCCACGTCCACATTGCCGCGCTGCAGGTAATTTGCGAAAATATCGTACATGCTCACCACGGACAAAGCTCCGCTTACCAGGGTCGGGTCGCCGATAGAGAGCGGCAGGCGTTCAGGTTCCGCGCCGATCACGCCCGCCTCGTAGATCATGACGAGGTTTGGGGCGTGAGTACGCTTTGCCAGGTTGCAAGCAAGATTGGGCTGTCCCACACCCACAAAGACCACATCGCTGTCTTTAAGTAACCGCGCCGCGTTGACGATCATCACTTCGGCGGAGGAGTATTTAGGTTCGGTCATGATTCTCCTTCTGAGAGACCTGACAAGAAATTATTCATGATTTCAGCCACTTCCTGCGGACGTTCCAAGGGCAGCAGGTGGGTGGAATTTTGCAGCGTTTCAATTTGAATTGTTGGATTTTTCCTGATGACCAGTTTCGCTGCCTTCTCCAAAAATGTATCCGACTCTGCGGCGCGGACGATGAGGGTTGGCACTTTAAGATTTGGCAGTTTGCGCCAGAGATCGAAATCGCGCAGGCCTGTCAGGTAGATGTGGCTTTCCCATTCAGGCGTGTATGCCAGTTCAAAACCGCCGACCGCTTTTGGCTGGGTAATGCCTTCAATATAGGCGCGCAGATTCTCGTCACTCATATATTTGAAGACATTGCGTGTGCGGTATCCGCGAAAGACCGTGTCCAAATTATCAAAGGTGCGGCGCCGTTTTAAGGCGCCAGTGATCTTGGGATGCAGTTTCTTTCCCAGACCCATTGCACGGGCGATATTCCACATCGCCAAAAACGACGGCATAAAAAGCACAGGGTCAAGCAGGATGATGGCGCGAAAATTCCTTGGGTCATGTAAAGCCGCCCTTAAGGTGACAATACCTCCGACGGAATGACCAACACCGATCACAGAGCCAGGTTTCTGGTCGGAAAGGAAGCGCAGCAGGTCATTGCTGAGGGGATGCCAGTCCTGCAGATCTTCTCTTTTTGCATCAGCCCATAGCGGGCGTAGTTTCATTCCGAAGACGTGATATTGATTTTTTAAAAGCTCCAGGAATGGATTGTAGCATTCGGGCGGGTAGCCGTTGGCGTGCAGGAAATGCAGTGGTTGTTTGTCTCCACCAAGATCAAAATAAGGAATCATCGTTTGGGTTAATACTTTCCGTAATTGATTTTCTCACTATAGCGCGCTTTCACTTTCAAGCGCTGGTGGGTTTTCTCGCCGAGTTTTTTCCAATAGGCGCTTCGATCTTTTACAGCATATACCCAATCATCGAGATATTTCCTGACGCTTTCCCGCGATTCGCTGATCTTATCCCATGCAAGATAGAACTCATTGTCGCGGTCGTAATATCCCTGAGAATAAGATGGATGACTGGCGAACGGGACGTGACAGACGGCGCTGACCACAATGCCCGGGATCATCGTGCGGTTCGGGTCGGACCTGATCACTGATTCGTCCACGATTTCTTCTACGGTGAGGATGACTTTTTTCGCGGCAAATGCGGCCTCCTTTTGTTCGCCGATAATGCCCCACAAATGGGCATTGCCGTTTTTATCCGCGCGCTGCACGTGAACGATGGCCACATCCGGATTCAAGGCGGGCACAACGATCACATCCTTGCCGCCGTAGGGATCGGGGATGCGTTTGATCTGCGGATTGGATTTTTGCAAATCCGTCGCGCCTGTTTGATTCATGGGAAGAAAAGGCAGGCCGGATGCGCCTGCCTGCAAGCGCGTGATCATGCCGAAGTGGGAATATTCATCCCATTCCAATTCGCCTTTTTCAATGGCGGAGCGCACGATGCGAAGCGACCCGACTCCGGGATTTCCCATATATGAAAAGATGACTTTTCTTGCGCATCCCGCCGCCACCATTTGGTCGTAGATCAAATCCGGTGTGGCGCGCGCCAGGGTGAGGTTTTTCCTGCCCTGACGGATGATCTCATGCCCCGCTGCAAATGGGATGAGATGCGTAAACCCCGCCGCGTAAACGACATCGCCATCGTTTACAAATTCTGAAATTGCCTTTTTTAGTGGTATGAGTTTGGACATATTTATTCTTTTTTGGAATTGAATTTTTCCGCTCTTTTATTGATTGCGTTCTCACGTATTCTTCTAATGGATGAAAATCGCCCGGCAGGCGGGGACGGCGCTTTTTTGCGGCGGAAGGTCCAGCCGACGAAGATCAACAGCAACGCAACAAAGAGATAATCAAAATCAACATTATCGGCAAGATCGGAGGCTACGAAGAGGACAAAGGCGCCAATCCCCATTATCAAAAAGAAGGTTCCCATGCGGACGATAAAGTGGTGTTCATTTTCCATGGCTTTATTTTACCAAAGCTTATTCCCATTTATTGTTTCCGAAAGAAATGCCCCTTCCTCATCAGTGAGAAAGGGGTATTGAGGATGCTGTGTATTATTTGATGAGCGTACGAATCTGTTCATGCATATAAAGCGGCAGGTAATAGTGACCGCCTGCGTTCTTCCCGCTGGAACCGGAGCCTTTCCACCCGCCAAAGGGCTGGAAGCCGGGCCACGCGCCGGTGGTGGCGCCTTGCGGACGATTCGCATAGGTAACGCCTGCTTCTATTTTATCGAAGAACCATTCGGTCTCTTCTGTCGAGCCATAGAAGCCGGCCGTCAGGCCGTAGTTTACAGCATTGGCAATCTGCATGGCTTCGTCAAGGTTTTTGACTTTGCCAATTGTGGTGATGGGCAGGAACATCTCATGCTTCCACAAACGATGCTCGAAGGGCAAATCCACCACGAAGGTGTTCTCACAGTAATAGCCCTTGTCAAACATGCCGCCAGATTTCACATTTCCACCAACCAGGAACTTGCCGCCGCCCTGGCTGATCTCTGCGCAGAAGTTCTTGAAATCAGCGTAGGATGATTTGTTGATGACGGGACCGTTATAGGTATTCTTGTCTGTGGGGTCGCCAATTGTCAATTTTTCGGCGGCATCCTTCAGGCGGGCAACCAGGTCATCGTAAACAGGCTCCTCCACGATCACGCGTGAAGCGGCGGAACATTTCTGTCCCTGTAAACCAAATGCCGAGCGGATGATCCCGATGGCGGCGCGTTCCAAATCCGCATTCCTGGAGACGATGGCGGGATTCTTTCCGCCAAGTTCCAAGATGATCGGGCGCACGTAATTGCGTTTTCCATAATCCTGGAACATCTTCATGCCCACATCGAAGGAACCCGTAAAGGTTATCCCGTCCACTTCGGGGCTGTCCACAAGCGCCTGCCCAAGGGTCGAACCAGGTCCGGTTACGAAGTTGACCACGCCATCGGGAAGGCCCGCGTCGCGGAAACAATCCACCAGCAAACGCACGATCCAGGCGGTGTCGGTGGCAGGCTTGATCACAAGCGTGTTGCCAGCCACGAGAGCCGCACCGGAGGGACCGCCGGTCAAGGCGTGTGGGAAATTGAAGGGAGAAACAACCAGCCACACGCCATACGGACGAAGCACCGACACATTACGCGCCTCATAGCCGACAAGCGGGTCCTTGCCCATCTCGACAACGTAGCCGTTGTTCTTTTCCATTTGGTAGCAGGAGTAATAAATAAGGTCGGCTGTCTCCTGCACGTCGCCCAAAGACTCCATGCGATTCTTGCCGACCTCAAGCGCCATGGCCGCGCCCAATTCAAAAATGCGTTCCTCGATCAATGAAGCGGCTTTGCGGAGCAATTCCACGCGCTTCTGCCAGGGAGTATGGCTCCAGGCTGGGAACGCCGCTCGTGCAGCAGCCAATGCTTCCTGCGCGTGTTTGGCATTGCCTTTCTGCATCTTTGCCAGGATCCAATCGGTGTTTACAGGCGAAGGATCGTCGAACTGCTCGTCGGCCTTCACTTCCTTGCCGTTGATCAACATGCCATATTCCTGCCCCATATTTTTCTTGAGTTTTTCGACGGCTTTATCGAAGCCTGTGTGTAACTCGTCGGGCGGGTTGAACATGGTTGCATATGTGAGTTTGAAATCTGCCATAGGGAATCTCCTGAAACTGATTTTGATCGTTGAATGTTTTTTTGATTGAGTAGTTCCAATCAGGCAACTACTGAATTAAACCGAGTATAGCGTAGGATTTCACAACCGTCAAAGTAAAGCGACTGTTTTTGGATATGACGGATTTCCCCTTTATGAATCTGATGCGATGGCGTAAGAAGACGCGGAAAAAGAGTATCATATACTTATATGAATAGGAGTAATAGATGAAATCCCGCCTCTTTTTCTGGATACTGCGACACGCTCGGTACGCCGCCGTGAGCCTGGTTGCTGTTTTAGCGGCGTCCTCCTGCGCCTCCGCAGGGACCGGCGCTGCCTTGCCAACCGTGGAGTCCCTTCCCCCCACCGCTGCCTCCGGTGACCCTGTCACTGCTCCCCAGGCGAGTCTGGCTCCCACCTCAATTGTAGATATCCAGGTTGTTCCCACCTCCCGTGGACCCAATCTCGAAGCCACGGACCCAGCCACGGTTGCCCTGGCTTCCGGTCAACTACAATTGGTGGAATTCTTCCGCTTTACCTGAAGTACCTGCCGCTCAATGGCACCCATGGTTCATGGGCTTGAAGCAGAGTATTACGGCAAAATCAAGTTTACCTATCTTGATGCAGACGATCCCAGCACCGATGTTTTTCAACGCGAATTGGGTTTCTACTACCAGCCCGAGTTTTACCTGCTGGATGCGAACGGAAATGTAATTCAGAAACTCGTCGGTTTTGTCTCAGAAGATGATTTTAGAAGTTTATTCAATGCAAACCTGGAGTGACAGGCACAATATCCTGAAAAAGAAAACACAGCATTAAATATAAACAGAGCGGGTATATGTACCCGCTCTGTTTATATATCAAAAACTAATTTATTGCTTCTGCGCCATATTGTTTCGCATCATCAATGGCTTTCTTCACATTTACAAAGGGCAGCAGGATCAATCCTGCAATGAAGAAGAAGATCAACGAAAGAATGGCGTAGCGCAGATTTCCGAATAACTGGTTTGCGAGACCAAATACCAGGGGTCCGACCCACGAAGTGCCGCGCTCGCTGATTTCATAAAAGGAGAAGAATTCCGCTTCTTTCCCGTTCGGGATCATCTGGGCAAACAGACTTCGGCTGATGGCTTGCGAGCCGCCCATCACGAGCGCGATGAAAACGCCAAGGATGAAGAATTGCGCGGTTGCGCTCTCTCCTTTTAATCCGCCATAGGCGTAGATCACCACGGCTGACCAGATCACCAAACTGACGACCACCGATTGTTTCGCGCCGATCCAGCCTGCAAGTTTGCCCCAGAACAAGGCTCCGAAGAAGGCCACGAATTGGATCATCAAAATAACGGCGATCAATGTTTGTTGTTCCAGTTCCAGCCCGCCCTGTATCAGAGGCGCGGCTGCAAAAGTGGAAGCCACGGCAATCACGGTCTGGATGCCGTCGTTATACAGAAAATATGCGATCAGGAATCTAATCGTTTCAGGGAAATGTTTTACTTCACCGATGGTCTTGCGAAGCTGCTTGAAGCCAATGCTGACATAGGTTTCCCCGGCAGGGAGTTGGCGAGTTGCGTGACGCGGGCGCAGTCTTTTCCAGGTCAGGAAGGAAAATCCAAGCCACCAAACGCCGGCCGAGGCCAGGTTGATGCGGACAGCCAGATCGCCGGGTACGCCGAGCGCATCACTAAAGGTGTAGAAGGCCAGGTTGAGCGCCAATAAGATGCCGCCGCCCAAATATCCCATGGCCCAGCCATACGAAGATACACGGTCTCTTTCTTCCTCACTGGCAATATCAGGCAGGTACGCATTATAGAACACGATGGCCGCGCCAAAGGCGAGGTTGGCAACGATAAAGAGCACGCCGCCCAGCCACCATAGCCCGCCAGTGACGAGAAACATCAGAATGGTCGCCAGCGCGCCAATGGTTGCAAAGACCTGCATCATTTGTTTTCTTAAGTGCGAATAGTCTGCAATGGCTCCAAGGATGGGCAGGAATAAAACCTGCATCCCAACCGAGAATGAAATACAGTATGGAAGAAATGAATCTGGCGCAACTGGAATCCCGAAAAATGAAACGGTGGCAGTTCCAGCCGCTTCTGCCGCAGCCCTCGCCAGGGAGGCTACAAAGGGTCCCAAAAATACGGTGCCTATTGTGGTGCTAAAGGCTGAATTCGCCCAATCGTACATTGCCCAGCCGAAAATCTCTTTTTTATCGTTTACCATTGGTTTCTCAGTTGCCATAATTCCTCCGTGTGATTCGAACAGGATGAAAGCAAGAACACGTGCCAGTATAAGTAGTTTCGGCTCCATTGTAAAGAAATTGTTATTGTCGCAATGGGATGGGCGTGCTATCATTGGCGACTGCGAGGTCTTTTTGGATGAATTGGAAACGCCTCATTCTTGACCCTCAACCTGCTGCACGCTAAAATGCTCTGCCTGTACTGAAAAGGAATCGGCTGGCATGTCGTTAGGAGGAGGATGCACTTCCCGACGAAGCAATCTCCGAATGGATGGTGAGATTGCTTCGGGCCGCGAAAACACGCGGAACAAGAACGCCCTCGCAATGACATAAAATAACCCATGTTTGAAACCCTCACTGGACGACTCAACCAGGTCTTTGACCAACTCCGCCGCCGCGGTAAACTCTCCGAAGCGGATGTGGATGCCGCCCTGCGTGAAGTGCGCCTCGCGCTGATCGAAGCCGATGTGCATTTCAGCGTGGTCAAATCCTTTATCGCCCGTGTACGCGAACGTGCGGTTGGTGCCGAAGGTTCGAAGGCATTAAATCCCGGCCAACAAATCATCAAGATCGTAAATGAGGAACTTGTGGGGACGTTGGGCGAACCAGCTCCATTAAACCTCACGGGACCAAAACCGCGCGTGATTATGATGGTCGGGCTGCAAGGCGCAGGCAAGACGACCGCTTCGGGAAAACTTGCTCGCCTGATGAAATCAAAAGGGGAACGGGTGCTGCTTGTGGCAGGCGACCCGTACCGCCCTGCGGCAGTCAAACAATTGCAGCAGCTCGGCGAACGGCTGGATGTTGAAGTCGAAACCGATATATCCATACCCCCGCCGCAGCTTGCGAAGCGTGCCCTTGAAAAAGCGGATAAGGGCGGCTTCAGCCTCGTGATCGTGGATACGGCTGGACGGTCCCAGTTGGATGCGGAGTTGATGGATGAGTTAAAAGCCATCGCCGAAAATGTCAATCCAGTGGATACGCTGCTCGTCATCGATTCGATGATCGGCCAGGAGGCGTTGAATATCGCACAGGGTTTCAAAGCGACGGTCAATCTCACTGGTCTTATCCTGACAAAGATGGACGGCGACTCGCGTGGTGGTGCGGCCATCTCCATCCGCTCAGTGACGGGCATTCCGATTAAATTTATCGGTACGGGTGAAAAGCTCGATGCGCTTGAAACCTATGACCCCTCGCGTTTGTCCTCGCGTATTTTGGGCATGGGCGACATCATTGGGTTGATCGAAAAAGCCGAATCTGCCTACGATGCACAGACCATGGAAAAGCAGGCGGAGCAGGCTCAGAAAATGATGAAAGGTCAGTTCTCGCTGGAGGACTGGCTCGACCAGATGAAACAAATGAAAAAGATGGGTCCGCTCTCGCAGATCATGGATATGCTGCCCGGCCAAATGGGACAAGCCGCCCGCGGCATTGACCCAACCGCTGTGGAGAAATCCTTCAAGCAATCTGAAGCGATCATCAATTCGATGACCTTGAAGGAGCGCCGCGATCCGGATATCTTAAATGCTTCACGCCGCAGGCGCATCGCCGCGGGCGCAGGCATGCAAGTGCAGGATGTGAACCGGCTGATCAAGCAGTTCCGTGAAGCACAGAAGATGATGAAGATGATCCAGAAAACGGGGGGTAAGGGATTAGGGAAGATGTTTGGCTAAAAACAAGTGACAGTCACTTGTGATCCAGGGTTACTCGGCGACTGCCACCTGGTTCTTACCCGACTTTTTCGCCCTGATCAGTGCCTTGTCAGCCTGGTTAAACAGGCTGGTCAGATTTGAGGATTTCTCGCTTATGGCAGCAATTCCAATGCTTGTCGTAATATTCAAAGGAGCGAGCTGTGTGTTAATAGATATATCGGCGATACTTTGGCAAATGCGTTCAGCGACTGCGCGGCCACCCTTTAGATCGGTCTCCACAAGCAGAATAACGAACTCGTCGCCGCCGAAGCGGCCGATGGAATCAATTTCGCGCAATTGACTCGCGCTGGTCTCAGCAATCACTTGAAGGGCTTTATCTCCGACCAGGTGGCCATAAGTGTCATTGATCTGCTTCAGACCATCAAGGTCCAGGACAAGCAATGTCAGGGGATGTTGGAAACGCTGGGCGCGTTGAAACTCGAGCGCTGCCAGATGGAGTATCTGGCGGCGGTTGTGAACCCCTGTCAGACTATCGGTAAAGGCTATTTGCTGGAGCATGCGGGACTCTTCGAGCAATTTTGCACGTTGGATGGTCAGCGCCGCCTGGTGGCTGATTGCCACTGTCAGTTGCACATCATGCTGGTCAAAAGGCTTTACGGTGGGAGTTGTTTTGTATGCGTAGATAAAGGCGGCAACATCCTGCTCTATAATAACTGGAACACACAAAACAGAGCGAATGAGGGGCTGGACATTATTACCTTTGAGTTGATCAGATTGCGGCTTCAGGTTGGGAATGATGACAACCGAACGCTGTTCAATCGCCTGCCGGGCAATCGCACTGGGTACTTCCAATTCCTCCAGCTGGTCGAAACGATCCGCCAGGATTACCCCGCATTTATCGGCTCCTACTGCCAGGCGCGCCAGCTTCTCGATTTCCAGCAGAGCTGCTTCCAGATCAAAGATCATGGTCAGCCGGCTGGCGATGGCATCCAGAAACACAGCATTTTGATCGATCGATTCGAGCAGAAGATCGCGGGTGAGTGGTCGGGTGCCCGGAAGCATCGTTACAGGGTCCGAGGGTGCGCCCTTTTCCTGAAAGTCAACAATAATTACGTGCTGACCGATACGAATCTGATCCCCCATTTGTAAGACATGAGGTTTGGTGATGCGTTCCCGGTTTACAAAGGTCCCATTCGTACTTTCCAAGTCATAAATGGTGGTCTGATCGTTCTCGCAGTAGATCTCCGCATGCAGGCGCGAGGCAGACTCGTCGAAAATGATGATTTGGTTATCCGGTTTGCGCCCGAGAGTGTTTATTCCAGGTTTCACCTCATATTCAACCGGTGCGCTGGCTGGAGAACGAATAGTAAGAAACCACATAGTGTTATTATAACTTCATGAGGAATTTAATGAAAGCGTGATGTGCAGTTCCATCTTGCATCATAGACTTTGAACTTCTTTATGTTTTTGTGTCTGCCATGTTGATATCATTTTCAAAAATAACTCGACTGCCATTGGGTCAAAATGCGTGCCTGTCAGCGATTTGATATGTTTGCGTACCTTTTCCACGCCCCATGCTTTGCGATAGGGGCGGTCGGAGCGCAGGGCGTCCCACACATCTACAACCGCGAAGAGACGCGCAGTCAGTGGAATTTGCTTGCCTTTCAGCCCGCGTGGATAACCCGTTCCATCCCATTTTTCGTGGTGGCAATAAGGAATATCGAGCGCGGGGCGTAAGTAATCAATTGGGGAGAGTAATTCATAGGCAAAGGTGGGATGTTTGCGCATGGCAATCCATTCTTCGTCCGTGAGTTTGTCGGGCTTGAGCAGAATATGGTCAGGCACGGCCATCTTGCCGATGTCATGCAAAAGCGCGCCGCGCCGCACGTGCACCAATTCTTCTTCGCTTATGCCTGCCGCGCTGGCAAGCTTCATGGTCATTTCGGTCACGCGCAGGGTATGACCCTCGGTTTCCTTATCGCGCAAGTCCAGCGCATGGGACCAGCCTTCGATGGTGGTGTCGTAGGCCTGCAACAACTCCAGATTGGCGCGTTGCAATCCGTTAAACAATCGGTTGTTGTCAATCGCAATGGCCGCCTGACCGGCAAGGGTGTGCAGGAAATCGAACCAATTCGGGTCAAGATCAAGTGGTTGTCGGTGAAATATCTCCAGGACGCCGCTGACATTACCCTTGGAAGTCAATGGCACGGCGTAATATTCAACGAAATCTTCGCCTGCTATCAAATCCGCGTGAACGAGTTCCTGCTCAGCTCTGGTAAGGTCGGAGATATGTTGTATTTCCTGCTCAAGCGCTGCGCGCCCTGCAATTCCCTGCCCGATTCTCAGTTCTGAATGTTCAATGTTCTTCGAGCGAAAACCGCGCCCTGCGATATATCTCAAAGTTTGGGTATAGGGATTGAGCAAAAGGATGTCGGCGGCGTCAACGTGCAGTTGGGGAAGCACATACTCAAGAACGGTTCGGAGTGAGAGGTAAAGGTCGGTGCTTCCCATAATGGCAATGTCAATTTCCCGCAAGGCATGCAGGCGCTGGAGTTGGTTGGTAATTTCTTGTTCCGACCGCTTGCGTTCGGTGATGTCGCGTTCGGTGGTGGCGATGGCCACGGGTTTGGCGTTTTCATCGGTCAACAGGGTGGTGGTGAGCCAGACGTCCAGAATCCGTCCATCCTTGGTGACGCGCCGCAGTTCAAATGATTTGACGATCTCACCCTGCTTGATGTTTTCGATCAAGGCCAGCGCCGCATCACGATCGGACTCGGCCACGATATCTCTGACGTTCTTTCCCAGCGCTTCGGCTTCCGAATAGCCATACATCTCTATTGCGCCGCGGTTCCAGGCCAGGATGTTTCCGTCGAGGTCATGCATAATGACCGCGTCGTTCGAATCACTGACCACCGTAGCCATGCGGCGCAGATCTTCCAGTTTATTTTTTAGAGCGGCTTCTGATTTATTACGTTCGGTGATGTCGCGTTCGGTGGTGGCGATGGCCACGGGTTTGGCGTTTTCATCGGTCAACAGGGTGGTGGTGAGCCAGACGTCCAGAATCCGTCCATCCTTGGTGACGCGCCGCAGTTCAAATGATTTGACGATCTCACCCTGCTTGATGTTTTCGATCAAGGCCAGCGCCGCATCACGATCGGACTCGGCCACGATATCTCTGACGTTCTTTCCCAGCGCTTCGGCTTCCGAATAGCCATACATCTCTATTGCGCCGCGGTTCCAGGCCAGGATGTTTCCGTCGAGGTCATGCATAATGACCGCGTCGTTCGAATCACTGACCACCGTTGCCATGCGGCGCAGATCTTCCAGTTTATTTTTTAGGGCGGTGTCTGATTTATTGCGTTCGGTGATGTCGCGTTCGGTGGTGGCGATGGCCACGGGTTTGGCGTTTTCATCGGTCAACAGGGTGGTGGTGAGCCAGACGTCCAGAATCCGTCCATCCTTGGTGACGCGCCGCAGTTCAAATGATTTGACGATCTCACCCTGCTTGATGTTTTCGATCAAGGCCAGCGCCGCATCACGATCGGACTCGGCCACGATATCTCTGACGTTCTTTCCCAGCGCTTCGGCTTCCGAATAGCCATACATCTCTATTGCGCCGCGGTTCCAGGCCAGGATGTTTCCGTCGAGGTCATGCATAATGACCGCGTCGTTCGAATCACTGACCACCGTAGCCATGCGGCGAAGTTCTTCAGTTCCCACTTGCGTGATAATTGTCATGGCTATCTACCTCCAGCCTGTGTACTAGTATTTTAACGACTTTCCTTGGGTTTAGGATGAGAAGGTTAACAATTTAGAATTAATGGAATGAAAGAGAATATAAACTGCAGTCCCATGTATTGATTATACTCTCTGCCCATCTAAAATCAACAATTCATACCTTTTCTCTGGTAAAATATATCCCTGTGATTTCAGCTCGCGGACCCGTGTGTTCCTTGCACACAACTCTCTCTCGCCTGTCTGGAACGCAAAACATACTGAAGGAGTAAGTTAACATGGTTCGTATTCGTTTACGTCGTATTGGCCTTAAAGGCCAACCCACGTACCGCCTGGTGGCTGCCGATAAAGAGTCGCCGCGCGATGGTCGCTTTTTGGAAATTCTGGGTGTCTACAATCCCCGCACCAACCCTGCGACAATTCATTTGAAGGAAGACCGCATTTTCCATTGGATGAAGAACGGCGCCCTGCCCACCGAATCTGTGGCGCAGATATTCAAATCCTCTGGCACGCAGGCCCGCTTTGACCGCTTCAAGAAGGGCGAGGCTCTCGAAGCCCTCGTCGCTGAAGCTGCCGAAGCTGAGGTCAAGCGCGCCGCACCCCTCAAGACCCGCAGGGATTAATACATTACCCTCACTCTAGCCCTCTCCCATTGGGAGAGGGGACTCCCTTCCCCGAAGGGGAAGGGATGGAGATGAGGGAGAGAAAGTAAATATGAAAGAACTGATCGAATACATCGCCAGGTCCCTTGTGGAACATCCCGAAGAAGTCGATGTGAAGGAAAGCGGCGGCAATCGTGTCCGCCTTGAGCTCAGCGTTGCAAAAGATGACATGGGACGTGTCATTGGTAAAGGCGGCAAGGTTGCGAATTCCATCCGTACGCTGCTGCGGGTGGCGGCTGAGCGGGCAGACAAACAAGCCACGCTGGATGTGACGGAACCCGCTTAATGACCACACCAAAGCAATCAGGCTCGCCGTCAGGCGGGTCTATTTATTTAGCCATTGGTTATCTCCGCCGTCCGCATGGCGTCAGCGGCGAGATCATTATGGATTTGCATACCGATTTCCCGGATCGCATCCAGGCGGGCCGCAAGGTTTATATCGGTGAAAAACACGAGGCCGCAACCTTTGGCAGTGTCCGCGGGCATGGTAATGGTTTACTGGTCACACTGCGCGGCTATGAGACGCCTGAAACCGTTGGACGATTTCGCAATCAATGGGTATATGTTCAAACCAGGGAAGTTCCGTCGCTTCCGGAAGGTCAGTATTATCAATATGAATTAATTGGGGTGGATGTCGTGGACGATAACGGCAATCCGCTTGGCAGGATCGTGGAAATTTTGGAAACGGGCGCGAATAATGTATACGTCGTCAAAGACGACTCCGGCAGGGAGATTCTCCTGCCCGCCATTCCCTCGGTCATACTGGACCTGGATATGACTCAGCGTTCCATGAAGGTCCACCTGCTTGACGGATTAATCGATAATCGGGATTCGTAAAACGGGGGCGGGAATTAGTGGGTGGGTGATACAATTTCCGAAGCATGACTCCCGAAGAATGCCATGGATGACAAAAAATACTGGATCGGCTTCAACTTAATCAAAGGCATTGGCGCGGTCCGCATGCAGGGACTGGTCGCTTATTTTGGCGATCTTGAATCTGCCTGGAACGCCGATTCTGATTCTTTGGCAGAAGCAGGTTTGGGCGCGAAAGTGATCGAGAGAGTCCTCGCGGCGAGGGAAACTGTCAGCCTGGATAAAGTCTGGCAGAAGATCGAGGCGCAGGGAATTAAAATCCTGACCTGGGGCGATGAAGGATATCCGGCCCGTCTAAAAGAGATCGACCAGCCTCCTCCCGTTTTATATATTCGCGGCGAATATTTGCCCGATGATTTGTTTGCCGTGGCGGTTGTGGGCACGCGCAAGGTGACTGCTTATGGCCGGCAGGTGACGGAAGAGATCGCGTCTTTTCTTGCCGCGAATGGCATGACTGTGATCAGCGGGCTCGCGCGCGGCGTGGATGTGATCGCGCATCAAACTGCGCTGAAAGCCGGCGGGCGCACGATCGGCGTTCTCGGCTGCGGGGTGGATAAAATCTACCCGCCTGAGCATCGCGGGTTGGCCGAACAAATGATGGAACGCGGCGCGATCATCAGCGATTATGCAGTTGGCACACCGCCGGATGCATCCAATTTTCCGCCGCGCAATCGAATTATTTCGGGTTTATCTTTGGCGGTGGTTGTGATCGAAGCGGCTGAAACAAGCGGCGCGTTGATCACTGCCGAATTTGCGGCGGAGCAGGGTCGTGAAGTTTTTGCCGTGCCGGGCAGCATTCTTGCTCCGCAGAGCAAAGGCACGAATCGATTAATTCAAAAAGGCGCACAGCCCCTGTTGACACCTGCCGATCTGATGCAGGCTTTGGATCTGACCCGCGTAGGCGCGCAAAAATCTGCGCGAAGGATTTTGCCCGCCGATGAAATCGAAGCGCGTGTGCTAAGTGTGCTGGGAAGTGAGCCGCTGCATGTGGACGAAATTCGCAACCAGGCCGACTTGCCAATTGAAAAAATATCCGCTACCCTTGCGCTGATGGAATTGAAAGGGATGGTGCGGCAGGTTGGCGGCATGAATTACGTTGCCATGCGTGAAGCACAATCGGACTATGACGTATAGGAGACTTATATGACAGTTGATGTTTTACATACCTATGCAGTGATCATGGCAGGCGGCGGCGGGACGCGTCTCTGGCCTGTTTCAAGAAAAGAGAAACCCAAGCAATTACTCCCCTTGCTGGGGGATGAAACATTATTTCAAAGCACCGTAAGGCGTTTGGAGAAATTGTTTCCGCCCGAGCGAATTTTAGTGGTGACGGTTGAAGAGCAGGCGCGTGAGATGAAACAGCAGGCGCTTGAAATTCCGCAAGAGAACTATTTGATCGAACCTGCGCCGCGTGGAACCGCTTCTGTCGTTGGCTTGGCGGCGATGGTTTTGCTAAAGCGCGATCCGAATGCGTCCATGGCGATCCTGCCCTCGGATCATTTCGTTCGCAATGTGGATTTGTTTCATTACCTGCTCAAGGCCGCTTTCGATGTGGCCGAAACCGGATATTTGGTAACGCTGGGTATTACGCCAACCCAACCTTCGACGGCCTATGGCTATATTCAACAAGGCGAGCCGTTGAACGGTCAATATAAATACCCCACTTATAAAGTGAAGCGTTTTATCGAAAAACCCGACGAGCAAACCGCACAGCAATTACTTCGCACGGGAGACCATTCCTGGAATAGCGGGATGTTTGTCTGGCGCGCGGATGCGATTTTGAACGAGATCGATAAACAAATGCTTGAACTTGGAAGCGTATTGAAGAAGATTTCGTCCGTGTGGGGAACCAATCAGCAGGGTGCGGCGCTAAATGAAAACTGGCGCAACCTCAATGTCGAGACCGTGGATTATGGCATCATGGAAAAAGCGGAGCGGGTGGCTGTGCTTCCTGCAGGCGGCCTGGGCTGGAGCGATGTCGGGATGTGGTCCTCCCTGTTTGAGGTATTATTACCCGACATGGATGGTAACATTGCCACCAATTCCAGTTTGCATCTTGCACACGAGACACATAACACAATGGTCTACGGCGGTTCAACAGACCGTCTGATCGTCACGATCGGCGTGGATGATATGGTCATTGTAGATACAGGGGATGCCCTGCTGGTGTGCAAGGCAGACCAGTCTCAAAGGGTCAAGGAAGTGGTCGAGCACCTCAAGAAACACAGGCAGGACAAATATCTATAAAATTGACATTTGTAAAAAAATGAAAAATTGCGTAGAATGTACGCTCTATCCCGTACCCTTACGGGATAGATTTGTGTTACTCTGAAAGAAATTCGCGCGTTCTACGCTGGAGGTTTGATGGAAGCATATTGTATGAAGTGTAAGGCAAAACGGGAAATAAAAGACTCCGTTGCAGGTTTTAATGCTAGAAGCTCTGCAGTAACAACTGGTATTTGCCCCATTTGCGGCACAAGACTTTATCGCATGGGGAAAACAGAAGCCCATATTGGTTTAATCCCACCGCCCAAGCCTGAAAAGGTGGAAGTGCGCGACGGGAAATTGGTAATTGTCGAATCGCCTGCAAAGGCAAAAACGGTCGGGCGTTTTCTTGGTAAGGGATATTCTGTACGCGCTTCGGTGGGACATGTGCGTGACTTGTTGAAATCGCAGCTCTCCGTGGATGTGGATAATAATTTTGAGCCAAAATATCGCGTCCCGAATGAAAAGAAGGAAATTGTCAAAGAACTCAAGAAACTTGCGAAAAAATCCGAGGAGATCTTCCTCGCAACCGATCCTGATCGTGAAGGCGAATCCATTTCATGGCATTTGATGGAAGCTGCCGAGATCGATCCTGAACGCACCAGGCGCGTTGTTTTCCATGAGATCACTGCGCCTGCCGTGGCGGAGGCCTTCTCACACCCGCGCAGTATCAATATGGATTTGGTCAATGCGCAGCAGGCGCGCCGTGTGCTGGACCGCCTGGTGGGGTACAGTATCAGTCCCATTTTGTGGGAGAAAGTGCGCGGACGATTATCAGCGGGCAGGGTGCAATCGGTGGCCCTCAGGCTGATCGTGGATCGCGAGCGCGAGATCGATGATTTCAATGCCGTTGAATATTGGTCAATTCACGGTGAATTCAAGCACGAGACTCACAAATCGGCATTCCTTGCGAAACTGGCCAGGATCGACGATAAGGAACCGGAATTCGGAGGCGAAGAACTAGTCAAGCCCATCCTGGTTGATATGGAAACTGCTGCGTATGCAGTGACGAAAGTAAAACGGGGAGAACGCAGACGCAAACCATCTGCGCCATTCACAACTTCCACATTGCAGCAGGAAGCCTCGCGCAAGCTCGGCTTCACGGCCAAGCGCACCATGGGTCTGGCACAGGGATTATATGAAGGTCAGGATGTGGGCGAGGGCGGCACAACCGGTTTGATCACCTATATGCGTACCGACTCGATGAATGTTTCCGCGCTTGCTCAAAATGAAGTGCGTGAATATGTCACTGGAAAATACGGCGCGGATTATCTGCCCGCTGAAGCGCCGGCATATAAAACCAAATCCGCGAATGCGCAGGAAGCCCATGAGGCGATCCGTCCAACTTCTGCGATGCGCGACCCCGAGAAGGTAAAAGAATTTCTCGACCCTGCCATGTTCAAATTATATCGTTTGATCTGGCAGCGTTTCGTGGCGTCTCAAATGGAATCAGCTGTTTATGATACTCTGCAGGTGGAAGTAACAGGCAAAACGATTGAACATGAATACCTGTTGCGTGCTTCCGGCTCCGCGGTGAAGTTCCCCGGCTATTTGGTTGTCTATGAAGAGGCTAAAAATGAAGACTTAAAATCGGGCGACGAGGAAGAGAATGTAAAAATACCGGTGGGTATTGCCGAGGGACAAGAACAGGAACTGATTCGCTTGATTCCCGAGCAACACTTTACACAACCACCTCCGCGTTTTTCAGAAGCATCACTCGTTCAGGCGCTGGAAGAGAACGGCATTGGGCGGCCATCCACTTATGCGCCGACGATCTCGACTATTCAACAGCGTGGATATGTTTTGCGTGAAGATAAACGCCTGATTCCCACCGATACCGGCATCCAGGTCACTGATTTAATGGTGCAATATTTCCCTGAAGTGGTGGACTTTAATTTTACAGCGCATATGGAGGAAGACCTCGACAAGATCGCGGAAGGGGAGATGGCCTGGACGGATGCGATCCGTGAATTTTACGAGCCGTTCTCGGAAGATGTGAAAAAAGCGCAAGCCGAAATGCCCGTCACCAAATCAGGCCCTGAACCGATTGGCCGTGCCTGTCCAGACTGTGGCAAGGAACTTGTCATTCGGTACGGCCGTTTTGGGAAATTTATTTCGTGCAGCGGTTTCCCAGAATGTCGTTACACTGAGCCCTGGCTGGAGAAGATCGGTGCGCTATGTCCGACCGATCAGGGTGAGCTTGTGGAGCGGAAAACCCGCAAGGGACGTACCTTCTTCGGTTGCATCAATTATCCAAATTGCGAATTTACCTCATGGAAGAGGCCGCTCGCCAAGCCTTGTCCGAAATGTAACGGGCTGCTGGTTGTTGCGAACAAACGTGAGGCGCACTGTATTAGCTGTTCCGAATCCTTCCTATTGGAAGAAGTCGTCCCTGAGGCCATGTAATAAAGAAAGAGGATTGTATGCACTTTTCACCCCTTCCATATTTGGATCCCGGCTCCGGCAGTTTTATTATTCAGATATTGATTGCCGTTCTACTGGGTCTCGGCGTTGCCTTGCGCGCTTCATGGGGGAAAATAAAAGGATGGTTTGGGGTCCAGCCCAGGCCTGAAGAAGACGACGAAATAAATAATGACCAAGACTGAGAGGCTTGCCGCCTCTTTCCGCGACCCAAGCGGGTTTCTGTTTTCTCGAAGCGGAGTCTTGTACCGGCAGATTAATCGCATCTATGAAAAAGATTATATGCAGTTAATGAATTCCGGTTTGTATGCGAAGCTGGTCAAAGCCGGGCTGTTGATTCCGCATGTTGAGGTGGAGCAGGCTCCAGCGGAGGGGGGAGCGGCATTTAAAGTCATTCAACCTGAGCGCGTTCCATTCATCTCATATCCTTATGAATGGTCGTTCAGCCAGTTGAAGGATGCTGCGCTTGCCACACTATCCATTCAGAAGCGCGCACTGAAGCACGGCATGTCGCTCAAGGATGCGAGCGCATTTAACATTCAATTTGTGCACGGCAAACCATCTTTGATCGACACATTGTCTTTCGAAATATATAAGGAAGGCGAACCCTGGGTGGCATACCGTCAATTCTGCCAGCATTTTCTCGCGCCGCTGGCATTGATGAGCTGCCGCGATGTACGCTTGAACCAATTGCTGCGTGTGTATATCGACGGAGTGCCGCTAGATCTTGCGGGCAGTTTATTGCCTGTCGGGACGAAATTTAATTTTGGACTTCTTGCGCATATCCATATTCATGCCGGGGCACAAAAAAGGTACTCTGATAAGGCAATTACACCGCGAAAAGGTGGAATGAGTCAACGTGCAATGATCGGGTTGATCGAGAACCTGGAAGGCGCCATCAGGAAATTATCGTGGAAACCAGCCGGAACGGAATGGGGGGCATACTACAAAGCAACAAATTATTCTGATCCAGCCTTTGAACACAAAAAACAATTGGTGCGCGAGTGGTCTGCCTGGCAGAAGCCAGCGTTGATTTGGGATTTTGGCGGTAACACAGGGGTGTTCAGCCGCGAAGCTGCTTCCTCTGGAGCATTCATAGTTTCATTTGATATCGATCCTGCGGCTGTCGAACAAAATTATCGGGTTGTAAAAGTCAATAAAGAGCAAAACCTTTTACCTTTGGTTCTGGACCTGACAAATCCAAGTCCTGCAATTGGATGGGACAACCAGGAGCGCAACTCATTTAGTTCACGCGGTCCTGCGGATATGGGACTTGCGCTGGCAATCGTTCACCATCTTGCTATTTCAAATAATGTGCCCCTGCCGCAGCTCGCTGAATTTTTTGCAGCGCGCTGTAAAACGCTGGTGATTGAGTTTGTCCCCAAATCTGATTCGCAGGTGCAAAAACTGCTCGCATCGCGCGAGGATATTTTCCCCAATTACACCCGCGGTGGATTTGAGGCCGCGTTTGCTGGGTGGTTCAAAACCCACAAAGCCGAGTCTGTCCACGATTCGGAACGCATGCTTTATTTGATGCAAAAAAGGTAGCCAAAATGCCATGTCGGGGATAAAAAATAGGATGTATAATACGGTTAAAGTTAGCGAGACAAGGAGTCTTGTATGCAGTTAATCGTTGCCCTGTTGAAAAAACTGCCCATCACCCCGGTTGCCCTTTTTATCGGAGGGTTGCTATTGGGATTATTGATCGGCTGGGTCATTGCACCAGTACAGTTCGCGGATGCAACTCCCGCCTACCTGCGCGCGGATTTGCAGGAGGATTATCTCCGCATGGCGATTGACTCCTTCCGCCTCAACTCGAACCCGGACCTGGCTGTTCAACGTTGGCAGAATTTAGGCTCCGGAGCCCAGCAAGCCTACAGTACTATACAGGCCGACCCCAAGAGCGCAGACCCCAATGTCGTCAAGGCTTACGGCGATTTGATAACCGGAGTTCTTTCGGCGGGCAGCCAACCAACGGCAGCTGAGACAGGCGGTTCATCCTCAGGAATGAAAACCGCGGTGATTGGAATAGGCATCCTCCTGTTTCTCGGTGTGGCCGCAGCGGTTGGCGTGTATCTTTTCCGTTTGCTTGGTAGACACGGCAGCAGTGAGGTGGCCGCTGTGGTGCATGCGGCTCAGGTCAATCGCAATACTGGAAAAACAAATTTTGAAGAACTTGGGCTTGCCCCTCCCATCACACAGACCATGACAACCTATGTGCTGGGCGATGACCTATATGATGAATCTTTCAGCATTGATACTCAGGCTGGGGAATTCATGGGCGAATACGGTGTGGGTGTTTCGGAAGCCATAGGTGTGGGCGACCCGAAAAAGGTGACTGCGCTGGAGTTCTGGCTTTTCGATAAAAACGACATCAAGACTGCGACAAAAGTGCTGATGTCCCGCCATGCTTTCGATGATCCTGACATCCGTTCCCGACTGGAGCCGAAGGGCGAGCTTGTAATCGTAGAACCACAAGCGCAAATCATGCTCGAGACAGCCTCCCTGCAATTGCTTGCAACTGTGGTTGATCTTGAATATGGGAAAGGCCCATTACCGCCCGATAGTTATTTTGAACGGATCACTCTTGAATTGGCGGTCTGGCCAAGACAAGCCTAATGAAAAATCCCGCCCAGTTTTGGGCGGGATTTTCTTTTCATGGTGCTATTCTATTTTAATAATTTTGAATTTGATCTTACCACCGGGGGTTTCTGCTTCTACAAATTCGCCAACCCTCCTGTCCATTAAGGCGCTTCCTATCGGAGATTCGTGTGAGATCCTGCCTTCACGTGGATCTGCTTCCGCAGGACCGACAAGATGATAGGTTTCAGGATCAAAATCACCTTCTTGAATGGTGACATGAGACCCAATGGAGACGATTCCCGTAGCCTGTGTTTTTTCAATAATGACCGAATTACGAAGAATTGCTTCAATTTCCTGAATATGACCTTCGAGGAAGCCTTGGTCTTCCTTGGCTTTGTGATAATCCGCGTTCTCTGAAAGGTCGCCCATTTGGATGGCAGAGCGCAGTCTCAAAGACAATTCTGTTCGTCGTGGACCTTTCAGGTCTTCCAGTTCGGCCATTAGTTTTGCATGGCCTTCCGGGGTTAAATAAAGGGGTTTGGACATGGCTTGCTCCTTTCTAGTTGTGGTTGATGTGTCACTTTTTATTTGAAAAGGGGAAATAGGAATGATGTGCGCCCCCTTTCAAAGTAAAACCAATTATGGTTTTTCAAAGGGATTAAATAATTTTTGATGCTCTTCTATTGCGTAACGGTCTGTCATGCCTGCTATGTAATCACAGATGGTGCGTTCCAGCCCGCGCTTTTCGATGAAGAATTGAACATGGTCGGGAAGCATGGCTGGTTCTACGCGATAGGCAAGGAAGAGATCTGAAATTATCCGCTCGGCCTTGACCTGCATGCGTACCACTCGATAATGGCGATATAGGTTTTTGTAGAGCAGGTCTTTCAACTCGCGATTGCAGCGCTGCATTTCCTCGCTGTAGCCGATGAGGTTATATTTTAATTTTTGTATGTCCAGCGATGTTTTCACTTTGCTTTCCTTGATGCGGGTTTCGGTTGCCTGGAGCATATCGGTGACCATGATGCCCACCAAGTGGCGGATCATGCGATGCCTTTCCATGTCACCGAGGATGGCTTCGCGCCAGTTGTAGGTCGCACGCAAAATTTCCCAGAGCGCAACTCCTTCCAGCAATTGGGGGCTGATCATGCCCGAGCGCAGGCCATCATCGAGGTCGTGCGTTGTGTAGGCAAGTTCATCGGCGACGTTGGCAATTTGTGTTTCGAGGTTGCCGCGCAGGTCCGGATTGAAATCGCGAGCGTCCGATATATCGTATTCAGACTCGTGTTTTACCATCCCCTCACGTACTTCCCAGGTGAGGTTTAAACCGGGGAATTCCGGATAGCGTTGTTCCAATTCAGTGACGATGCGGAGGGATTGTTTGTTGTGGTCAAATCCGCCGGTGTCCTTCATCAGCCGCGCGAGTGAAGTTTCTCCGGAATGGCCAAAAGGAGAGTGTCCCAAATCGTGCGCCAGGCAAATGGTCTCAACCAGATCCTCGTTCCCGCCCAAAGCGCGGGCTAATGTGCGGCCGATCTGAGCGACCTCCAGCGTGTGGGTGAGGCGGGTTCGGAAGTAGTCGCCTTCGAAATTGATAAAGACTTGAGTCTTATATTCCAACCTGCGAAACGCAGTGGTATGCAGGATCCGGTCGCGGTCTCGTTGAAAAGATGTGCGATATGCCGGTTCACCGTCAAGATAGGCGCGTCCTTTGGTATCCTTGCTCCGCATTCCGTAAGAAGCAAGGCTTTTGTCTTCGATCTCTTCGAGTTGCTGGCGGGTAAAAAACATGATTTGCCTTTTGATGAATATGTCATTGGGTGTTCGAATTATCTCAAACACGCACAATGACAAAGTGTGGGGCGAGAGGGGGTCGAACCCTCACGGTATCACTACCGACGGATTTTAAGTCCGTTGCGTCTGCCGATTCCGCCATCGCCCCAGCGAATGTAATTCTACTATAAATTGTTATTCTTTTGGATTTGCGTTGCAAGGGGGGGTGAGTAATTTTAAGACTTGAAATCTACTAATTATCGCAAGCTGTCGCTGATGGGGGAGAAGCGATGATATCCAGTTCGCGCATTTAGTTGAGGCGTTGCAAAATGGGCAAAAGATTGTGACGAGCTAGACCTACTACCCCAATCACCGACAGGCTGATGTCGACTTAGCACCACTCCCTTCCGCGCATAACGCATAAGATTCAAACCCGAACTCAACCACCACTTGCCTTCAAGGATCATGCCAAATTCACGACCTTCGTGATGTGACAGAATTTCATCTGACAGGGCACCGAGCGCGTAAGTGATTTCCAGAAATTCCGCGCCGCTTTCGGCAGGCGTTGTTAGGCGTGCCCAGGTTACGCCTCCTTTGAGTTCAATCAATGGACGGGAATTTGCGCGAACCATTGGCGACGGGGACTGCGTATGGAGAAATGTGATCACACACGGTATTAACAACTCAACCATGAATCACTAGACCAAGTATCTTGCTCGCGAATTTGCAGGCGATCAATCACTGTAAACGCAGTCATGCCGGGCGCATTGGTTTCCACTGGATGGCGGGAGGCTTGGGCGGAGAATATGGCGAAACAACAAGGCAAGACGAAAGCCGAATTTCCGGCAGCCTGTTGCTGTGAGAAGGGGATTCTCGCTGGACGTTGGGCCAGTATGGAAGAAGTCGCAGGTACCGTTGTTTGTCTGGCATCCGATCGGGCTGGCTACATCAACGGAGCAGAGATCCCTGTGGATGGAGGCTATAGCGGCAACGCTCGGTAAATGGGATTGTGAAATCCCCGGCAGGTTGTTCGCAACACTGCTCTCGCAGGTATTAAATGCCAATGCTCATGAATGAGATTCTCATTCATGAGCATTGGTTATAAACTAAATCCTGCGGTCCCGACGGGCTGCATACGCACTCCTACAACTCCATTCAAATTATCCCTCCGGGGATTCCATTGGATGAAGCTTTGGCGTTAATAAAAAATTGGCAGAACGCTAAAAAGAATCCGCCAGAAGAATCTGATACTTAGATTTTTATTGGTTTGTTTAGGTCGTAAGTGCCTCACACCTTTAGTGTGAGGCACTTTGATTCCTACAAGGAAACGTAATCATGATGAATGTAATCTCGATACTGATTCAATTTGTCTTCAACGCCATCAAGTATTTGTTGGGATTCCTTGCGATCGTCATTCTGGGCATTGTCGGTGTGGTTCTCTACGCCCTGCCCTGGTTGTTGAGAGTGGCGGCTTTGTTGCTCTGGTTGGGCGGTGCCTACTTGGGCTTCATCTCGATCCAGATCATCTATGCCCCCTTCTCACCCGCTATCCCAGTGATTGCACTGCAGTTTGCGGTAATCCTGATATCGGTTGGTTGGATAGCTATCCTGCTTCGTGAAAACACCAAACTTTTCTGGGGTGGCATGACGGCGGGCGGACTGGTCGTAGGTGGTGCATCCATCGGGGCTATCTGGCTATTGGCTCACTGGCGCTATGCCGATCTGTTCTTTCGAGTATTGCCCCCTGCCCTTTTTTCTGTCTTATTGATTCACGAAACGATTCGTTTGCGCTCTCTGCGCCGCAATAGGAAAGCATTTTTGATCGTAGCAGAACCGCTTGAGACTGGTGAGGAAATTATTGATGATACAGCAGATGTCATATTGGACTTACCTGCGACAGAACCTGTCGCTGCTCAATAAAAAATGACCGGCGTGTGCCGGATCACAAAAATCAAAAAGGAGGTACGCAAATGTTTCCTGTAGTTGTGACGATCGTATGTTGGCTGATTGCAGCGTGGTTATTTTGGAAATGGGATCTTGGAAGTTTTCGTTCCGAGTTCCCAATACGTTCAAAGAAAGGAGGCGAGCCCCAATCAAATTAAAAAACCCAGATGCCTCATCCACAACTTGGAGGTATGAATGATTCCCGCGAAATACCCGGCAAACCTGGGTCAAATTTTTCAAAAACCTTTTGGAGGTAAATCATGAGTAACACAAATAGCCTGACCGATGAACTGACCGGCAAGACCGGCATTCAAACCGATCACGGCGGCGTTGACATCGGCGATTTGATCGTACTTCTGCTCGATGCGGTCTTGCTGATCTACACCGCCTGGCGCAGTTATGACTTCCTCTCCACCACGGTTCCGAGCGGCTTTGAAATTCTCGGGCTGATCGGTCTCTGGGGCTTGGACATCGGCGCCATCGCCTGGTCGCTGGTCTGGATCTTTGGCTCGTCCACAAAATATCAAGACTGGACTTCGATGTCTTTTTTCATTATTGACCTGGTGGGCGTGATCCTGACCTCGATCACCGACTCCCTGATGTACGGCGCGCAAGATAGCGCAATGACCCTTGTTCTGTCAGGCATCGCTACAGTCGCCATCCCGCTGGTGGTGGTCTCCAACGTCGTAGCCGGGTTCATTTATCACATGACCTCGCCCGCGACCAAAGCCCGCCGCGAAGAGCGCAAAGCAGACGCGGCGCATAAAGCGAAGATGAGCGAGATAGTCGTAATGGAGCGCGACCTACTATATGCCGAGTCATATCTGCTGGCAAAGCAAGACACACTCGACAAGGCAGTCCTACTGGCCGAGATCAAGAAATCGCAGGACGCGGTTGAAAAATCCACTCGTGACAGCTTGCGCGACCAGATCGGCATCCGCAATGTAGCCAGCAACGGTGGCATTAGCAGCAACATTGACGAACTGAAGACGCGCCTGGCGGAGTTGGCGAAGAATCTGATCGAACCCAAAGCGGACGAGACCTCGGCGCAACAATCTCCAGTTCCTGCTGGAAATAAAAACGATGATCCATCTCAAACTGCCAATGTGCCGCAAGCGACGATCATTCCTGCATTACAGATTCCACCCGCTTCTGCGAATAATGAGTCGATCCGCTTCACATCCAGAATTGCTTGCACCCTGAATGAGCAAGCGATCCATATCGGTGATGAGCTGGCGGCGAAAAAGAACGCTGACCGCTACGACATCGGCAACCCCAATGCGCAGTTCGCATTTGCGAATGTGAGTGAAGAAGATTTCAGCACCTTGCGAGATGGAATTCCATTGAATATGCCTGAGCCCGCGGTCGTGAAAGGCAATGGACACAGCAAGTCGGACCCTCTCTAAGCCGGACCTTCGGTCTGGATCTGGATGCGGCGCAGCGGATCGTGCGCCCAGGGGCGATCCAGGTCCAGCGACGGGGAGTCAGCCGCCCGCCTCACCTATCTGAGGCGCTGGCTCTCGTACTCGGAGCGTTGGGAACGCTCAATCGCTCGTCCGGCGTGCGTACCATCAATACAGAAATGAACGGACAGCCGGTCGCGCTTGCCATGATCGAGGGAGCGCTGTTTGGCGAAGATACCGAAGGCAATACCACACTCGACGAAATTACTGATGGTGAATGATGACGAAAAAAGCAGATCAAACTTATTACAACTTCCTGACTGGAGCGCAGGTTACTCCAGACGATTGGCAGATGAAGATCAAAAAGGGTAACTATTACGAGATTGTGACGGAGAACCTCCCCATTATCTATGGCGTAATCCTCGAAGCCGCCCGCGAAAAAGGCTACTTCCGTGTGCGGGCATACAGCAAATGGTGTCCTGATGGAGAGGAAGGAATATTGTGTGTTGTCGAGCCAACCCGCATATTGACCAGGCAGGAGTTTGAGCGTGCGAGAACCCAGCGCTGGAAGACTGAAGAACAAATAACAGAGGCAGACATCCGATGAGCACACGCGCTCAACTTGAAGAAACGCTCTCTGCCCAGCGGGCTCGCATGCTGCGTGTGCATCCCCCTGCCCCTCCGCTCCACGAGAGAGGCAGGGATCTGGTTGGTGGGCTGGCGGTAATCGTGATCCTGGTTGTAAGCGGAGCGGCGATGTTCTTTGCAGTAAACATGACCACTCCAAAAGCGGATGTTACAGCAACGACATCGCCATCGGTATCTCCCTCAGCATCCACGACTGCTCCAGCGACTCCTGTCGCCATGCAAGTCTGCACCGATATTCCAGATGGACGGTTACACGTCCGCTTCGCGGCGGGTGGTGGCAGTGAAGTGCGTGGTTACCTGGCCGAAGGTGAAACAGTCCAGATCGCGCTTGCTTCTGCTGACGAGTTGAACTCGCAAATGATCCAGGGCGACCTGTGGCTGCGCATCTCGTCTCCGATTGCGGGCTGGGTCACTGCCAGCGATTTATGCAAGTCGGAGTAAATATAAACATGGAAGTATTGAAAACAATTACAGGAGTGGAATTATGAGCATAAACATCGTCACCCCAAACGGAAAAGGCGGAGTTGGAAAAACTACAAGCGCATCCTCTCTCGCGCACGGACTGACGCTGCGCAACCGCCGCGTCCTGCTGGTGGACTTCGATCCGCAGGGACAATGTGCGACCGCCCTGGGTATCAATCAGGAGCCTGGCGTATTTAACGCTCTGGTCAACACCCGCTCCGACATTCATCAGTGGATCCGCGCTACAGGCCGCATTGGCTTGGATCTGTTGCCTGGTGACCGCTCAACCGCCACGGCACAGATTGTGATCAATGCCGAGAACCGCCCCATCAACTCGATCCGCTTGCTATTCAAGACGCTGGGAAAAGAATATGACTACATCATCTTCGATACCGCCCCCTCCGTTGGAGGTATCCAGGAGCGCGCCATATATGCCGCAGACCTGGTTCTGATCCCAACCGCTACCGAATTCCTGTCAATGAACGGTCTGGCGCAGATGATGGAACTGCTCAACAGCCTGAACGACCAGCATCATTGGACCGGCAAGTTGGCAGGTATTTTGCCCACTTTTTATGATGAGCAAACCAGTGAAAGTCATAAGTCCATGGCTGAGCTAAAAGCCAACTTTGGCGAGAGCGTATTGTCTCCCATCCATCGCGCGACTATTCTGCGCGAGTGTGCCGCCGAAGGGAAAACCATCTTCGAGATGGACCCCGCCAGCCGCGCTTCGCGTGAGTACGAAGCGCTGACCCGCATAGTGGTGAAGCTTTCGTAAGCATAGGAAAGAGGAGAAACGATGTCTCGCCAGGACGCATTTGCTCATCTAAAAAAAGACGCACAGGACCCCGTCAAAATCATCCCGCTTGCTCAAAAACAAAAAAGAGACAATCGCGCCTGGGATCGAGCGCACCGTGGGATGTCATATCGCATTCCATCCCCACTGCACGTACAGGCAAAAGATATACGCGCCACCATTCTCGGCTTGGCGCATCAGCACATGACGAGTACTTCCAGTGTTGCTGCTGCCCTGATGGGTTTTTCATTGGCGCATGTACGTCAGGGCAAGCTGGCAATCGAAGCCCGCCCAAATGCCAATCGCAGAAAAATGATACTGACATGGTCAGAGGCGGACGAATGGCCGCAGGAGATTCAACCAGCAAAACGTGCTATCAAAACGACGAAGGCAGACGTTGTGCTAACGTATCGCTGGGGCAAGGATGTGGGTACGCAGATCAAGGCGCTGGCGGGTGCGGAGATCTCCGTTGGGGAAGTGGTTGTATTCCTCCTGCGCTACGCAATTGAAGCCCACCAGCAGGGACACTTAAGGCTAAAAGAAGAGTCCTTTGTTGTCTCTCAAAAAGTGAGCCCGACATGGTAGCCCAAAATTCGCATCGTCAATTCCTCGCGAAAATACGCAAGTTTTTTTATGACGACAATGTATGTAAGCGACATCGCTTACATGCCGTTTACACCACGCTTACACACGCTTGCACAGTCGCTTATACCGCCGCTTACATGGGTTCAACCCAACACAATACAAGCCGCCTGAATTTGGTCACAGGTCACTTAGGATGTCTTGAAAAAATCGCCCGTCCTGAGCCTTCCTGTGCGGTTTTGCCAAATTCGCTATAAAAATACTTCCAGCCCAAAAAGCAGGCAAACATGAACATCGAAAAAACATGGGAATCCGTTCTTGAACAACTTCAAACCGATATGCCGCGCGCATCGTTTGACACCTGGGTACGCGACACGATCGCATTGTCCTGCGACGATGGCGCTCTGGTCGTTGCTGCGCGCAATGTGTATACGCGCGACTGGTTGGAAAGCCGCCTTGCCAGCACGGTCAACCGTATGCTGGTTGGTATCCTCAACGCGAACGTGCGCGTGAATTTTGTGGTCGCGCAGGACGATGTTGATCGTGTGGATGTCGAAACGGAACCCAGCGCAAACTCAAACTCGCAGGATGAAGAGCAACTCCATGATGATGACGCATTGTACATTTCCCCCGCGGCATATGATTCAGCTTACGAACAGATCGTGCGCCCGGATCGAGCGGTCTATCTGCCAGGCTATTTCCGCCGCTGGCTGAGAAGCATCGGGCCTGACCTGGGCTGGATGTACGTCAGTTTCCGTCAGGCGGCATATCTCGCGGGTGCGCGTGCGGGCAGCCAGTCCAGTCGTTTCTCCGGTAAACAACTTGCGTCGATGAGCGGCATCTCGGAGCGCACGTACTGGAACCGTGTCAATAATCCCGCCACATGGCAGAAACTTTCCGGGCTGGTCAAGATCATCGCAGGCGGCGACGAATGGGTCAAAGGGCCAACGCCTCGACGTCTGCCTCGCCGCTACACCATCGCCATGACCCTGCCACTGACACCAGCGGATACAAGCTCTCTGCGCCACTGGATCGCAACCCACATCGAGGCGCATGGCGGGGTGGAAGGTGTCTTGCGCGCGGCGGTCACAACTCCGCTTGATGAGTTAATCCCTCTTGACACAAAAACGAAAGACAGCGATCAGGCCTGCCTGAGCGTGCCCGCTCGCAGTCAGGCGCAGACCGTGCGCGCGCTGCTGCATGATCTATTCAAGGATGAGTTGGCGGACGGGTTGTTGGATAGTCTTGCATCTGCGCTCCAAGCCCACATCATGCCGCAGAACGACCTGATCGTGATCTCGCTGTTTTTCATGGAGCATATCCTGCCGCACATGGACGCGGGTCCGGGTTGGATGTTGATCCTCTTGCGCGATATGTGCTATGTGAATCCCGAAAACGGCGAGTCTCGTAATCGTGTGACGGTCAAAGGCGGCTACGCCGAGATCGCAGGCTGGCTGGGGATGTCGCGCCCAAGAACCGTGTGGGACTGGTTCAACGAGAAAAATGGCCCAAAACATAGCGAGCCTGGAATGTTGAAAAATCCAGTCGTGCGCGTCTACATGCGCGAAGTGGCTGGTCCAAAGAGCGAGGATTTTGCCATGTCGTCACGCACATTTGAGACGCTGATCGAGGACTTGCCTCACGAAATACTCGAAGCGGTATTGACGGACAACCTCGCAGCGTTGACCGGTCGTGACGCTGCTTTCACAATCGGTATGACCCCACTTGCAGACCATCGTGACGCTACTTTCACAATCGCCATGACGCGACTTGCACACTATCTTGACGCTACTTGCACAATCGTCGTGACGCTGCTTGCAGACCATCGTGACGCGACTTGCGCAGTTAAAAGCTCTTTAACTCTTAAAACCAACTCCTTAACTCTTAATCCCCAACCGCCGCAAGAAACCTCACCCGCGCCCGCCCAGCCAACGGCAGGCAAGAGCGGGGGGATGGGGAACATGGCTTTTTGGGATTTTGATTATTTGATGAGTAACAATTCGGTCAACCCCGGCAGCAAAGTAAATCTTCTGAAAACCAACAAGAAATTTGGGAGAAGCATTTCGAGCTTGTCCACAGGCTTTGTATCCTGGCTGCTGTATGCGTACTCACCCGCCGGATCCAAAATTTCTGACCCGGTGGGATTGGCGATCAAACGTCTTTGCGAGAATGTGAGCGCGGGCGCAGGCGGCGATTTTAATCGCCTCGCAAAATTGAATCCTTATGCGTTGAAGTCGCTGTTTAATGCGGACATGGCAAGTGTGAATCTCGGCGAGAGCCTGGAGGCTGGAATCTTCACACTGAATTTTCACGATCTGCAAGCCATCCACAAACGCGAACTGTATCGCCGTTTGTTTGGCGATCTTGAGGACTCTTAGCCCATGAAAACAAATATCGGCAGCATCCTGTCAAAGATGCGCGCAAATACAGCCAGCGTTCCGGGGTCGTCAACCAAGTTGAAAACGCTGGGTGACCCGAATTGTCTGCACTGCGCAGGCGCGGGCTACGTGCGTTTTGACGTGCCGTTCGGACATGAAAAGTTTGGCAAATTGGAATCATGTATCTGCCGCGCCAGGGATGTGGCGGTGAGCGCACGCAATTGTTTGTTTGCTATGAGTATTCTGGAAGGCCTGGGCAATTTGAGTTTTGAAAACTTCAACACTTCGGGTAACGAAAAAGCAAAGTTTATGACGCCGCAGGAAAGAGAAAATTTGCATCAGGCCTTTGAAGCCTGTGAAGAGTTTGCGCGTTTGCAGGATGGCCTGCCTGAGCGAGAACGCTCGCAGTCAGGCTGGCTGTTGCTCGAAGGTGGATATGGCTGCGGAAAGACTCATCTCGCGGCGGCAATTGCAAACAACGCAGTCAGCAAAGGCGTACCCACTTTGTTTATCACTATACCTGATCTTTTGGATTCTTTGCGCTTTGCTTATAACGATTCTGAAACGACATTTGAACAACGCTTTGATGAAATCCGTACTGCTGAACTATTAATTCTGGATGACTTCGGCACACAGAACGCCACTCCCTGGGCGCAGGAAAAAATATTTCAAGTTATGAATTATCGCTACATCAATAAAATGTCAACTGTGATCACGACGAATATGATGTTGGACGCCTTCGAAGGCCGCGTCCGTTCGCGTTTACAGGATGATGAGTTGGTGAAACATTTGAAGATCAGCGCGCCCGATTATCGCCGCCCTGAGCAGACCAGCAACCCTGGCATTTCCATGCTGTCCCTGCCTGAGATGAAGATGATGACTTTTAGGAATTTCCAGGCGCGCGAAGATGAGGCGGGCAGGGAAGCGCTGACAACAACTATCACCGAAAGGCAGGATAAGTTTGGCGGCAAGTATAAAGATAAGGCGATCACGCGCGTCAAAGTAACGCCGGATGACATAAAGACCTTGCGTGAAGCCTTCGGCGCGGCGGTGCGGTTTTCAGAAGAGCCGATTGGCTGGTTGGTCTTTTTAGGTCAATCGTTTTGCGGAAAGACTCATCTCGCGGCGGCGATTGGCAACTATCGCATCGCGCTGGGCGGACAGGCAATTCTTGTCGAAGTTTCTGCCCTGCTCGATTATCTGCGCCAGACCTTTCGCCCCAGCTCGGATGTTTCTTTTGACCGACGCTTCCAGGAAATCCGCGCAACGCCGTTATTGATCCTGGATAATTTGAAGGAAAGCGGCGCGAGTTCTGCCTGGGCGGAGGATAAGTTATATAGCCTGTTGAATTACCGCTACAATGCGCACCTGCCTACGGTGCTGACTTCTGCTTTAGTCCCCGATTCTTTCACGCTCAATTATCCCAATTTATGGAACAAATTATTGGATTCTTCCAAGTGCCAGATACTTTCGATCAACATGCCGCCGTATCGCCGCGTGTTGAAGGGGAGTACGCGTGCTTATTAATTTTGGTGATCAGCGCCTGACCAGGATGATTATCACCCAGAGCCAGCGCAAATATTATCCACACAACAGGAGTATCGTATGAGCGAATTGAAACAATGCAACCAGGGAAAACGGGTAGAGTATTTCTCATGCCAATAACTTACGCAACATCTCACATTGATGGCGGTTTGGATTGTTCCAGCCTGTCCATCGGCATTCTAAAATCCATGCCTGATTCGCCGATCCTCAAAGCGATGGTGATCGCCGGGCAGCAGGCGCATCCCATCTGGGCGTTGGATCGTCTGGCTCTGGTGATCTACTGCTACGTCCAGTCCGCGAAGTATCACTATCCACGCGGACTTCAGCCGATACAAGTGAACATCCGGAGTTCGCTGATCAGCAATGCAAGCACGTCCTGCATCGTAGCGGATTCCATCATTTGGCACACATCTGAGGCGATTCGCGCAGATGCGGAACGATTGATCGTCAAACTGACTTCCGACGCGCGCCTTACAGCCCACTGGCCCACAAAAACTGAAATGGCACTGCCAGTCAACGGCGAGACTCTGTGCGTGGCACGCAATCTCTAACGGCCAACTATAGGGCCTTGTTGTTGGTATACCCGAGCTATCTTGCAAGGGTGCAGGCTTGAGATATGTCATCCTCAGCTCGTACCCGAACAACATCAATAGTGCGCTTCAATAACTATCAACAGTAAAGTTCCAGTGGATTTTCGCTTTCTTTTCTTTGCGTCCTTCTCCCAATAAAAATCTCGGTTATCAATATCCATTCGCTGGGGAATGCGCCGAGAGAAGCATTGCTTGAATAATATACTAGATAAGCAGGGCAGCTAACGCGATGCCCGCCGCTTGCTTTAACTGGTCTGGTATGTATTGACCCGCCGCCAAGCCTACCGACATTTTGGCCAGGAACGGATTTCATACAAGTACTTGACCTGGGGCTGGCAGATGGACGAGGAGGCACGGGATGGTTTGACCCGTCAGCAATTCGCGAGGTATTACCTGATGCGTCTTGGCATTGGCCATGACCTGACTCGTGTGGCGCTCAATCCAAAATATCCGCGCAGATTGGCAAGCGAAGCAGAGCTTTTGATGCTGAGGTCTGAACTTCAGAAGATCGAATAACCTATCATGTTCGTTCCGTTGGAAAGCAACAACCCCACCCTGAAAACAAAAAATAGGGCGGGGGCGTGTGAGGCTGTCTTCAGCTTGAAAATCATGAAAGCAGGAAGCAAAAAACGGCTCCGAAAGTTCATCCTTCCGAACCGTTTTTCATTAGGAGCTTCCTTTTCAATCCTTTTGTCGCTCAACTCTTGGTCGGGTAAGGAAAGGATGTTGCCATCCTCTCCTCCCCTAAGAACCGGACATGAGAGTTTCCCCTCATCCGGCTCAAGCCTTCCAAACGGTCATCAAAGCACGCGGCTTCACGAAGAAGCAGTCTTTCGAAGGGTTTTTCTTTGACGTTGTGTGAAGTAGTTGGTCCATCGAGAGTCATAAGGATTGGCGCTGCCAATGACTTTGATGTGACGTCGAATGGGAGTATCTGATGCGTAGACAAGATAGATGGGTTGAGGCTTCCCATTTGTGCTGGGGAGTGTGCCAGCGAAGACCCACTTGCGGTTTCCGAGGTGACGGAAGTACTTGTCCTTTACCCATCGTTTCCCTTTGTTGGGGTGTCTGCGTTTCGCCCATTGCCAGAGTATTTTGAAGATTGCATAGTCCACTGAGCCATAGATTTTCTTGCTAACCACGTGTTTATGATAGTTTGCCCATCCTCGAATGACGGGGTTGAGCAGCATAATCATGTTTCCTGCGGTGGCTTGCTTGTTGTCCTTGGCGATTTCTCGAACCCTTGTCAGGAATGTGTGTAAATTTTTCTTGGCAGGTCGAACAAGCAGTTTGCCTTTGAATTTGCGTAACGTCTGTCCGAGAAAATCAAAGCCTTCTTCAATGTGGGTGACTTTTGTCTTTTCGCGTGAGAGCTCCAGTCCTCTTTCTTTTAGGAAAGTTTCGATGGCTGGCAGAACATCATTTTCCAGAAGTTCCCTGCTCCTTGCTGTGATGATGAAGTCATCCGCATATCTGACGAAGTTGACTTTTGGGGAGGATTTCTTGCCGAATCTCTTTTTGAGAATTCGCTCCAGCCCATCCAATGTCATGTTCGCCAGTACCGGAGAGATGATACCGCCTTGGGGCGTACCTTCATCTGTGAGGTGGAAAAGGCTCTTTTCAATGAACCCGGCTTTCAACCATTTTTGAAGAATGACTTTATCCGTTGGGATGTTCGCCAGTAGCCATTCATGGCTGATGTGATCGAAGCAGGATTTTATGTCGCCTTCCAGTATCCAGGTTGCACTGCGTTTCGGGGCTAGGATATTGAAACACTGTTCGATGGCGTCTGCGGTAGAGCGTTGTGATCGAAAGCCATACGAGTTGGTGTCTGCGGTTGTTTCTGCGATGGGGTCAAGGGCAAGCCTGTGGAGCGCTTGCATAGCCCGGTCTTTCATAGTTGGAATGCCGAGAGGGCGCATCTTCCCGTTCTTTTTGGGGATGTAAATTCTGCGAAGTGGTTTTGGGTGGTATCCCCGATGCCGTAGCGATAATACTGCTGTTGCTTTCTTCTTTGGAGTGTTCCAAATCTCTCTGTCTACACCTGCAGTCCTTTTTCCAGAGTTTTCTGTCACTCGTTTGACAGCTAACGCTTTTGCGTTAAACGAGTGGGTTAGTAGACGTTGGAGAACGTTCACCTTTCCCCATCTACCTTCCCGTGTTGCCTTTACGATACGCGCTTGGAGTCGACTTACATTTTGGTTCGCTTTTTGCCAGTCAATGGCGTTCCAGTTCACCGGCTTGCACAAGGACGCACCAGCTGTTTTTTTGCCGTCATCTGCTTTTCCTTTATTGTCGATTTGCCAAACTCTCTCGTAACGGAAGACCCTGCAGAAGTCTGCCCATTTTCATGGAGGATGATATTGCTGTTCTTGCTGGCTCAATCCATATTCACCCCGTTACAGGGTGACCTTTGCTTTTTCCGCATTCCTTTGCCCGCTATCCCTTTGATGCTCCTTACGGGTTTCTACCTCCTTTCGAGGAGGATAACGGGGTTGCCATGTTTCTCTTATGTAACAAGAACAGGTTAGGTTCGCTCTCTTCGCCGGTAGCGTTTCACCCATGTCAGGGGACAGTGTAACCCCGGAACTCGCTACATGCCTTTTGGCCCAAGCCCAATCGCTTTGGCTTGTCTTAAACTAACGACGTTTATCGAGCGTTCGCATTTGCTAACCATACTGTTGACCCTAGCCCCGTCTCCTTTTGCGATTAAAGAGTACGTTTCACCTCACGGTATAGACGCCAGTTGTCAAGTACCCAATTTATATACCAGTGATAAGTAGACAAAATCAGGCGTTTTGAAGTGCAAATTGGCGGGGCGATAAACCCTGTAAAGCCTCGTGCGGACGAATGGTATTGTAATCTTCTAACCAACTCTCTGTAATCAGGCGAACCTCCTCAAGATCGTCAAACAAATAAGCATCCAAAACTTCTTCTCGATAGGTGCGGTTGAATCGTTCTATATATGCATTTTGGGCAGGCTTGCCGGGCTGGATATGCAGTAGCTCAATCTGGTGGTCTTTTGCCCAGCTCTCCAATCGCTGAGAGATCAACTCCGGACCGTTGTCCATGCGAATTTGTTTGGGAGCGGATCGCCAAAGCAGAAGATTTTCCAACACAAGCGTCACACGTTCCGCTGGCAGTGAGGTATCGACTTCGATCCAGAGCGCCTCACGGTTGTAGTCATCAATGATATTCAAGGTGCGAATGGCTCTTCCGCTGGAAAGACTGTCACTCATAAAATCCAGGGACCAAGTCAAGTCGGACTGCACTGGCACCCCAAGTGCCAGTGCAGTCCTGGCAGCCAGTCGCTTCTTTGGTTTTCTGTGCAAATTCAGTGCCAAATCACGGTAAATCCTTCGAATTCTCTTGTGGTTCCAACCATGACCCTGGTTTCTCAAGTAGTCGGTCATCTTTCGACAGCCCCAACGTGGCTGGCTTTCTGCCAATTGCTGCAGCTCCTGCACAATTTCGTGATCAGTTGTTTTCCTGGCTTGGTAGCGATAGGTACAGCGATGCATGTTTACCGTCCGACAGGCTTGCCTCTCGCTCAGCCCGCGTCCGTCCATTACGTATTTTGCCAACTCACGCCGCTCTTCCACTTTTAGAGTTTTTTTTCGACAATATCCTTGAGCGCTGCATGTTCCAGACTCAAGTTCGCGTACATCTGTTTCAAGCGCCGATTTTCTTCCTCCAACTCCTTCAGCCGTTTCAATTCACTCACCGACATGCCGCTGTATTTGGCTTTCCACTTGTAGAAAGATGCTTTGCTAAACCCATATTGACGGCTCAGTTCTTCCACTGACACTCCGGCTTCTGCTTCTTTCAAAATGTTGACGATCTGGCTTTCTGAAACCTTTGATTTCTTCATCTGGATCTCTCCTGGCTCTATTTTGCCACAAGTGGCAGATCTGCTCTTGTGCCATGACTTTTCCACTTTCATCTGGTACGATTTTCAGGGCTGGTTACCCAGTCATGATAACTGTGGGTACATTGTTTGCGGGCTTTCATGTAAAGACGTTACCATCTAACATGACCACATAGGGTACTGCTAATGGGATAGCAGGTCTTGTCTCATTGTTCGCGAGCAAGACAGTTACATAAGAAACTTCATGTCGCACACACTGCTGTTAATCGGTAGGTTTCGTCAACACCTACACCGCCCCCATTTTGTGATATGTTCCTATCTCAAAATTTAATATTCCTTTAGAAACAACTTCCAACAATAACAATGTTCCGTTTATGTCTTTTTTAAAATACTTTTTCGCGCCAGATGACGTTAGTCCCTCAACTGCAATTGGTATAGCCCTGTCATTTTTAAACGGGTTATTTAACATTGTCTTTGATAGATGAATATCGTAAGTTTGTTGCAATTGATTTATCGTGGCAAAATGAATTGTTTTAGTTTTACGCCTTCCAATATACGTTTCTCCATTTTTGTTAGAATTCTGAATCCACTCCAAAGTATCAGATATTAGTTCGTTATCAGCGTTCAAATAATTGAAGACGAGACGAGTCCTTGAAATATCAACAAACCACTTTCTATTTTTTACGTCTATATAAACTTCATAGCCTTCTTTTCTGATACTGTAATGGGGATGAGATAATTCGTTGCTAGTTCTTTTAACAAACAACTTTTTATATAAGTTGTATATAAAAGACAAAATACCCCAAGCAATTACAAATAAGCCAATAAACATTACTACTATGGCTACGATTAATGGAATATTCATACTGGTTAACCATTCTGAAACATTGGGACGAAAGGATTCCCAAAATGTTTTACTTGTAATCGTTGAAAACACAAGAGAAACAAACCTCTTGAAATAATCCCAAGCAGTATTTCCAATAATCCAATTGATAAATTTGCTGAAATAATTTTGTTTTTTATCCATGTCCCGATTTTATCCTGAAACACAATTTTCACACATAGATTCTCCCCCAACTGTAAATTTCTTTATATACCGATAAATTCATCCGTTCGGAGAAAGAAACCTAACGGTTTGCGCCATCGTCCCCGTAGGGGATACCTGCGTGTGGGCGGGCTGGGATTCGCTCCGAGAGCAGGAAAAACCCGAAGCCAGAAAAATGCTTGCCGTAGGTGCCGCAGAATCCCACACGTCGGGCACCACGCTTTGTTGGGCGTTTTTTGTTGTGCCAGACTTACCATTATTTTCGACGAGGTTTTACAACTTAACAAAGATAAGTTTACCTTACAAGGAACAACAAATATTTATTTTTAACATTTCAAAAACTCACCCTGAATGTAATTATTCAGGGTGAGTTGGTAGCATTAGATAAATTGATACCCCTTTGTTTTACTTATTTAAGTATTTGGCAGGATGTGACTGTAACATAAGTTTTTCCATTGTAGTATTCCGTTACAGTGGGACCAGAGGCGTTGTTACTACCTGCGTCAAATGTTAATGTGAGGGTATCTCCCCATGCTTTTTCATCTATCGGCATAGTGCATGATACTTTTTTAAGCGATTTTTGAAAAGGACCAACTTGTTGCGGAAGTGGTAACGTAGTGTAAACTTCAAAGTTAATTGTTACAATACCTGTCCACCAATAACCTGTTGTCTTCATTTGTTTTGGACAGTTGCTTGCACTTTCTCCGTATTTACAAGTATAAGGATAAATTGGAGCAGAACCTGGCAGTGTTTGTAAATAAAAAGCATTTGGGTCTTTGGGCGGCCAATAAGTTCGATTTCCCCATTGATTATCCCCATATACATTTATCGAAACTATTGCGTAAATACCATTGATGTTAAGTTGAACCTGCTTGGCATTTCTATTTTGAGCCGCAAATGCAGATTGGTTTGATGTCAAGATTAGAATTGCGAGCATTGAAAATATGAAACTGATTTTGATATAGTTTTTCATTTTAGCCTCCTTTGGCTATTTTACAGAAGGGATATTTTTATGATAAATATGCCTTATTTTGAGTAAGCCTTCAAGAAGGATTCCCTTCATTTCCGCTTTGCGGATTTGTTGCGCTATACTTCCCACCTAAAACCTAAAACTCACCCTAGAATTATTGCAAGGGTGAGTTTTAGGTTTACTGGTACGGCAATGTGTTAATTACCGTAAATAATTCTCAGCCCATAATCCGTTAATACATCAACTAATTGCTCTTTGACTTGGTCTTTGACGCCATCACACCAAATGAGGTTAAATTGCCCGACTTTAGTGGTCAATGCTTCTTTAATTTTTCCTACGCACCAAGTGGGGTCTTTCGCCCATTTTGTAAGGGTGATAATTTTATAAGCGTCGGTTGATCTTACAAACTTTCGGAGGTCTTGATATTCTTTGGCTGTCTGAAGATTTGTGACTGTGCTACTGCTTCCTGAACACATGGAGTAATTAGGATCGTATACAACGTCAGTAACTTGTCCATCCAGATTTAAATAATCTACGACGCAGGTACGAGGGGTATTTTCTCCTATTATGGTAAAAGTTAAGATAATTGTATCTCGCCACCACCATGAGGATTGTTCCAAGTACATTGAAGTACCCTGTTTTGGAGTATTCCAAAGAGCAGGGTCGCCATTTTGGTTGGTGCCTTCAATCTTTAAATTCTTAAATTGCTTCATTTTGACCGCAAAGACGATTTGATTTGCGTCCAAAGTCGCATTACTATTGCTTGCATATGCTGGGCTAGTTACGCTAAGAAACATAGCAATAAGTAGCAGACTTAATCCCACTCGTAATAACGAACTTAATTTGGTCTTGTGCATGTTAGACTCCTTTTTGTGATTTGGATAGCGACAAAATTATTCCTTAATAGTATATTTCTAAAATGCCAATACTTTCAAGAAGGATTCCCTTCATTTCCACTTTGCGGAGGTGTAAGGTTCATTTTCATAGCATATAACGCCGCTTGCATTCTATTCTTTACTCCTAACTTCTGGAAAATGCTGTGTAGGTGGTTTTCAACAGTTGCTTCGCTAATTGATAAATGTTTAGCGATTTCTCTATTTTGTTTACCCGTCGCCATACAAGAAAGAATCTGAATTTCACGAGCGGTTAACTCAATTCTTGGAAGTGTCATTGAAACCCCTGCAAATTTGTAACTTATAGTTTCTTGCTTTCTCAAATCTACTTTTCAAATTTACTGATGACATGTCATCCTTATTATTGTTTTGCAAGGAAACGCCCAACGGTTTGCGTTACCTGCGTGTGGGCGGGCGTGGATTCTGTTTGGGAGCAGGAAAAACTCGAAGCCAGAAAAATGCCTGTAAACCGCGCAGAATCCCACACGTCAGGTGCACGCTTTGTTGGGCAGTGCCTAACTTAGAAGTTACCTGTGGGAAAAATAGAGCGCATGTTTTTTTCTTGTTTTATCGAACACAAATAGTCTTTTACTTTAGGTATTTATATGCCGAAGCCATAAAAGTATACCAAGATGCCTTCTTTTGACCTTCACCATTAACAGTTAACCCTGGGTTTGACTCTGGATAACCAGTTCTTCCTTGCCAACTATGTTCATCATCCAAATTCCCAAAACCAAATGACGTTATTCCATTTGCCAAATATAAATCCACTATTTGAGCATACATCTCCGCCTGAACTCTTAATGGATTTGTATCTCCTAAATTTACCTTCTTTGGTCTTTCTAGCCAATTAGGATAAGGTGCAGAAATCGCTATGGTCGCTTCAGAGCCTTCGACTGGTAATCCTCTTTTTGCAGCCTCTTCAAATACTCTCTTAATTTTAGTCGGGTCAATAGGGTCATAAATCCAAAGATTATTTTCAAACATTAAAGCATTTATTGGAACACCCGCTTGCAATAATGAGTCAATAAATGCAAAATACTTAATATCTAAATCTACGGATGGAAAATTTTCTAAAATAAAATCCTCTGCCAAAACTAAGCGTGCGTTTGGATTAACTTCTTTAATAAACTGCGCTGTCAATTTGTGTGAATCTAATGCTGAAAGTTTTCCGCCAGAAAAGAAACCATTATTATATTGACTTCTAACAATCAACTCGTTGGGTAGATTCCATGTTTCTATTTGGCGACTATACTTTATCACCCTTGTTTTTACAGTGAATTCAAGTAATCTCTTTACATCTTCCTTTGAGTACAAATTAAAATCTGATGGCACATCCCAATCTGAAATCAATGACGCTCTTATTGACATGTTATTGTCTATAGCAAATTTAACAAATTCCTCAGACCCTTGCCATTTATATTCAAATCCTGCTGGCACTTCATTTTTATCAAGTTTTTCTTTTATTTTATCCCAGTCTTTTAAGACCGTATCCCAATCACCTTTTTTGAAATATGAGAAAACCCAATTTGTATCAAGTTCTCCAGTAATTAATATTCTATTACAACTCTCTTTAGCCAACTTGGTATAGTTTTTATTTTGGAGCATGGGAGTCCAGGTGTCGTCTATTTCATGATTGTAGGTTGCGAAAGCAGTTTCTAGCACCCAATTATTTATTGAATATAACTTAGAGGGTGTTATTTCTTCCCACTCTCCCGCCGCCATTATCATTAGCGGATAATCTCCTTCAAGCCCGTCAGAACTTTCAACATGCGCTAATCCCACCTTGAATTGTTTTTCATTGCCTATTACATTGCGTATCTCCAATCCCTTCTGAATCAGTTGGTCAGTTGAAATATTCATTCCTGCCGCCTGAAATGCCTGAACGAACTCTGTAAGAGCCTGTTTTGTTTGTGGCAATTGTTCCAATGTCAAAGTCGGGGTAGGTGTCAGGGTTGGCGCAGGCAATGGAGTACCTGTTGGCGGTATTGTTGTAGCCGTTGGAAACTCAGTTGCCTTTACACCACAAGCCGAAAGTGCCAAGCCTGCGGAGGTTACGCCAGCCAATTTGAGGAAATCTCTGCGAGACAAATTTTTATTCATTCTTTCTTTCCCTTTGCTATGCAAGGAACTGCCCAACTTTGGTTAGAGTGTACCGAATATAATTGCTTTTGGGCCTCATTTTCCGCGCAAACTAATCCCCCAAATTAATATAGGAATTAGATTGCAGGACTGTTACAATCTATTTCAAATAGTATAGCACGCCTTTTTTTACTATGCAAAGGGAGAATCAAACAATGTCAGAACTGCCTGCGCCAGCCAACAAACCAACGTCGTCCCCTAAGGGAAAAAAACTTCTCGATCAGCTCCGCGACGCCATCCGTGCCAAGCACTACTCTTATCGCACCGAACAAATCTACCTCGACTGGTGCAAACGCTACACGCTCCGCGTCCATCAAAACAAGCGCCACCCCGCCGAAATGGGAGTCCCCGAAATTCAAGCCTTCATCACACATCTAGCCACCGAACGGAACGTCGCTGCATCCACTCAAAACCCTTGCACTGAGCCTGTCGAAGTGAGGCCCTCAGCGCCACGCTCCGCGTCTTCCTCTGCCGTAACGTTCTACTCAAAGCAGGTGCGATCGTTCCGTTGGCACCCCTGCCTGCACAAGGGGCTCGCGATCCCCGATTGCATGGCATCGGGCGGCGTGGTTTGCCGTGATCGTGGGAACTGCTTCAACACAAGAAGTGCGGAGGACACCGGGATTAGCCGCGTTAGTATTTTTTGTCGCATAAACCATATAAGGCTAATCATATGTATGGGGTTACGCTGTACTGAACAGGGTTATAGAAATTTTCTTTAATGTGAATTTACCCCAAACCACGGGATGATGACCACCTATCTCATTTCCTGCCTTGAGACTATAATTTTAACGAATACGATCCTCGGAAAGGACCTGAGTTGAAACCATGACAAAAGAAATCACCCAACTTGGCCGTTATCAAATTGAAGCCCATCTCGGCGCAGGCGCACATGCGGACGTGTACCGCGCCACCGACCCCCTGCTTAAACGTACGGTTGCGCTCAAGGTTCTCAAGCCCGCCCTGATCGCGGATGAGCATGCTTTTGCTCGTTTTACCCGCGAGACGCAGGTGCTGGCAAGCCTGGTGCATCCGCATATCGCATGGTTGTGGGACATGGG
>CAZEGE010000002.1:0-10005 GCA_964511765.1 uncultured Anaerolinea sp.
CTCCATGCTATAATCCGCCATTGTTTTTACACTCATAGACGGAGGTCCCTGTGCGAAATATAATTATAGCAACCATGCTCAGCTTGAGCGTAATCCTGTCTGCCTGCGGGGCGGGCAATTCGAACGGCGCAGTAGTGGCGGTGGAAGGTTATATTAATGCCCTTGCCAGCAAGGATGAAACGGCACTTGTCTCCCTTTCATGCGCGGAGTGGGAATCCGATGCAATCATCGAACTCGATTCGTTCCAGCTGGTCACGGTCAAATTGGATGGTCTGTCCTGCCAGCACACAGGCACTGATAATGGCACTGCCCTCGTGGATTGTCAGGGAAAAATGCTGATGAGCTACAACGGAGAGCCGCAGGAACTCGACCTATCCACCCGCACATATGAAGTGGTGGAACAGGGCGACGACTGGCTGGTTTGCGGCGTGCGATAGGTTTTCTATTAACTGATGGTTTCGATGCGGCGGACGAACACCGCCTGCTCCACCACCAAACAAACCATGAAACGACTCTTCTCACGCGAAAATCTTCTCGCTTTGTTATTCTGCCTGGTCCTGATCGCCCTGGTCATCTTCACAGCGGACAGCAGCCCAACCTGGATCTATCAGGGTTTTTAGCATGACGATCACTCAGATCCTGATCGTTGCCGCTGCCGCATTCCTGTGGGGAACGGTGATGCGTGAACGCGGCAGGTCCTGGTTTCTTTTAGTCGCAAGTGTCATTGTCATTTTCTGGCTGCAACCTGCCCTGCCAATCCGCGGCTTTGATTTTTGGATTCCCATCGCCACGCTTGTACTGACTATTTTCAGTTGGTATATCACAGCGAATGCAGAAGCAAGGCGCCCAGAAAAGAATCGGGGCGTCATTGCAGTGGTTGCAGGCGTCGTTCTATTATTAAACCTGACTCGTTACTTCCCTGTTGCTCGAATTCTGACCGCATCACGCCCGCCGCAAATTGAATTTTATTTTGCCATCCTTGCTGTTTCGGGCCTGGTTTTCCTCTTATTAAGGCGGCTGACAAAATTCAATGCCGCCGTGCTATCCATCAGTTTCATTGCTCTCACTGTCATCTTTCTTGCGATCAAAATTCCGGCGCTTACCTATTGGGTTAGTTATGGACTGCGCGCACTGGCTGGCCAATCGCTCACTGAAGTCAAAGCCGCTGATTTTCGCTGGCTTGGCTTTTCCTACGTTGCCTTTCGTCTCATTCATACCATTCGCGACCGCCAAATGGGACGGCTGCCCGCCGTTAAACTCGGCGAGTACATCACCTATGTCATCTTCTTCCCTGCGTTTACAGCGGGTCCCATTGACCGCATTGAAAGGTTTACCAAAGATCTAAGACAACCATTCGTTGGGCCTGGTAATGACGATCTGCTGGTTGCGGGTCAACGCCTGCTTGTCGGTCTGTTCAAAAAATTCGTTGTTGCCGATGCGCTGGCTTTGATCGCCTTGAATGACACGAACGCACTGCAAGTCCATGCGACGGGCTGGACATGGATATTGCTCTACGCCTATGCCTTCCAGATCTATTTTGACTTTAGCGGCTACACCGACATTGCGCTCGGGGTTTCCCGCTTGCTGGGAATTCATTTACCTGAGAATTTTTCCTCCCCGTATCTAAAACCGAACCTGACCCAGTTCTGGAATAACTGGCACATGACACTCACCCAATGGTTCCGTGCTTATTTCTTTAATCCTGTCACGCGCTGGCTGAGGTCATGGCAAAGGCCTTTACCTGTGCCTGCAATGATCTTGTTGACCCAGGTCGCCACCATGTTATTGATCGGTTTCTGGCACGGCGTGACATGGAATTTCGCACTCTGGGGTCTCTGGCATGGACTTGGCCTGTTCATCCACAACCGCTGGAGTGATCTGACCCGCATCCGCGCGGCTGCCTGGGTCACAAGCCCGCTGCGTCAATCCATGTTAAATATAAGCGGCGCATTGCTCACCTTCCACTTTGTAGCCTTGGGCTGGATTTTCTTTGCGCTTTCCTCGCCTGCTGTTGCGTGGCATGTGTGGTTGAATTTATTGGGAGTCCGTTGATGTCGTTGCGAGGAAGGCGCTCTCCCCGACCAAGCAATCTCCAAACCGGCCCAGGGATTGCTTCGAGCAAAGAGCAAGAGCGCCCTCGCAATGGCATGGTGATTTTATGAATCAAGAAATCAAACCTCTCAACATCCTAATCAAAGGCCTGCTCTTATTTATCATACTCAACCTCGTGTTTGCCGCATGGCAGCCGAAGTTGGGACAATTTTCCTTATACAACACTGTCTTCCCTGGACGGGAGCGTTTGCCTTTTGGAGAAAACCCTGCACAAGCGTATAACCTGAGCCTGTTCAATCTGGATGCCATGTTCGCATCTCACGTGATTGCCGGCAAAGAAAAAGCGGACGACGAATATCGCGTGATCGTGATCGGGGATTCGTCTGTTTGGGGGACTTTACTCAAACCAGAAGAAACCCTCTCCGGTCAATTGAACTCGGCGACACTTTCGGCATGTGGAAAAAAAGTCCGCACCTTTAATTTGGGGTATCCCACCATTTCATTGACAAAGGATGTCATGCTCCTGTCCTACGGAATGGAATACAACCCCGACTTGATCATCTGGATGACAACTCTTGAAGCATTCCCCATTGAGAAGCAGACTGCTTCGCCATTGGCTGCCAACAACGAGGAGACTCTCCATCGTCTGGCAGGCAGGTTTGGGCTTGAGATGGAAGCGCACGATTCCAACCCCGTCCAAAAATCTTTTTGGGGAAATACAATCGTTGGCAATCGGCGCGCACTTGCGGACCTGATCCGCCTGCAATTGTATGGCGTCATGTGGGCAGCCACAGGAATTGATCAGGTGTATCCGCACGATTATGTCCGCGCCCAAACAGATTTTGAAGATGATGAAAGTTTCCATGATTTTCTGCCGCCAACTCTTAATGAAAATCTGCTGGCATTGAACGCACTTGAAGCGGGCGCTCGAGTGGCGGGTAAAACACCCATGCTGATCGTCAACGAGCCGATACTGATCAGCACAGGAACAAACAGCGACCTCCGCTATAATTTCTTTTACCCACGCTGGGCTTATGAAGAATATCGTGGGATGCTGTCTGCGTTGAGCGAGCGGAACAATTGGAATTATGTCGATTTATGGAATGTGATACCTGCGGATGAGTTTACCAACAGCGCAATCCATCTGACGCCCGAAGGTGAAGCATTATTAGCCGATCAACTTTCGCCATACATTCTTGCAGCTTGCAAATAAATACCAATTATGTCGTTGCGAGGTCGTTCTTGTTCCGCATGTTTTCGCGGCCCGAAGCAATGACATATCCACAACAGGAGTTTGAATGTTTAAGGTTCGATTTATTTATCTATTATTGGTCATCGCAAATATAACTGCATGTACGAGCGTGCCAGGGGCCTCCCAACCTGAAGTCGGAACCGCCCTGCCTGTTACCACGGCCGAGATCACCGAAGTTGCAACCGCAGTGTCTGCGACGATGACAGAAACCCCAACCGCCGCGCCGCGTCCAACCCTGGCAGCGGATGAATGGAAGACGCTTCCAATCGTGCCAACCATCAGCGACACCGTCCGCGCCATTTATCAGCGCGGACTTGAGATGGGAAACAATCCAAATGCGTTCTCGAAAGTCGGTGACTGCCAGACCAACACCGATTTCTATCTCGTGGATTTTGACCACACCGACCGGTACAGCCTCGGCAAAGAGTACGCCTACCTGCAGGGAATAATCGATTATTATCAAGGTTCGTTCTCACGCACCAGCCTTGCCATGCGGGATGGGTTTAACGTCGCCGCAGTGCTCACCCCCCTGCGCGCCGACCCGAAGAAATGTGAAAAGGGCGAGTCGCCGCTTGCGTGTGAGTACCGTTCATATAACCCGAGCGTGGCATTGATCAGCCTGGAGACAAATTTCAACGGACGCACCGCCGAAGATTACGGCAAATACATGCGCCAAATTGTGGAATACACCATCGAGCAGGGCATTGTCCCCATCCTCGGCACCAAGGCAGATAACAAGGAAGGCGACAACAGCATCAACGCTGAAATCGCAAGGATCGCCAACGAGTATGACATCCCCATGTGGAATTTCTGGGCCGCAGCCAATCCGTTACCAAATCATGGATTCGATATTGGGCTGAATGATGGATTCCATTTATCGTTCAGCCGTAATTTCTTTGACGAGCCCAAGAATATGCGCAACGCCTGGCCCTGGCGCAATCTGACTGCCTTACAAGTCCTGGATGCGGTAAGAAGAGGGTTGCAAGAGCAATAGTCTAACTCGGTGGTTGAGTAGGGCGAGCGTTTTTCTCGCCCGTATCGAAACCACCAGTTAAAGAAAAGTACTCTATTTACTGGTGGTTTCGATACGCCTTCGGCTATCGCCTCAGGCTACTCAACCACCGGGTCTTTACAAAAAGGAAAATCCATGACCACCGAAACTATCTCCACCCTCGCAAAGTTCATTGCCGAAAAGATCCTCAAGCAGCCCAACAAAGTCATCACCGCGGACGAAGCCCTCATCTCCAGCGGACTGATCGACTCCTTCAGTCTGATGGATTTGGCTCTCTTCATTGAAGACACCTTCAACGTCCGCATCGAGGATACCGAACTGAATGCTCAAACTTTCGACAACCTGACCCAGCTTGCTCAACTGATTGCTTCCCGCCAGTGATGGCGCGGCAAAATAATAAATGACAACTTTTTCAAACCTGCTGCAAAACTCATTTTTGGAAGTTCCTGAAAAAACCAGCATTATTCTGCAAAACGCCGGTCAAGCGGATACGCCCATCACTTTTCGCCAACTGATCTTTGGCGCAAACCGTTACGCATTGACCCTCGTCCGCGAAGGGATAAAACCGGGCGAGGTTGTTTTGCTCATTCTCCAACACGGGGAAGACCTGACGTTTTCGTTTTGGGGCGCAGTCTTACATGGCGCGATCCCAGCGATCATGCCTTTCCTCACCGAAAAACTTTCGCCAGAAAAATATCGGGCCGACCTGGCTTCCCTGATTTCAATCACGAAACCAACAGCCATCATCACCTCACCCGAATTCGAAGCCGAAGCCCGCTCTGCACTGATGCCCGGCAACCCGGTGCGAACGGTGATCTTAACAAACAAGATCGAACCGGAATCAAATCCCGATTTCAATTCGTTGAATGGAATGAAAGCCTCGCCGCAGAATATTGTGCTTTTGCAGCATTCCTCCGGTACAACCGGTCTGCAAAAAGGCGTAGCGCTTTCGCATCACGCCGTCCTCAATCAACTCGAAACATACAGCCAGGCCATCCAGCTTGATCCTGAAAAAGATGTCATCATTTCATGGCTGCCTCTTTATCACGATATGGGATTGATCGCCTGCTTCCTACTGCCCGTGCTCATGCGCGTTACCCTGGTTGAGATGTCGCCGTTTGATTGGGTACGCGCGCCTTACCGTCTTCTGCAATCCGTTTCACAATACAAAGGCACGCTCACCTGGCTGCCAAATTTTGCATTCAACTTTTGCGCAAACAAGATCCGCGAACGCAATCTCGAAGACGTGGATCTTTCCTCGTGGCGCGCGATCATCAACTGCTCTGAACCCGTCCACGCAGAGAGCCATCAATTGTTCGCTCAAAAATTTTCGGCGTTCGGACTGCGTCCACACGCATTACAAACCTGCTACGCCATGGCGGAAAACGTCTTCGGTGTGGCTCAAAGTCGATTGGATCAGTCACCAGTTGTGGATGAGATCGATCGTGAAATCTTCATGACTCAACGCCTCGCGACTCCGCCGACAGCTGGCCGCCCGGGGATGAAGATGATGTCATCCGGGCAATCCCTCGCCAACACGAAAATCCGCATCGTGGATGAAAATGGGAACGACCTGCCGGAGCGCGTGATGGGCGAAATAAAAGTGCAAAGCGATTGCATGTTGACCGAATATTACAACCGCCCCGATGCCACCGAAGCCGCCATCAAAAATGACTGGTATTTGACGGGTGATTATGGCTACACAGCCAATGGAGAACTGTATGTCTCCGGGCGTAAAAAAGATATGATCATCGTCGGCGGTAAGAATGTGTATCCACAGGATTTGGAAGCGCTGGCAAATGAAGTCCCCGGTGTGCATGCGGGTCGGACAGTAGCCTTTGGCATCTATGATGAAGAAGCCGGGACCGAGGAGGTTGTTATCATCGCCGAGGTGGATAGTGAAGAACCCTCCGAGCAGGAAGTCATTGCAGACGCCATCCGCAAGCATGTGACGAAAAGCTCTGCGATCGCGTTGCGACATGTCAAAGTGGTTGGAGAAAAATGGATCGTGAAGACATCCAGCGGGAAGACAGCGCGCTCGGCCAACAAGGAAAAATTTATCAGGGAGTTTAATTCTTAATGCTTTGCCGTATCGAATCAGCAGGTTCATAAATCAACAACGCTCTATCAAAACCGGAGCGTTGTTTTTATTCTTACAGCACGTTTACCAAACCATGCCCTTGCGGAGCGACCATATACCTCTTTCCGCGCGCGGCGAGCAAATTACAGCCCGCCTGCAAGCCGCAGGTTGTGCAGCATTTTCCATCGGGACCGATCTCGATCAATTTTTCTTTTTGAACCAGCAAGTCGATCATCGACAAGACCGCCGAGGGCTGGGCATTCAGGGCGCGGCTGATCTCGGACAGGCTTAAGCCGTTTTCTTTGTTTTCGAGCAAATTAACCAATTGCTTTAACATGACCGTTTTACCCAAACCCGAATAGTCTACCGCCTTGATAGATCATGAAGGCGACAGTCCATGCCACAGCAGTTTGGTACGCTGCCGAGGTCACGGCCCATGAAATGCCAAACTCATGCTTGATCGCGCCCAAAGTCGCCGCACACGGCACATACAATAATACAAATACCAGCATGGACATGGCGCTCAGCGGTGTAAATTGTCCCTGCAAAGCCAGGCTCAAAGCCGTATCGTCGGGCGCCTGGTTTGCGGGGATCAGATCCACGCCAGGCAAAATGCTCAATAAGATTTTTCCCGAGTTAATCGTCGCGCTCACAAAACCGCTGCCGATACCGATTACGTCATCGCTGAAAGTTGTAGACTGGGAAATCTCGGCTTCTTCCCCTCCCAGATAGATCTGACTCATGGTGCTGACGACGATTTCCTTCGCCATGAAGCCCGTCACCAGTGCGCCGCTTGTTTGCCAATTACCGAATCCCAGCGGCGTAAAGACAGGCGAGATCACGTTGCTGGCTTTTCCAAAATACGAATTGCGTTGATCCGTCACACCCCACGGCATATTGAGCAACAACCACATCACGAGAGATGCATAAAGTATTGTCGTGCCTGCCTTGCGGATAAATTCGCGCGTGTTCTCCCACATGTGAATGAGCACACTCTTGAGCGCGGGTTGACGATAAGGCGGCAACTCCAACACAAAAGCAGAGGAGACATCCGGCTTGAGGATGGTGCGCGTGAAGACCATGCCTGCCAGCATGGCCACAATAATTCCAAGCGCATACATCGCCCAGATGACCGTCCCTGCGCGTGTGCCGAAGAACGCCAGACCAAACACCACGTACACAGGCAGGCGCGCCGAGCATGACATGAGCGGGACAAGCAGCGCAGTCAGGACGCGGTCGCGACGGCTGGCGATTGTCCGCGTGGCATATATCGCAGGGACGGCGCAACCGAAACCGAGGATCATCGGGATGAATGATTTGCCGTGCAAACCAACCACACGCATGAAGCGATCCATGACGAAAGCAGCGCGTGACATATAACCCGAGTCTTCCAACAGGGCCAGGAAGAAATACAGGATCAACAGCCCAGGCACAAAGACCAGCACGCCCCCAACGCCTGCGACAATGCCATCAATGACAAGGGAATGTATCCACGCAGGCGCAGGTGTGAGCTCCAGAATGAACGAGAACAAATGCGCAATGGGGCCGTTGATGACTGCATCCGTCCAATCCAAAAACGGGGCAGAGACGTCGATCACGAGTCGAAAAATCACATACATGATCGCGAAGAAGAAAGGCAGGCCAAGCCATTTGTGCGTGACGATATCGTCAACACGATCCGTGAGGGTGATGCGATTCAAAAGCGGACGTTGAAGCGACTGGCGCACGATGCCGTTGATATACCCATAGCGGCGGTCAGCGGTCAGCAGGTCCACTTCATCGCCAAGCATGGCTTTCAAATGTTCGGCGTTCTGCTGCGCAAGCGCAATAACCTGCGTTCCGTTCGGCATGGCTTGCACGCGGTTTAGAATATCAGCGTCACCTTCGAGCAATTTAATCGCCAGCCAGCGCTGTGGATAACGGCCTGTATCAAATTTAATTTCTTCAAACGCCGCAATCAGATGCGCAATCGCGCGTTCAAGTTTGCCGCCATAGTCGAGTCGAAAATAAGATCGGGTGAATGTTACTGTCATATTAGCTCTTGATTTTTCCCGCCGCATGAATTGCCCTGGCGATCAAATCGGAAATACCCTTGCCTTGATTGGCCGTCGTAGGCACAATGGGGATATCCCCAAGTAATTGTGAGAGTTGATCGAGATTAATTTTTGCGCCATTATTATGTAAATCATCAGCCATGTTTAACGCGATCACCACTGGAACGTCCAATTCCAAAATTTGAACGGCCAAATACAGATTGCGTTCGAGATTGGTCGCATCCACAACATCGATGACCACATCAGGATGTTCCTGGATGATGAAGTCGCGCGCGATGATCTCCTCCGGTGAATAAGCCGTCAGGCTGTAAGTGCCAGGCAGGTCAACAATATTGATTTTCAAGTTACCGTATTGAATTTCGCCCTCTTTTTTTTCAACCGTCTTGCCGGGCCAGTTTCCCGTATGTTGATGCAATCCAGTTAATTCATTGAAGATGGTGGTCTTGCCCGCATTGGGATTCCCCGCCAATGCGATCGTCAGGTCAACCATTCGCGCCCCCATTCAAGATCACTTCAATTTGCGCGGCTTCCTCTTTTCGTAAAGCCAGATGATAACCCTTGATAAAATATTCCACAGGGTCGCCGAGCGGTGCGTTACGCTCGATCAAGATCGTTTCCCCTTTGACAATGCCCATCTCAGCAAAGCGGCGGCGCAAAGCGCTCTCCCCGTTGATGCGTGTGATCGTCCCGCGTTGGCCAGGTTTTAACAGATGCAGCTGGATTGATTCAGATACTAGCTCAGGCATTACGATGTTTCCTTATTAAATTGGATTTACTTCCACGATGACAAACTCAGCCAGAGACAAACCCAGCACAACCTCTTTCCCGCCTGCCCCATTCTGTTCAGCGGGGTCCACACGCAAAGTCAGCGGACCTTGAAGCGGCGCTGCCTCCACAACTTTCACTTCATGTCCGGGTAAGAGTCCGCGTTCATATAGGTGTTTGATCACATCCGTTGCAGTGGCGTTAACTGCCAGCACGCGCGCCGTCTCCCCCAGCACGACCGTACTAAGCGGAAGGCCATTCAAAGGCGTAAACGAACCATCCGCCGCCGGGATGGGATTTCCACGCGGGCATGTTTTTGGATTACCAAGAAAAACCGCCAGAGCTTCCGTCACTTCGGGTGCGGTGGCATGTTCGAGCGAACAGGCCAATTCATACAACTGCGTCCATTCGATCTTCAAGTGGTCGTACAAAAAACATTCCCACAAACGCTGGCGGCGCAGGACATTACAAGCCGCCTCGCGTCCCTTTTTTGTCAACCCAACACCTTTATAGGGCGTATGTTTCACCAATCCCTGCTCGCCCAACCGCCGCACCATCTCGTTTGCCGAAACAGATGTCACACCCAAACGCTCCGCCAGACGGCCAATCCCCACCATCTCGCGGTCGCTTAACTCAACCATGGCCTTCAAATACATTTCAGTGCTTTCACTTAATTGCTGGATTATCATAAGGGTTACCTATTAATTTGAATAAGGTTGACCTTATTATTCCCGAAACCCCCGTTTTTCGACATGGACGGATGTCATTTTATTTTGTGAAGAAAGTTACA
>CAZEGE010000002.1:10105-117385 GCA_964511765.1 uncultured Anaerolinea sp.
AACCCCCGTTTTTCGACATGGACGGATGTCATTTTATTTTGTGAAGAAAGTTACAGCTATTCGTTTCGCCCTGATAATTGATTCTGTTTTAACAAGTATCATGTCGCTCTGAGGGAGCGTTCTTCGCGACCGAAGAGTCTCTAAGCCATCGTAGAGACCCTTCGCTACGCTCAGGGTGACATTTTTGAGGTGACTGTAGTATATTCTCCCCCCTATGGCATTGATTAGTTTACAGGATGTGAGTCTCGGTTTTGGCGGACCACGATTATTCGAAGAGATCAACTTGCAGATTGAGCAGGGTGAATGGGTAGGCTTATTGGGCCGCAACGGCATGGGGAAGTCCACCTTGCTCAAACTGGTCAACGGCGATATTTTGCCCCACAGCGGAGCCGTATCCCGCCAGCAGAATTTGCGCGTGGCGTATTTGCCGCAGGAAGTCCCCGCGGGAGTAGTTGGGAAAGTTTTTGATATTGTAGCGGGCGGACTGGACTCACCGACACCCCTTCGTGCCTCAAATGAACATCACTGGCAGGGACAGCTTCAAGTGGAGCAGATCATCTCGCGCATGCAATTGAAAGCGGATGCGCAATTCGAAATACTCTCTGCGGGCATGAAGCGCCGTGTCATGCTCGCGCGCGGCCTGGTGAAAAATCCAGATCTGCTTTTATTGGATGAACCGACCAATCACCTCGATATCGCATCCATAGACTGGCTGGAAGGTTTTTTAAAACGCCGGGGCGGTACGATGTTGTTCGTCACGCATGACCGCGTCTTTCTACAAAAGTTGACCACCCGCATCGTTGAATTGGATCGCGGGCGTTTGTTCGATTGGAATTGCAGTTACACAACTTTTCTCGAACGCAGGGAAGCCATGCTCACAACCGAAGCGGAGCAAAATGTCCTCTTCGACAAAAAACTGGCGCAAGAGGAAGTCTGGATCCGCAAAGGCATCGAAGCGCGGCGCACGCGCAACGAAGGACGCGTGCGCGCGCTCAAACGTTTGCGCGAACAACGTCTCGAACGCCGTGAACGGCCTGGCAAAGTACGCATGCAAGTCCAGGCGGAAAAACGCTCGGGCAAATTGGTGATCGAAGCGGAAAATGTCAACTATTCATTTGGAGATCAGTCGGTCGTCAGTGATTTCACTACGACGATTCAACGCGGCGACAAGGTCGGGATCATCGGTCCGAACGGTTCTGGCAAGACCACCTTGCTGCGCCTGCTCCTGGGCGAATTGACTCCACAAAGCGGCAGTGTGGAATACGGGACAAATTTGGAGATCGCATATTTCGATCAACTGCGCGCGCAGTTGGATGATAGTAAATCTGTGCTGGATAATGTCGGACAAGGCAGCGACAGCGTCACCATCAACGGCAGGACCCGCAACCTGAACGTTTATCTGGAAGACTTCCTGTTCACCCGTGACCGTGCCAACGCGCCCATCAGCGCGCTTTCAGGCGGGGAGCGAAACCGTTTGTTGTTGGCGCGCCTGTTTACCCAGCCTGCAAACCTGCTCGTGATGGATGAACCCACCAACGACCTGGATGTTGAGACTTTGGAAATCCTCGAAGACCTCTTGCTCGATTATGACGGCACGTTGTTACTGGTCAGCCATGACCGCGCTTTTCTGAATAATATCGTCACCAGCACGCTTGCCATGGATGGCAGTGGAGGAGTCACTGAAACAATCGGTGGATATGATGAGTGGCTGCGTCAGAATGAATCAGCGAGACCCGAGTCGAAGTCGCGCAAAGCAGTTATCGGTCAAGAGAACGATCCGCTGTCTTCGTCAGAACCATCCAAAAAACCTGGTTATAAAGAGCAACGCACACTTGAAGCTCAAAAGCGCGAACTTGCCGAATTGCCAAAACGCATCGAAAAACTCGAAACCGACGTCCATGCGCTGACTGCGGAGCTGGCCAGCCCGGCGTTCTATCAACAAGACGGCGCCGAGATCACGCGGGGGGTCAATCAATTAAGAGAAATGCAGGCTGAATTAGCGCAGGCATATCACAGGTGGGAAGAGTTGGATAAATTATTTCCCGGCTCTTCATAATTGGCCCCAGCAGAAAGGCCGCGCTGCGATATCTACCCTTGTGAGAACTGCTCACGCACATCCAAAGACCCGATTTCTGACAATTGACCGCATTCCCACAGTTTCCTTCCCGATGTAAATTGATCTTTTTGTGTACATCAACGCATTTAATGAGGAATGTAAGTATAATTGCTTGAAACAGATCCCTGTTTGTATTAATGCTTTCTTTGTAAAAGTTTTTCATTGGCAAACCGACCACCTTTGTGCACAACATCCGCTTCTGTTGAGTGTATTCAATATTCTGATGCACTGGCATGGATTGAACCCTGATGAGCGCGAATAAAATCGCGCTGTCTTTGACATGTATGATGCCATGACCAATGATCGCCCTTATCGCAAAGCTTTAACCGATGAAGTGGTCATCGCTGAACTGCAAAAAATTAGCGGATCACAACTTGATCCGGGACCTGTTAAGATTTTCCCGGTTTCTTTCAAAGACAAGGTCTGGCAAAGCCCAGGAAAACCACATATGCCCGAAGCGCGACCAATTATTCTCATGGCAGACGATAGCCTGACTATGCTTCACCTGGCAAGCAAATAACTGAACCTATTCGAAATGAATATTTAGATTGAAGGTGCGCAGGTATTGGAGAAAGCGTGATGAGTGTTGAAAAAAAACGAAAACAAATATTGATTGTAGATAATGATCAGGCAGCTGCTTATCTTGTGCGAGATCTGCTCGAAGCCCAGGGCTATGAGGCAATCCTGGCCGGTTCAGGCGAGGAAGGCTACAAACAAGCCACCCGTTTTCTACCCGACCTGATCATCACTGATGTGGTGCTGCCTGGCATGGATGGGTATGCCATGTGCCGAATGCTGCGTCAAAGGCCAGCCACCCGCTCATTACCAATCTTAATGCTTTCTCAGAAGGGCGATCTCGAATCCAAGATCAAAGGCTTCGACACCGGAGTGGACGATTATTTGACCAAACCGTTCGCTCCGGAGGAATTACGTTATCGCGTCAGGAGTTTATTGACGCGTTCAGCCCCTCAGCCTCAATCACCGGCAAGCACACGCGGGCGGATCATTGCCTTCTTCGGCGCCAAAGGCGGCGTGGGCAAAACCACCTTATCGGTCAACACCGCGCTGGCGCTTCAACAAGCCAGTAAATCCAGGGTGGCCCTTATGGATGCCGATTATTACTTCGGGAACGTCGGCGTTCAACTCAATATCACTTCGCGGCATAGTATTCTTGAATTGTGCGATACTCCCGTGGCTGAGATTGACAAGGAAATGATGGATGCTGCAATGATCTCCACCAAGACCGGACTGCGCCTGCTGCTCGCACCCCTGCTTCCAGAAGACGCTGAACGGGTCACTAAAAAGCTGGTAGAGCACACGTTGAAACTACTGGCTGAATCGTACGATTTCGTCGTAGTGGACTGCCCCCCGAATTACGACGACCGCACGCTGGAAATTCTGGAAGGAGCCGATATCGTCATGATGGTGCTCACACCGGAAATCGGCGCTTTCAAAAATGCCAGCATGTTCTTTGGTCTGTCTGAGAAAATAAACCTGCCAACCGAGGATGTATTCCTGCTGCTTAACCGCGCTGACTCGGAAGTGGGCATCGACGCTCACGCCATTGAAAAGGCCCTGAAACGCAAGGTGGGGTTTAGCATCATGAGCGGCGGGCGGGCAGTCGTGCTCAGCGTCAATCGGGGAGCGCCCATGGTCCTGGATCAGCCCAACCACCCCTTCTCGAAGCAAATTCAACAACTAGCCAATGCGTTGATTAAACATAAAACTGCGTAAGACGGAAAAAACCTGCTCATCCTGACATGCCTACCCTTGATTGCGGGCCGGCGGCTTTGCCAACCCTCCTGCCGAGCCTGCCTAAGACTCTGGAAGCGGGTATCGTCATCATCCGACATATCGCAGCCGGCTACACATCATCCTTCGTGAACGACTTGATTCGCACTTCCCCAGGTCCACGACCATATACACAAGTATAGGTATATGGAATCGCAGTCCAGGATCAGGTCGATCCATCTGATCGCCACCCGCAATTACGGTAATTTTAAAATTCCGGAAATTTGATCGAACGATTTTCCAAGCTGGAAATACAAATCCATATAGATGCGATAGAGTGAATCGTACAACTCCGCATCCTGCGATTGCGGTTTGTATGTTTTGGTGATCGCCACGAGGGGTTGCAGGTCTTCAAAACGTTCAACCACGCCGCTCCCAAGCAGCGCCCAGAATGCCGCGCCGAGACTGGATGTCTCGCCGTTGGCAGGAATAACCAGGTCGTGGTTGAGTACACTGGCAATGATCTGCGGCCAGAGATCGGAATGTGTGAAGCCGCCGGAAGCACGGATCTCGCTTACTTCCACGCCCAGGTCATCGAGGGTATCGCGGATGCTTCGCAGGCGGTAGGCAACTCCCTCCATTAATGAGCGTGCCAGGTGGCGGGCATCGTGATCCAGACTCAATCCAAAGAAAACTCCGCGGGCATTCATATTCCAGTATGGACTGCGTTCTCCAGCGAAGAAAGGCAGGCAGATCAGACCGTCAGCGCCGGGCCGCACCTGTGAAGCGGAGGCAATCACTTCGTCGATGGAGAGGCGGGCATCTTTGGCCTGGCTTTGAAGCATCTGGTTGAAGGCATTCTGCAGCCAGGTCAGCGCCAGTCCGCCGTTGTTGATCGCGCCGCCCACCAGCCAGTGACCTTCGTCAATCGCATAACACCAGCTGCGGGCCTTGGCATCCAGCATGACGCGCGGCGCAAGGATGCGAAATGCTCCGCTCGTGCCGATCATGCAGGTGGCTTGTCCCCATTTCACCGCGCCTGCGCCCAGGCTGGAATTGACCGCATCCGCCGATCCCAGCACAAGAGGGGTCTCCTGCGAGATGCCCATTTGCCCGGCCAATTCGGAATTGAGTCCCTTGAGTACCTGTCGTGGACTGGCAAGCGATGAAAGCTGGCTGGACCGAATCCCCGCCAGATCAAGCGACTGGGCGTCCCATTCCAGGCTATGGGTATTCAATAAAGCCGTTCCCCCGGCAATCCCGAAATCGACCAGATATTCCCCCGTCAGGCGTTTGATCACGTATTCCTTGGCAGAGATAAAACGGACAGCCCGGCTGAAGATCTCCGGCCGCTCCTCGCGCAGCCAGATGATTTTATATAGAGGATACATGCCATGCACAGGACAGCCGCTTTGCCGGTAAACCGCCTCAACCCCATGCGACTCGCGGATCTCCCGGGCTTGTTTTGTAGCCCGATCATCCACCCAGGTCATGACCCCGGTCAACGGCGCATCGGAGCGATCCATGGCGATCAAACTATGATATGCGCCCCCGATGCTCAAAGCCTGACAGGCGTCCGCAGACACTCCCGCAGCCTCAATTGCAATGCGTACTGAGCGCACCATCGCGTGAATCAGTTCTTCAGGCTCCTGCTCCCCATGTCCCTTGTTTTCAGTGGAGGAATATGCTTGCGCGCCAAAGCCAAGCAGGCGCGATTCCGCATCGATGACGACGCTCTTGCAACTGCCCGTACCCAGGTCAATTCCCAAATACCACTCTGTCTTTTGTTTTTGAGTCATCTTAACTTTCTAAAGTTTATGCAACACGATTATGCGGTTGACCACCCTTCAGGGTGCGCATTACGTTTTCGGCGGCCATGATGCCCACACGTTCGATCGATTCACGGGTGTGCGCGCCGATATGCGCTGTGACTACCACATTCTCCAATCCAATTAATGGGCTGTCTTTGGGAGGTTCCTCGTTGAATACATCCAGGGCGGCGCCGGCAATTTGGTTCTGGGTTAACGCAGTATACAACGCCTCCTCATCGACCAATGCCCCGCGGGCGGTGTTGATGAAATAAGCGGTCGGCTTCATGAGCTTCAATTGATGCGCCCCGATCATGTGACGTGTTTCCCCGCTCAACGCTGTATGCAGGGAAACATAATCCGCTTGTCCCAATAGGTTTTCAAAACCCGTGAGCGAGATGCCTGCCGGGATGTCTTCATGTTTCACATAGGGGTCATAGGCCAGCACCTGCATGTCGAACCCCAGAGCCCGTTTGGCAACTCCGCGGCCGATCCGCCCAAGACCGACCAACCCCAGTTTTTTATTCCATAATTCATTGCCTGCATGTGCTCCCCAGCCTCCCTTACGCAGGCTGCCGTCCACGGCGGGGATATTTCTTGCGATGGCGATCATCAAACCGATGGTCAGGTCCGCGACAGACTGGTCGTTCGCTCCCTGACAGTTTGCGATCACGACCCCTGAACCGGCTGCTGCCGTTAAATCAATATGGTCCACGCCCACGCCGTGCATGCTCACAACTTTCAAAGCAGGCGAGTTTTGAAACACATGAGCGGTTAGCGGGACAACGCCGATAATCGCCCCATCCACTCCCTTGAGCAATTCGATCAGGCGTTCTTCCGTCATCTTTTGGGACATGTCCGCCTTGACAATCTCACAACCCTCCCGATTCAGGACATCCCATGGTTTATCAGATGTACTCCCAAAGGAACGGGTGGCAACCAGGATCTTATAACTCATTTCGATGCGTTCCGCACAGCCGAAACCAGCCTTTGCGCCTCTGCCGTGATCGCAGCCCAGTCACCGCGGGAGACGACTTTCTTGTCCACCAGGTTCCCCCCGACTGCGACGACGACAGCCCCCGCCTTGAGATATTGAGCCGCATTGTCTGCATTGACGCCGCCTGTCGGCACCAGTCGTAGTTGCGGCAGCGGAGCGAGCACGGCTTTGATGTAATCCACCCCGCCGATGACACTGGCCGGAAAGACCTTCACCAGATCCGCACCAGCCTCCCAAACTGTCAACATTTCTGAGGGAGTCATGGCGCCGGCAATGCTGGGTTTCCCATAGCGTTTACACATTTTAATGGTATCGGGATTTATGGTTGGACTCACGATGAATTCTGCGCCCGCCAGGATGGCAGCGCGCGCCGTTTCAGGATCCAACACCGTGCCGGCGCCGATCAGTACCTCTTCACCAAAGCGTCCCGAGGCCTCTTTGATCATTTCCAGCGCGCCCGGCGTGGAGCAGGTGAATTCGATTACGGAGATTCCTCCCGCGTTCAGCGCCTCCGCGACATGCACCAGTTGTTCCCCGCTGTCCAGCCGCACGATGGCGACGATTTTTTCATCGAGTATTTTTTTTAGGATTTCAAAATGGGCTTTCATGGATGATCCTCCGCATAATTCTCAAATTCTATCTTATATGGGCAATCGTTCAGCCGTAAAAATTCAAAATGATCGAACCCGCTACGATCATGGCGGCTCCCAGCCATACGCGCAGGGTTACGTTTTCCTCGGCTTTACCGACAAGTAGCGGTGAAAGCAGGATGACCACAGGCACATTCAGCCTTCCGAGGGCCAACACCACGCCAACCGGGGCTTTATCGAGGGCGATCCAGCGCGTCCATGTCGAAATACCGACAAAAAACGAAGCCAGCAGTTGGAAGACAATGGCATCGCGCGTGAGAGGTGCCTGCTTGATCTGGGTATGACGGAAGAGCAGGGTGATGCCGTAGGCAAGCGCCGAGAAACTCATCCCGATCGTCACACCCAGAAGCGGCGAATTCAAATCCTTGAGGCCGCCGCGAATGAAAATAGGGCTGATCGAAAAACATAGGGCGGTTCCAAGTCCAAACACCGAATCGCGCCAGGTGATGACGCCGGGATTTTCCGCGGAGCCGTTCTCGAAAGAGACCAGGTAAACGCCGGCCACCAGTATGAATATCCCGGAAAGCACGGGCAGCCGCAGGAATTCCTTAAAGGCCAGCGCTGAAATGAACAGCGCAAACAACGGCGACGTTCCGGATAGGGCGCCTGTGCGCGCGGCCCCGACCTTGTTCTGGCTGATGGTAAGCAGAGTCCAGCCGAGGTAAAAATGCACGATCCCCGCCAGCCCAAAATTGATGTATGCCATCAGCGGCACGCCCTTGAACTGGCCCAGGTCCTCGGTCAACACGGAAGCCGCGGCCAGGATGAGCGCGCTGACCGCAATCAATACGAACGTGGAGAAATATGCGTCGAACGCACGCCCCGCCCGGCGGTTGAACGCCTGGAATACCCCAAACCCCAATCCTGCTATGGTTGCCCACAATGCGCCGGTCATGGATGGTTATGAATCCAATCTGAATAAGATGGTGAAGTGTTTCTTCAACGGGACAGGCAGACCCAATCAAAACGCATCAGAATGGCATCTTTACACTGGCGGCCAGGCTACGGTATAAAGATGTTTGCCGCCGTTCAAGGGTCCCTTCAACAACTCGTCCACCTGCTCCTGGGTGAAGCGCTGTGTGACAAGGTTTGCATCCGGTAGTTTGCCAACGGGGAATCGTTCCATGATGTCATCGTGCAACATGACCATGTAATCGAACAAAGCCTCAATCCCCGGGCGCGCCTTTTCAGCATCTGCAAGCCTGGCCTTTCCGACCACGCCCTCCGGATTGCCGATGATCTCGATCGTGCCCAGACCGACATGCCCGTACCAGGGGATCGGCCGCTGGTAGGCATTGGCCGCCGAGTCAACATGCCCGGGCGGCATGAAACCGTGGGGCTCTGTGTCGACCGCGTGTTCCATATGGATCATCTCGGGAAACAGTCCCAGCGAATATGAGGTCTCGGCTTCGTCGGCATGCACGAATGGATACTCGAACGGCCCGCCGTGTGCCTTGTCCTTGATATGGGGTTGGATGGCATAATACCAATTCAGGTTGATCAGGATGGATGGCACCTGATAGCGCTTGGCGAAACGATGGATGGCGGTCGGGATGACATATTCCTGTCCATGCCCGTTCAACAGGATCTGTTTGCGGAAACCCGCGTTCCAAAAACCCGCGATCACCGAACTCAAATATGCCGTGAATGTATCTTCGTCCACGGGAATCGTGCCCGGCATGCCGATATGATGATAAGGGTGACTGCCAAACCAGATGGGTTGTGACACGGTGCAGCCGGTCTGCTTTGCAACCGCTTCGGCCATGCGCGTGACGAGAAAAGTATCCTCGCCATAGCAGGCATGCGGACCATGCGCCTCGGAACTTCCCACCGGGATGATCAGCACATCGTTCTTCTTTAAACGCTCCTGGACCTCCAGCATGGTCATATTTTGAAAATAGATGCCGTCCGCGGCGTCCATATGTCCACCCTGAGGCGGGATTTGCCAATTGTATTTGCTCATGTTAATCTCCTGAAAAGAATATTGATGTCATTGCGAGAAGCCCGAAGGGCGACGAAGCAATCTCCAAGTTAACGGACGTCACTCAAAAACGGGAGATTGCTTCGCTTCGCTCGCAGTGACATGATTACGGTTGAACAATCACTTTGATCGCGCCACCCACGCGGCCCGTGAATGTATCAAAGGCCTTGTTGATCTCATCCAGTTTGAACGTGTGGGTATGCAACGGCTTGAGATTGATGCGACCATCCGCCATCAATGGAATCGCTCTTTCCAAATTCAACATCCCTTCGGCTTTTGGCCCGGTGATGAGTAAATTCCACTGGACAATCTTATCGAGTTGAAGCGTGACCTGCTCGTGATAGATGCCGTTGTACGAGATGCGTCCGTTCTTGCGGACGATCTCCAACGCTTCCGCCGCCGGCCCGGGCTGGCCGCTGCACTCGACGACCATATCTGCCCCGATGCCATTGGTCAGCTCCATGATCTTCTCGCGCGCGTCCACCTCATTGATGTTGAGGGTGATGTCCACGCCCATTTTTTTGCCAACCGCCAAACGATCCGCGCGCGTGCCGGTCAGGATCACGCGGCCTGCTCCCAGGACCTTGGCGATATGCGCCGAGATCAACCCGATCGAACCGGGCCCCATCACAACAACGGTTTCGCCAGGATGCACCCATCCGATGCGGTCGTATCCGTACAACACCGTGCCAGCGCCAGTCAACATGGCGCCTTCTTCAAACGAAATGCTGTCCGGTATCCTGTGCAATGTGTTGACATGGCAGGCTGCATAATCGGCATATCCACCGTTGGTGCTGAAGCCGTAATGCCGGTGACCCTTTTCGTAGTTGCCATAATTCAGGCAGGTGGTGTACAACCCGCGCAGACAATTCTCACAGCGGCCGCAGCCTTTGTGCGGCTCAACTGCTACGCGGTCGCCTACCTTGAGTTCGGTCACATCCGGAGCAATGGCTACCACCGTGCCGGTGAATTCATGGCCGGGGATGAACTCGCCCAGTTTGGGATAGCCCTTCCAGCCTTTGGCAATGATGGCGGGATCGCTGCCGCAGATGGCAACCGAATGGACTTTGACCAGCGCTTCGCCAACTCCAAGCGACGGCACCGGCACCTCGGTGACCCGCAGATCACCAAAATTAAACAATACAGCGGCTTTCATGGTTTTGGGTATGCTCATAATTTCTCCTTTTGTGTTTTCGATTCAAGCAGTGGTTGAGTAGCCCAAACCGATAGGAAAGGGCGTATCGAAACCAACGATTATGGTTCCAAAACAACCTTCACCGCCTCGCCACTGCGGGACAGGTCAAACCCACGTGACCACTCCTCCAGCGGCAGGATGTGCGTGATGAACTGTGATGGTTTGATCGCGCCGCGCTCGAACAACGACAGCGCTCTTTCCCAACTTGTGAATTTCGAACTGTAACTGAACGATACGGTCAACGCGCGGAACATGGCCTGACGATATGGGATTTTGATTTCGTCGGCTGGCGGCTGACCGATGATGCCCACGCGGCCAAGTCGGCGCGCCAGCAGGAAAGCCTGATCGATGGCCGGCAATGCGCCCGATAATTCAATCACAACATCCGCGCCTTCGCCATGGGTCAAGTCATTGACCAGAGCTGATACATCCTCCCGCATCACATTGACGGCATGATCAATTCCCAATTCGCGCGCTTTTGGGAGGCGCGCTTTTTCGTCATGGTCAACGCCGGTGATGATTACTTTCGAGGCCCCAGCGGCCTGCGCCATTTTCCCCGCGGCCAGCCCTATCGGGCCACAGCCTAAAATAAGCACGACATCCTCGGGCAGGATGCCGGTACGATCCAGCACGCCGTGCGCGGCAACTGCCGATGGTTCGGTAAACGCGGCTTCTACAAAACTCAAATTGGATGGGATGCGGTGCAACAACCAGACGGGGATCTTGATGAATTCCGTGAAGGCTCCGTCGGTAAAATAGCCGGGCGCACGCTTGGAACTGCAGGCAAACGCATTCCCGGTTAAACATTGACGGCAATGACCGCATGCCTTGACATGCTGCTCCGAGACCACACGGTCACCCACCGCCCAGCCCGAAACTTCCGCGCCGACTTCAACAATTTCGCCGGCAAACTCATGTCCGATTACAACGGGCGGCGTGTAAGGATGCTGATCGTCCTGTATCTTGAGATCGCTTCCGCAAATCCCGCAGGCCCGCACGCGAATCAATACCTCGCCCGCTTCCGTCTGCGGAACAGGAACATCCCGCAATTCCAAATTTCCCTGCCCAACTTCCGTCTTCACCAAAGCACGCATCAGACCTCCTTATGGATACATCATGATACGAATCGGATCACCCTCACGTTCCAAAAACATCTTCCAGGCTTTCGAAAAATCGTTCAAAGGCAACTTGTGGGTGATGAGCGGCGTCACATCCACCAGCCCTTTTTGCATCAACGCGTTCGCACGCCGCGATATGCCCTGTGGGTTTGCCACCGAACCAAACACGTTCAGATGACCGCGCACAATGACGCTCAAGTCCACATTCAACTCACGGCCTGGACTGGTCGCCCCGCCGAGCACAACCCGCCCACCGCGCCGTGCCATTTCCAGCGACTGCCGGCCGGCATCGGAAGTGCCTGCAAATTCGATGACGAGATCGACGCCTTTGCCGTTCGTCAACTCGCGCACGCTTCGCACGGGACCTTGGCCCGCTTCCGCTGCGACGATGTCATCCGCCCCCAGCTTGCGCGCCAGTTCCAGGCGTTGACCATCCGCAGGAATTCCGACGACTATGACCCGCCCCGCTCCCAGCGCACGCGCGACTTGCACCGCCAAAAGTCCAAGCGCGCCAGGGCCGACGATGGCCACCGTCTCTCCGCCACGGACGCCGCCTGCACGCTCAAACGCCCACAGTACGATGCCTAGCGTATCGGTAAACATGGCGTGCTTCGCGTTCAAGCCTTCCGGCATAAGATGCGCGGCTTTGGCTGGGATGGCGCAATACTCGGCCAATCCACCCGCGGTAGTAAATCCGATATGTGCGTGACCTGCTTCCCGATTTCCATAATTCTCGCAAAGGTTATACAAACCTTCCAAACAACGCGGACAGCTTCCACAACCCACATGCGCTTCCACACCGACCAAATCGCCTTTGCGTAAACCTTTTACGTTAGCACCGACCTCGACGATCTCACCGCCAAACTCATGGCCCGGGATGTGCGGAAATGTTACGAAAGGGACTGTCCCATGCAGGAGCTTGACATCCGTCGCGCAGATGGTGGTCGCCTTAACGGAAACAGTTACCAGGTCCGCGCCTGAAGCGGGATCAGGCATATCTGTCAGTTCAAATTTATCGGGTTCCGTAAAAACAACCGCGCGCATTATCTATCCATTCCAAAATCGAAGGCCGTCTTTTTCTTTGCCGTATCCAAACCAGTCATCCATTTTTTTCAAGAACGGATCGGTGACAGGAAGGTTGGAAACGAACGTGCGGACAATTTCATGCACGAGCCCAGGATGTTTGGTAAACGGACAAGCGCGGATGCAACTGGTGCAATTCGCGGCGAGACCGAGATCCCAATATTTGCGGCAGGCTTCGTTGTTGAGATGCCAGGTAAAATGACCCTGACTGCACGAAACGCTGTCACGCGACCAGCTACGTTCGCCGGTTGATATGGCATGCGCGGGACATTCGTCCGCGCATTTTTTACAGACCTCGCAAAACTCTGTCACGCCAAAATGGATCGGGCTGTCATACAGCATTGGCAAATCGGTAACGACTTTGCACAGGCGCAGGCTTGGCCCAAATTCGGGCGTGACCAATTTTCCGTTCCGTCCCTGTTCGCCAAAGCCAGCATCAATGGCCATTGGGATGTTCAACCCCAAATCATTGATGGACGGGATGGCGTTGTAACCGAGGCCGCGCAGGAATTCCGCCACACCCGAGACGATCAATCCCATGCGGCTGTACGTGATGCGCGTCTCCGCGCAACCCAAAGGCGAGGGTGTGTAATCCATCATATCCACATCCATCGGAATGCCCATCATGATGACCCATTGCATCTTTTCCGGGATGATCATCTGTTCGTCGGTTTCCTGCGGCTTGTCCACATCCGTAAAAACAATCTCCTTGTGCGTGCCGTCACTCCAATAGGAATTGGAATAAATAAATTGTTTCTTCAACGGCGCAATTCCCACAAGTTGTGCGCCGAAATAACGCGCCACCCGCTTGACCATCTTGGTGGCTTCCTCGGGCGAACCCTGCCATTCGTCCACGCCGGGCGGCAGTTTGTTGCCCAGCGTCGACCAGGACGTCACTCCCCGGTTGGAATGATTGATGGCATTCCCCATGCGGAAGGCACTCACGCCGCCCGCGTCGAACAGACTGTAATCCTTCAATTGATAATTGGATACGTCAGCCTTGATCTTTTTGACGCGCACTTCAACGGATTTTCTGAGCAGGGGCTTGAATTCTTCATCCCAACTCGGACGGCCGATCGTCAAATTATTGCGCTGGTCAAAGCGCTGGTACGTCTCATCGATCCGATACGGTGGATCCTCGGGTGGCAACTGCTTGACATACAAACCAGATAATAAGTTTTTAGACATCCTGCCTCGCTTTCTCGCTCGCCGTTTTTACCGCTTTGATGATATTTTGATACGAACCGCAGCGACACAAATTCCCGGATAAATACTCGCGGATCTCATCTTCACCCGGGCTTGGATTCTCATTTAGCAAGGCGGCGGTTGCCAATATAAACCCCGGTGTGCAATAAGCGCACTGGAATGCCCCTTCATCAATGAATGCCTGTTGAATGGGATGAAGTTTTCCATCCTTCTCAAGACCTTCGACAGTGAGGATTTCATTCCCGGCAACCTGTTGCGCCAATGTCAAACATCCACTGATGGGCTTGCCGTCCACCAGCACGGTGCATGCCCCGCACATGCCAACCCCGCAGCCTTCTTTGGTTCCAACCAATCCAAGATCATCGCGCAGGACTTCGAGCAAGGTCCGCATGCCTGCTTCGACTTCATGTTTGCTTCCGTTTACATTCAGAATCATTTCTCAGCCTTCTCCCTCAATGCCTGCAAAATTTTCTCCGCAGTGATCGGCAGATCCTTGATTCTCACGCCAATCGCATCTTCAATCGCATTTGCTATCGCGGGCGCAACAGACGGCAGAGTCATCTCGCCAATTCCATGCATTTCACCTTTATCTGATTCGATACAAATGCTAATCAATTCGTTTGGAATATCCCGAATGGACGGAATCGCATAATCCGCCAGATTCGGATTGGTCGGCTGCCCTCCATCGAAGAGGATCTCTTCCATCAAGGTTGGCCCCAAGCCAAAGATGACGTTGCCATCATTTTGCAGCTGCGCCATACGCGGATTAACAACCCGCCCTGCGAAGGCCGCAGCGGAATAGCGCAGGATGGTAATGCGACCCGTTTCAGGATCCACTTCCACTTCCGCCGCGCCCGCACCCTGATGCCAGTGCGGAGTTGCGATCCCCTGTCCCGTTTCGGGATCAAGTCCAAGAGATGTGGAATACTCGCCTGCTTCGTCCAATTCATTCAAGTTGTTGCGCTTCAAAATATCGCCAAACGAAATGGATGTTTCATCCGCAACGATAAATCCGTTTTCAGTTCGCAATTGATCGGGAGGAGTTTCCAGCAATGGCGCGCCGAGCTCGAACAATTTCTTCTTCATCGATCCACAGGCCGCGATGACAGCGTTACCCATCATGCTCGTCGAACGGCTGGCGGAGGTGGTTGAGTCAAATGGAGTGATCGCAGTATCGGGTCCGATGACCTTTATCGCACTGAGAGGCACACCCAAAGTTTCCGCTGTGATTTGCGCCATCGTTGTATGTCCACCTTGTCCCATTTCAACAGTACTGGTATACAACATGACTGTTCCATCATCCATCAATTTCAACCGCGCCTGGGATTTTGAAGTCGCGACCGTGCTTTTCATCATCACGCCATAACCACGACCACGTTTCCCCTCTCCCCCTGGGAGAGGGGTTAGGGGTGAGGGAGATGCACCCAATCCCTTCGCCGAAGCCTCCAGGCACTCCACAAAATGTACATCATGCAATTCTTCACCTGTCGCAAAATGCTCGCCTGAGACAAATAGATTTTTCATCCTGAACTCAAGCGGGTCCCAGCCCATCTTATGAGCAATGATATCCATCTGCGATTCATACGCCCATGTGGTTTGCGAACTCATCGCGCCGCGGTACGCACCCGCAGGAGGCAAGTTCGTGTATATGCCATAAGAGTCCACGCTCACAGCAGGGATGCGATACGGTCCCACCGAACGCACCATGCCAGCAGGCACAAGCATCGGACTGGCGTCCGCATAGGCACCGCCATTCCAGTAGATCGTGACCTGACGCGCAGTGAATGTTCCATCTCTTTTCACACCAGTTTTCAGGGTGATGGACGCGGCGTGCTTGGTCACGGTCACAAATTCTTCGGCGCGCGAAAGCACAAATTTTACAGGGCGACCCTTCGTCTTGCGCGCCATGGCTGCAACCAAAGGTTCAATACGGATATGGCCTTTGCCGCCGTACCCGCCTCCAAGCGGCGGGACGATCACGCGCACCGCTTCAGGTGCAATCCCCAAGATTTCAGACAATGTTTTACGCACCATAAACGGCGCTTGCGAAGCAGTCCAGAGGGTCAGGTGCTCACCATCCCATTGCGCGGCTGACACATGCGGTTCCAAGGAAGCCTGTTGCGCAACGGGGCTGGTAAACGTATCTTCAAATATTTCGTCCGCTTCAGCGAATGCAGCGTCCATATCGCCATGCCGCAGTTTGGCATGTTTGAAAATATTATTTGGAGATTTCTCATGCAAGGCAGGCGCGCCCGCTTGAATCGCTGCCTGTGAGTCGAACACTGCGGTCAGTTCATCATATTCAATATCAATTAACAACGCGGCCTCTTCAGCGGCACTTAAACTTTCCGCCGCAATCGCCGCAATCGGTTCGCCGACATAACGCACGCGATCCACAGCGACCACCCCTTGATCTTTGACAGCCACACCATAAAATGCATTCGCTCCGAGGTCTTCGCCAGTGAGAATTGCAACCACACCTGGGACCTGCAAGGCATTTGTGATGTCCACTTTCAATAATTTAGCATGAGGCGCTTGACTGCGCACAATCTTGCCGAAAAGCATGTTCGGCAGGCGTAAATTGATCATATATCCCACTGCGCCCGTCACGCGCGCAACCGAGTCAAGCATCGGAACAGATTCACCGATCATCTCGCACCCCCTGCAACGCACGCTTCACGAACACACGGATCATTTCCCTGCGATACCACGCCGAGCCGCGCACATCGGTTAACGGGTCAAGCGCTTGGGCGTATTGCTCTGCGATGGCGGCGATCAGTTCGTCGGTCAAGGCGTGACCGTGTGCCATCGCTTCCGCTTCCATCAATCGTTGCGGAGTCTCCACCGCCGCGCCAACCGCGATCCGTAAATCTAAACATTTTCCATCTGGATCAAAATCCGCAAACGCGCCTACCGCCACACATGGACGCCCCTCAGCGGAGATTGACGTGTACTTGTGATATGCCGCGCGCGCCGACGATGGCAACGCGGGGATGATGACTTCGGTGAGGATTTCGTTGGGCTCGAGGGCGGTGGTGTAAAAGCCAAGAAAAAATTCACTGAGAGGAATTTCACGCTTCTCATTCGGACCCTGAACCTGGGCGCGTGCATCGAGGGCAGTGAGCATCGCTGGAGGATCTGCCGCATAATCCGCCGCTGACAGATTCCCGCCAATGGTCGCCTGATTGCGCACGCGGACATTGGCGACCACGCTGAAGGTATGCGCCAGTGCGGGGCAAAACTTTTTCACAACATCCGAAAGTTCAATATCACGCAATTTTGTGAGCGCACCGATATGCAAGCCGTCCACTTCATGGCGGATGAAATCATAATTTGAAACACGACCGAGACTGATCAACACAGACGGCGCGATCAACTTCTGTTGAAGCATCATCACCACCGACGTGCCGCCTGCGATGACCTTTGCTTCCTCTGTATATTGGTCAAGCAGTGATGTGGCTTCGGAGAAATCCGTTGGTTCGAGAAATTTAATCAAGCAATCTCCTTTTGAACCGCAGAGACGCTAAGTTCGCAGAGTCTTTAATCTCTTCTCCGCGCGCGCTGCGACTCTGCGGTAAATATTTAGTCATTATGATTCCAGTTGCGCTCGCAAATTCTTTGCAAACTCAGCGGTTAACTTTTTTGCGGTTGCTGCGATGACGGGTCCGCCAAATTGAGCCAGCCTGCCGCGCAGATTCGCATCCACTTGAAACGCGGCTTCCGTCCCGCCAGCGACTGTGGTCAAAGTCCCTGTGAATGTCGCTTTGACGGACGACGCACTGGATTTATCGTCGCCTTCGACTGTGCCCGCGATCCGATTCGGCGCATCCACTTCTGTGAGAGTCACCGTACCGCCAAATTCAGATCTGATGGGGCCCACCTTGACAACCAATTTGCCGCGATAGGTTTTGTCGTCCACGACTTCAACCGATTCAATCCCGGGCACGCATTGGCCAAGTTTCGGAATATCGAACAGGAATTCCCAAACTTTTTCCTGGGGAGCGTTGATTACAAATGAATCTTTGATCTGCATAATTTATTCATTCCCGGGAGCATGACACAGAAGAACTTCGAGCCCATCCGCGTCCGCTTCCAAATAAAAAGTTTCGTCTGCTTCGAGCCATAACATAGACTCGGCGTCAAGGGGGAAGGATTGCCCACTTACAGCTGCCCGTCCTTTGCCGTGAATTACATATATAAATCGTTCAGGTTCGAATGATTCAAAGGTTGAGGACCTGGCCCTTGCTTCCAATATAATGCGTTCGACCTGCAATGCGTCTGTCCCGAGCATGGCATGATTTGCAAGGGTGGCAATATTGACGCCATGCTTCTCAGTGACGGGCAAATCTCTGGGTTCAAAAATAGTGGGCATGGGTTTTCTCCAATCACGGTTCCAAAACAACACGGCCGATGATTTCCTGTTTTCTCAAACGTTGATGTAACGACTCTGCTTCCTCAAGTGGATATACTCCTGTCACAATCGGTTTGACTCGTCCCGTCGCAACGAGCGCGACAACCTCGGCTAATTCGCGTTTCGTGACATTGCGCGAGCCAAGAATCTCCCATTCGTTGGCGATCATTGCCTGTGGGCTGGCGGTCAGGACCGTGCCTGTATGTGAGCCGACAATCACCATGCGTCCGCCGCGCGCCAATGATTTGAGCGATGATTCGAATGTCTTGGTACCGACGAGTTCAAGGACCACCTCTGCGCCATCGCCGTTCGTCCATTCGCGCGCGGCTGTAGAAAAGTCACCAGACGAGGCATCGAAGACGACATCCGCGCCGAGTTTGCGCGCAAGTGACAGTTTATCTTCGCCGATATCCACGGCCATGACGAATGCGCCCATCATCTTCACAATTTGAACGGCGTGTGCGCCCACACCTCCACCTGCGCCTGTGACGATCACAAATTCACCAGGCTGGACTTTCGCGCGCTTTGTTAGCGCATGATAGGGTGTGCCAATCGCATTGGCAATCACGCTTCCTTCAGGGAATGAAATGGTCTCTGGTAGTTTTACAAGATTGGCCGCGGGGATCGTTGTATATTCCGCGTACGCGCCGGGTGTATGGATTCCGACATATCCCTTGAAGTCCGCACAGATGGTTTCACGACCCGTGAGGCAGTAACGGCATTTTCCACAGGTCAGATAAAGTGTGCTGGTCACACGGTCGCCTGGCTGGACATTGTCAACCTTCACCCCAACTGCTTCGACCACGCCCGCAATCTCATGCCCGAGAATGATCGGCGTTTTGGCGGTCGGGAATTTTCCGTCGCGAATGGTCAGATCGAATTGATCCACCGCACAAGCCTTGACGCGGATCAAGGCATCATCTGGCCCTGGTTTTGGAACAGGCACATCTTCCAAAATCAACGGACCGCCAAACTCCTTGACAACGAGAGCTTTCATTTCGCAACAGCCTCCAAAACAAGAGTCGGATTGGAAACCGTGAAGTATGCGATCACAGCGCCAAAAGCCAGCAGCGCAGTTGCAAGACCATATCCGCTGGGAAGACCGAGACTGTCTGCCAGATAACCTGCCAGCAATGGCGCAATGGTTGTACCAACAAAACGCGCGAAGAATTGCAGCGCGCCCGCTGTGCCGCGCATGGCTGGGAAGTAATCCACCATGATATTGAGCTGCGCGGCAAAGCCATAACCTGCAGTCAATCCAAATGCCAGCAAAGCCAGCGCAACCACAACTGGCGACATGTTCGAGGTCGCAATCGCGCTAATGAATGTGAGCGCGAGAAATGTAATCGTAGCGCCCACGACACCAACCATCAAGGTGAACCGCAATCCGCGCTGGTCGGAGGCGCGCCCGCCCACATACGTGCCAACGATCACGCCAATGGCGGTCATCGTGGTCACGGCACCGATGCCAGCCTCATGCAGACTCATTTTGTCGGCGAGCAGGATCGGGGTCAGCGTATGAATCGTATATAGTCCATAGAAGTGAACAAAACCCAGCACCAATGCGCCGAAGGTCGGAAGCGCACGCGCGATTGTCAGCATATCCTTCAAGCCGACGTTTTGCCCGTGGACGGGTTGTGCGGGCAACTGCCAGACTGTAAACAGCAAAAGCGCAACGGTAATAATGGCAAGGACAATAAAATCCGCGCGCCAGCTCAACCAGACCGCGATGAGACCGCCAAACGCGGGACCCGAAGCTGCACCCGCCGAGTTGAACATGGAGAAGATGCCCATGGCGCGGCCGCGTTCGTTTACGGGGAATAAATCTGTGATCAAGGCAATGCCAACGCCCGCCGCCGCCGCGATGCCCAGGGCTTGCAAACTGCGCGCCACCAGCAGCAGACCGATGCCATGTGTAAAATATGCGCCCAAGTTACCAAACAAATAAAGCACAAGGCCGATCAACAAAATACGTTTGCCGTCGAAACGATCCACGATGGGACCATACGCGATCTGCGCAAAGGCAAGACACAAACCATAAATGGAAAGCGTAAGGCCGATCATCGCTGTGGTGGTATTCAAGTCGCCGCGCATAGTGGCAAGCGAAGGAACATAAATCACCTGCGCGAAGGAACGCAGGAATGCGGCAAAAGAGACAAGATAAAGGACTTTGGTTTTCAATTTCATAATTCTTCCACTTTATCTGTAAGTCGGATTGACAATCCGACCCACCTTTTTATCATAATCGTTCCCAGGTCACTTCAAAATCCGGCACTGCGGCGCGGATGAGACTTTGCACAGGACAATATCTTTCCGCAAGTTCGATCAAACGTTTTACGCGTTCATCTGATTCAGTCGTCTTGATCTTCACATGCAAGCGAACAGAGGCAAAATGTACAGGTACATTCGCTTCACCCTTGCGACCGCGGGTATCCAGCACGCCTTCTGCGGAGGCTTCGAGATCCTGTAAATCAAATTTTATTTTTTCAGCCATCCTGGCTGATGAGACACCTGTTCAGGCGCACAGGCTCGCAAGCGTAATCTCAAGCGGCGTGGGTCCCGTATTTGTGCCTTCATTGCGAGGCGGCTCATCGGAACGCATCACAGGAAAATCGCGCACATAAAGATCGTTAACGCGCCCGCCAAGCCATTTGCCTCTGGCACGGATGGTTTTTAGATAATCGGGTTGTTCCATGATCATCCTTTTGCGACGACAAATTTCATCGGATATTTTTGCAAACTCAGCGCGCCGTTTTTCGTCACGCGCGTCAACGCGCCCACTTGCAAGCCCATGCGCTCATCGGGTGTGATCGGATTCGGTTGGACGACCATCGCCATATCTTCCGCAAATTTCCTACCCGCAGGGGCGGGTTTCGCATCATTCCAGTAATCACAACACGATTGATCGATCAACGGTGGATGAATATCCACGCCATAGCCGTGGATTAAATCATCATAGATTCGATAGCCTGACTCGCCGATGACCGACGCGGCCCTGATCACATCGCCTTCATTGGCTTCGGGACGCATCGCCTCACAAATCCGACCGTATGCCTGCTCGCCAACCTCAAAGAGTTTTCGCCACTCCGGATTTGGATCCTGTCCCACCGCAATCGGACGATGGATCTGCCCCGAGTAGCCCCAGTAACTTGCGCTGATCTCCATGATGATCACATCGCCTTTTTGGATGATGCGCTCCGTGACGTTCTGCGCGGGGACGCAAGCCGTCGGCGCGTCCATCGGCATGGAACGCAGGAAGGCGATATGCGGCTGTCCGCCCTTGCGGCGATAGGAGGCTTCGATGATTCCGATCAAGTCATATTCGGTCATGCCGATGCGGATTTCATTTTCCAAAGCCGCGACTGTGTTATCCGTGAACTTTGCGGCGATCTTGAGCCAGTCGAATTCCTCCTCGCTCTTGATCACGCGCAAACGGGCGTAGTCGCGCGTGACATCAATCCATTCAACCTCAGGCAATGAATCGCATAAGGTTTTGTAATGCTGGTAAGGCATCCCCATGCCGAATGTGGCATTGATTCCCACCAATCCCACGCGCCCCTTGGCAACGCCATCCTTCTTCAGTTTGGCAACGATCTCTTTTGCGGGATCATACGATCCCCAACGCGTATCTACGATCACCGATACTGCGCGCGCATTCGGCACATGATTGACAAGACCCGTAAGCAGGGTCGCTTCACCTTCCAGCGGAAAGATAAGATAGTTGTGGTGCAGGTCAAGATAATTTGTCAGCCAGAAGACATTGGCTTCGTTGTGACGATTGATGCCCGAGTTGCCAAAGACCACCAGCGCAGAAATTCCCTCGCGGCGCATCAGGTCGCGCGCAAGATTGTTTCGTCGTTGAAATTCTGTGTCAGAGAAGCGCGGATAGGTCATCCAAGTTTTTCCTTTAACCAGTCAGCGGTGAGCGGACGATACACAAACGGGAGATTGTTACAGACGTGATTGCCGTTCTCGAACATGGCGAGTTCAGCGTTTTTCCCGACTGCATCCACAATTTTTACTGCCTGCTCCCATGGAATTAAACGATCCAGTCTGCCATGAATAACCAGCAAAGGCTGTTTGATTTTCTGCGCCGCGCCATCCAATGACAGTTTATTGGCGTTGGCTTTGGCTTCCTCTTCGTTCTTCGCGCCCGAATGATGTTGGAATGCCGCGCGCGTCAAAGACGGCAAAATCGACCAGCACTCGGCAAAGTTCCATGGGCCACAGTTTCCCACCGCAGCCTTGACGCGCGGCTCAAAGGCGGCGGCGCGCGGCGCATAATACCCGCCAAGGCTGACACCCGCGAGTCCGATTCGATTGGCGTCGATATCGCTGCGTTTGGTCAATGTGTCCAGAGCGGTTGAGACCGCGGCCTCATAATCCGGGCGAATATGGGAGTTATATCCGCACTCACCCTGACCAGGGCCATCGAGCGAGAACGTCGCCAGTCCGCGTTTGAGGAAGACATTTTCCCAGGAGAAAAATTCCTCCTTGGTGGAATCAAGCCCGGGCAGGAGCAGAACGAGGGGCGGTTTCTTTACATCCGCAGGACGACGCAGAGTCCCGACCATGGTCGCACCGTCAAAGGGAATTTCCACGCGCTCACCTGTTGAATCAAGCAGTTTGAGTCCTTTGGCGAAAGCCTCCACCGATTTGTTTGCGGCGGACATGTATTCATCGTGAAAATCCTGGAAGACGAATTTGCCGAAGTGATAACACAACGCCGCATTGATATAGGTTTCACCTGCGCTGATGGAATTACCCCCGGCTTCCGCCTTCACTGCAAGATCGTGATGCACATCGCCCGTTACGACCCATTCGCGGCACCAATCCCCCCACTTTTCAACGCGGGAGGTTGTGCGAAAGAAATCGTTATAGTCAACGCCCTGTGAGGTAAAACGCGGCGCCCAGTTTTTTATTGCGGCTTCTACTCTTTCATCAGGCATGGTGGTCTTCTCCTTTGGTTATTAATAATCATCTCAAAAATGTCACCTTGAGCATTAGCGAAGGGTCTCTGAAATAAACGTCAAGATTCTCACCTGCACTGGCGTGCGGCGCAAGTGTCGCTACGCCCAGAATGACATTGCATAAGGTGAATTAGTCATTGCCCGCGTAATTGCCCGCCGTTTCCGGGAACATGGAGCGAATGATCTTGAAGCGATGGACATCCTGTGTACCGTCCATATGCAAAAATACAGCCGCATCGCGAAAATGTTTTTCGATACCGACCTCGATCATCACGCCGTTGCCCCCATGGATTTCCATGGCATGTTTGGCAACCTCGAAAATCGCATCGGCGGCATAGACCTTCGCCATCATGCACAATTGCTGGGCATCGGAGGTGTTGTTGTCGAGTGCACGCGCCGCATAACGCGTAAATGCGCGCGTCGTCTCGATCTTGATCGCCATGTCCGCCAGCGTGTTGGCAATCGCCTGATGTTTGATGATGATCTTGCCGCCCTGCACATACTGCTGGACATACGCGGCGGTCTCTTCGAAGGCAGCGACACCGACTCCCAGATTCTTCGCAGCTTGCAGAATTTTTCCTGGGCGAAAATAAACGCCCGCATGTTTGAGCGCTTCGTCCTTGACGAGAAGATGATCTTCCGGAATGCGGCAATCTTCAAATACGATCTCGCCGTTGTTCATGTAGCGCGCGCCCATCTTTTCGTTGGTACGGACCGGGATGAGGCCGGGCGTATCGCGCGGGATCAGGAAACTACTCGTGCCCTGCTGAATGCCGACTTTGGGATTCGTATTTGCATACACCACATACAGCTTGGCATCGTACCCGTTGGTAATAAATTGTTTGCGTCCATTGATCACCCAATGACCATCCTTTAATTCCGCCTTCGTTTGCATGGCAGCCTCAGGGACGTTGTACGGCAGCCAACGGTCCGATGCGCCGCGCGGCTCGGTGAGACAGTGTGCGATCAGAAAAGTGGGATCCTCCATAAATTTCGGAAACCATTCATCCTGAAATTTTTCGGGCATGATATTGCCAAGCAGCACGGGAACTTTCCAGACCTGCCCCATGATGTCTGCAAAGCCCGAGTCGCCGCGCGCCAATTCCTCGGCAATGATGGCATAGGTCTGCGCCTGGTCTTCCAGTTTGATCCCGCCGTATTTCTCAGGCACCCCCAATCCCCGCAGACCAAGCTTGTCTGCCTTTTTAAGCAACTCCCAGGGCATGCGTTCGCTGGCAGGAGCAGTCCATTCGCGTTCGCGATCCTTGCTGACAAAGGGGATGATCTCTTTGTCGGTAAAGTCGCGAGCCAATTGCCTCATTTGTTTCTGTTCATCTGTGAGATCAAGCATTTGCATTTGCATCGTACATTCTCCTTTTGCGCTTCAGATATGATTCCCTGAGCATGGCGAAGGGTCTCGATGATAGTCTCAGAGATTCTTCGCTTCGCTCAGAATGACATCACCTAAGGTGAGTTATTAAACGCCTGAGACTCAGGCGTGGCGTTCCCATGTTCATATATCGTCCGTTTTTACCCATATCGTTTCTTTTGGCGGCGGTCCCCAAAACTCAACAAATGAAAAGTTTTCCTGGGTATCATTCTCGAACCAATGCACTTCGCTCGGCGCAACCACCGCAACGGTTCCGGGATTTAGACGATAATTTCCGTCGTCGACATGCAATATGCCATTGCCAGTCAATACATAGAAAAGGTGGTGACAATCGGTGTGGTAATGTTTGGCGGCAGTATCGCCAGGGTGATAGATGATACGGTCTGCGCGAATGAACTTCGCATCCAATTTAACGTTGTCTGTCACAAGGTCGAGCCGATCGCGCGTATCGCGCGTCGAATGCAAATGCGGAAGTTGATCGAATGTCAGCAGTTTCGCCATTTATGCCTCCCAGTTCAACAATAGATTTGCATTTCCTCCGAGAATCTTTTTCTCGTTTTCGGCTCCCAGATTCGCGGAACGCACAAGATCGACGGGATTTTCATTGCCCATGTCGAAGGGATAATCGGAACCAAGCAAAACATGATCTGCCCCTACAAAGTCAACGAGTCCGCGCAATATAAGCGGATCGTGCGTGATCGTATCGAAATAGAATTGTTTGAGATATTCCGTTGGCGGTTTCGAAATTACCTTGTTAATTTCAGGGCGTTGTTTGAAGCCGCGATCCAGTCGTCCGCGCAAATGTGTCAATGCGCCGCCGCCGTGCGCGAGCAATATTTTCAGGCGCGGATACGCGTCCATCATGCCCGATAAAATCAAATGTCCCGCGGCGACGGTGGTCTCCAGCGGATTGCCGATCACGTTCCACATGTAGTAATCCCGCAATTCGGCGCGCCCGCCGCCCTCCACAGGATGAATGAAAACAAATGCGCCCAACGACTCACACGCCTCCCAAAACGGGCGAAAACGCGCATCGCCGGGATAAACGCCATTGACATGCGTGCCAATCTCAACGCCTTTCAACCCAGACTTCATCAAGCGTTCAAGTTCTCTGATGGCCAGTGCGACATCCTGGAGAGGGATCATCCCCAAGGCGGCGATCTTCTGCGGGTATTTTTTTGCAAGCGACGAAAGCGCGTCGTTCTGGACCTGACACGCGTCCAGCGATTCTTCGGGCGTCCCCTCATACCGAACCAGCGACACCCACGGGCAGAGCAGAACTGCGTCCACGCCCGATTTATTTATCTCATCGAGAATCTTTTCAGGCGACACAAACTCGCGCAACGCGGAACCGATCCGTTTGGGACCGTACTCGACGAATTGTTTTCCGTTCTCCCACACTACGCTCGGACGCCATTCCTCGACAGGATTTGCACCGCGTAAAATTTCAGGGACGATGATGTGAGCATGTGTATCAATAATCATGAGCAATCTCCTGTTAATTGAAGGTCAAAAGCAATGCGCCGCCCACGATTAATCCTGTTCCCATCCATAACAAGGCGGTTACTTTTTCCAATTGTTTGCCTGAAACCAATGGTGAAAGCAGTCCCACCAATGGAACTGAGATCATGGATAATGCCAGGACAATGGCGACAGGAGCCAGATCGAGCGCTACCCAGCGCATCCAGGTGGATAAGCCAACCAATAATCCTGCGGCCACTTTGAACATCCATGCGTCGCGAGTGATGGGCACACCCATCCAGCTTTTCCGATTCCAAAGGAGAACAATGCCATATCCAATAACACTGGCCGTCACACCGACTGTCACACCCAGCAGGGGAGAGGGCAAATCTTGCAAGCCAAGACGAATAAAGATGGGGCTGAGCGCCCAGAAAAAGGCTGCGCCCAACCCCATCCAGGATACTTGCAAGATTTCAATTAAAGTTTTCGGCGCACCATGGAACTCCGTCGAAGTCTCCGATTCTTTCGATACATAATATGCGCCCAGCACGATCAAACCAATGCCGACCAGTTCAATTAGCCTGGGCAACTCTCTCAAAGTAATGGCGGCAATGACCGTGCCAAAGAGAGGCGTGGTCCCAATCAATGGACTGGTGCGCGCCGCGCCAATCCGCTTTTGACTTGCATTGAGGAGAGTCCAACCGATCAGGAAATGTAAGAATCCCGCCGCGGCAAAACTGAGAATAGCCCCAACAGGCGCAAGGAAGAGCAGATGAATATCAACGGTCATCAAAGAGATGATGACAAGAACTAATGTCGAAATGACAAGCTGTACAAATGTGGCCATGTAAACATCCATACCATATACAGCCCGCCGATTTAAAGTCTGGAATAAGCCAAATCCAGTTCCCGCCGCCAGTGCCCACAATGCTCCAGTCATCGTTCCATCAATGCTCCATAAGCTTCTGGTCTTCGATCTCGAAGAAGGTTTTTGTAGAATAACGTTTCCGTGCGCGCAACATCGATCTCGTGTTCGATATCAACAGTTGCGGCAATCAGTTTCTCTTCGCTTCCGCTATCTGCCAAGATCCTGCCGGCTGGTGATATGATGCGCGAATGTCCGTAATAATTGAATCGACCCGTGGGTCCGACCTGGTTCGACGAGATGAAGAACACCTGATTTGCAATCGCATGTGCGCGGGTTAACGTGTCATACACATAGGCATAATGATCTGATTCTGGATCAGAAGCGTCGGGGTCTTTCAACGGCCATGCAGTGGACATGCTGGCAATCACAGCACCGCGTACCGCATAGCTCCGCACTGTTTCAGGGAAACACATGTCGTAACAGACAAACGCGCCAAACTTACCGAGCGCTGTTTCCATCATCGGGAACCCATCCCCGCTGCAAAATACAGGCCATTCCCCGCGATCATGAAGTTTGCGGGCAACTCCCACGACACCCTCAGGCCCGACCAATACAGCGGAGTTGTAAAAAACCTGACCGGCCCGCGCAGACTCGGCCATGCCGATCTGAATATACATATTATGGCGCGCGGCATATTTGCCGATCAATTCAGTTGTCGGGCCAGGCACAGCCTCAGCTGTCTGACGATAGTAACGCGTCATCTCGATCACTTCGGGTTCGCTGGGTGTGCCGCGCTTTTTAAGGTATCCCTGCAAGGAGACTTCGGGAAAAACGATGAGACCTGCACCGAGCAAGGCGGCTTCCTCGATGTAGTATAAATACTTTTCGAGGTTGGCCGATTTATCCTGGAGGACGTTCATACTGACAGCGGAAAGTGTGACTGTTGTCATTCTGCTCCCATGATTCTTCTTGCCTGTTCCGACTCGGTAAATTTTGGCACTGCGGCTTCGCTCATAGACGTTCGCACATCCACAAGTGTTGGGCTGTCAGACGTCAATGCTTTTGTAAGCGCATCGCGCAGATCAGATGACTCGCTAACATTCACGCCATGCAAGCCCATTCCCTGCGCGACTATCGCAAAATTCACATCGCTCAAATCTGTGGAAATAAATTTTCCATCCCAGAACACTGCCTGCTCCCATTTGATCCATCCCATCACGCTATTATTCATCACAACCACAGTAATATTGATGCCTTGTTGCACCAGAGTTGCAAGTTCACCGAGCGAATAGGTCATCGCACCGTCCCCCGCCAGCAGGACAACTTTTGATTTCGGTCGCGCAACCTGCGCCCCAATCGCAGCGGGCAGCCCCCAACCCAGTCCGCTCATGCCGCGCGGGAAGATGGCGCGGCGATTCCCGCGTGCCTCATAATATATACCTCCCCAGCCGCTTGCAAAACTGGCATCGCAGACCAGGATCGTATCCTCGTCGCATAATTCATTCAACAACAGGGAAACATGTTGGGGCTTGATCGGTTTGGCTTCTCCTGCCTCTGTTTCGATCTGCCTGCGCCATTTTGTTTTCTGTTCTGCAATTTGTTTCGCGATGGCTTCCATCGAACGAGAGATTGTGCATGCTGAGCGCAAAGCTGAAAGGCCCTCACGCGCATCCGCGACCAGACCCACTTCGGCGGGAAACATTTTGCCAATCTCCGCGCCATCAATATCGAGTTGGATGACGCGCTGGCCTTGTTTTGGAAGCGTCCATTTGAAGGTCGGGTTTTGTCCAAATTTGAATCCGACCGCCAGAATCACATCCGCTTCTTCGACAAACGTCTGTGCAGTTGATGAGCCACCAAGCGAACCGATGACACCGAGTGATAATGGATGATTTTCAGGGATGACTCCCTTGCCCGAAAGACTCGTGGCCACAGGAATAGCCAACGCTTCAGCCAAAGCCGAGGCTTGCCTGCTCGCGTTAGACAGATGCGCCCCCCCTCCAACGATCATGACCGGATGCGTTGCAGATTGGAGCAAGGCAATTGCAGCGCGAACAGCCTCAGGGTCAGGAGCGAAGCGATGGGCAGGGACACTGCCATAGCGCACATCGACTTCATAAGTCGCTTCATCATACGTTGCATTAAACATATCCTGTGGCAATTCAATCGTCACGGGACCGGGGCGACCAGAAGTCGAGATTTGAAATGCACGTTGAACCAATTCAGGGAGTTTATCAGGCGCAGGCAGTCGCCCAGTCCACTTGCATAATGGCGCAAGCACGGACATTTGATCGACGAGTTGGTTGCCTCCACCGCGATAACGGACTGCAAGCCAATCGCTTGGCATGTCGCTCACCAGGGCGACAATTGGAATCGATGAATTATATGCTTCGGCCAGTCCGGATGTGAATTTGATCGCGCCGGGTCCGACTGTGGCATCGCATACACCGACACGACCGGAAATGCGGGCATAACCATCAGCGGCATAGGCCGCATTGCGCTCATCCCGCATGGGAATGTGTTTGATCTGTGGGGTTCGCGAACGAATCGCATCGTAAAGTGGAAGGGTTTGCCCGCCCGCCAACCCAAAAACAGTCGAGACGCCATAACCAATCAGCATCTCGACGAGAACGTCTCCGCCATGTTTCATATCTTAATCACCATTCTGATCGCGCCGCCTGCACGTTTGCGGAAGGCATCATAGGCTTCATTGATCTGCTCCAGTGGATAAACGCGCGAAACAAGTTTCTTCACGTTGACCTTCCCAGCCGCGATCAAACTGATCAACTCGGGATAGGCGTTTGGGCTGGAGCGCACACCGAAGACATCCACTTCATCCAGGGCAATGCGATCTGTATTGAATGAGACTTCCTTGTTCCCCGTTAAACCAACGAGCGCAACTCTTCCTCCCCGCTTGACGCAATTGACCGAAGCGACAACCGCCTCCGGCGCGCCTGCGCATTCAAAGGAACAATCCGCACCGCGCCCATTGGTGAGCGAGCGGATACCTTCGACCGTATCCGTCGTGGTAATATCAACGACCTCGTCCGCGCCAAGTTCCTTGGCCAATTCGAGTCGAGGTCCGCGCCCCACGACGATCACGCGCGTCGCGCCCACTGCTTTTGCGAGTTGCACTGTGATAAGCCCAACAAGCCCGGGTCCAATGACCGCCACTGTATCGCCCGGTTCAATTCGGCAACGACGAATGGCATGCAGACCCAGCGCGCCTTGATTCACGATCGTGCCTTCTTCAAACGAAACAGCATCGGGTAATTTATGCAACAGCCCGGCAGGACGCGCGGCATAATCGGCGAACGCTCCCTGTGCGGAGTGCCCATAAAGTTTATAGGTCTTGCCTTTGGAGCGTGCAACTTCGCACAAGTTATATCGCCCGCGACGACAGTTGGCGCAGGCGCCGCAACCTTTATGGTTTTCGGCTGCAACGCGGTCGCCCACCTGCAATCCCGTCACACCCTCACCGAGCACGGCAACCGTGCCAGCCCATTCATGTCCCTGAATGAAAGGCAATGCGGGCGGCCACGAACCTTTGTACACGCCCGCCACAATTTTCAAGTCAGTGCCGCAGATGCCACACGCGCCTACACGCACCAGAGCTTCACCTGGTTCAAGCGCAGGCACAGGCACCTTTTCAATATAAACGTCATTCCAGTCGCGAGTGACTGCCGCGCGCATAGTGGTTGGTATCTCTGCCATTAGATGATATCTCCTCGATCGCGCGCAAATTCAACCTGCGCCCGATCAACAATATAATCGGATACCTGCGCGCGAATCTCTTCCGCCAGTTCGAGCGTTGCCTCCTCTGGCTTGCCATACCAACCCGTGCCTGCGACTTCATGAAAATCGCGCATGATGGGAAACACGTCGCGCTGACGAAAGACAGCGTGACCTGCGTCTCCTTCTTCCTGTGGGGTTGGATTCGTTGCCCTGGTCAGATCCACCAGGGACGGGTCGTACATCATCACTGCGGCGGTTTCCATATTGCCCGCGTGAGTCAACTGGGCGCGTTCGCCGAAAAGTTTATTCGTAATGATATGCGACTCGGCAATCACAACACGCATCTTGAACTTGCGTTGAACGCTATCGCCGGCCAATCGTAATGTGGGAGTGTTACCCTCGTGCCAATTGACAAACAGGACCTTATCCATGCCGTGCGTTGCGAGACATTCACATATGTCCTCGATCACGGCAATCATGGTTTGGGGCTGAAGGGATAAACTTCCCGCCCAACTGAGATGATATGGAGACACCCCAACAAGCGGAAGCGGCACGAGGATTGAATTCAATTTGCGAGCCACCTCTTCCGCAATCGCATTCGCGGCGAAGGCATCCGTGCCGAGCGGGAGGTGAGGTCCGTGCTGTTCAACGCTGCCGGGCGCCATCACAGCCAGGCGGCTGTCCTTAAAACGGGCTTCAGCCTCCGGCTGGGAAAGGCGCGCCAAACGGACTTCGGCGCTCATGAAGGTTTTGCCTTTCGGCGATAGGAGCCCTCATCCTCTGTTGACCCGCCAAGATATAGTTTCGCCATCTGGGGGCTGTTCAATAATTCCTGAGCAGTACCTACAAACTTTTCCTTGCCAAGTTCAAGCACATAACCGCGATGCGAAGCCGCCAATCCCTGGCGGGCATTTTGCTCCACCATGAGAATCGTCAAGCCAGCGCGGTTGAGATCCTTGATGGTATCAAAGAGACTCGCCATCGTTTTGGGGGCAAGACCGAGCGAAGGTTCATCCAGCATCATCAGGGGCGGCTCAAGCATCAGGGCGCGACCCATCTCAAGTATTTTTTGCTGACCACCTGAAAGGTTGCCCGCCTTTTCGCGTGCGCGTTCTTTTAGAAACGGAAAGAACCCATATACTTTTTCGATGCGGCCTGCAATTGAGGCGCGATCTTTTACTGTATACGCGCCCATCAACAGGTTTTCGTGAATTGTCATTTTGGGAAATACGCTGTGACCCTGCGGCACCTGCGCTATTCCCTCTGCAAGAACCTGGTCTGGGCGCAAACTGCTGATTTCCCTGTCATTGAACTTGATACTCCCAGATTTTGGATGAAGCAGGCCCGATATCGCTCGCATTACGGTGGACTTACCCGCACCGTTGGGGCCAACCAGGCAAACCATTTCGCCTTTTTCCACATTCAGGCTTACGCCATGTAAAATATCAACACCGGGGATGTAACCCGCAACTACATTATCAAGCGCCAGCATGATGTTCACTCCCGAGATAGGCTTCCAACACAAGTGGGTTATTTTGAATCGCAGCCGGTTTCCCTTCTGCGATCTTCTGCCCGTGATCCAGGACAACGATATGCTGGCAGAGTTCCATGACCAGCCGCATATTGTGTTCAACCACCAGGAATGTTTTCCCCTGTTGATTGAGGTCCTCGACCAGGGTCATGATCTTTTCGATCATGACCGGATTCACGCCACCGGCAGGCTCATCGAGCAATATCAGTTCAGGGTCAGACATCAGGATCGCCGCGAACTCGAGCAATTTTTGCTGACCGAAGGACATCTTTTGCGCTTCCTCATCACGGAACTTGGTCAAGCCCACCATGTCCAGCAATTCCATGGCGCGTTCTTCTTCATGTTTTTTCACACCCTGACTGAACAGGGTCCGCCACCCGGTATGCCGAACCGGTACGATCATGTTCTCCAGTACGGTCATCTTCCAAAACAGACGGGTGATCTGGAAGGTCCGTCCGATACCGCGATGGCAGATCTGACTCGGCAGTAACTTTTGGATGGGATGATTGTTGAAGCGGATTTCTCCCGAGTCCGTAGGATAGAAGCCAGTGATGATATTAAACAGGGTGGTTTTACCAGAGCCATTGGGACCGATCAGACCGGTGACGGATCCCTTCTTGACTTCCAGCGAACATTCGTCCACTGCGTTAATTCCACCAAATGCTTTTGATATATTCTGTACACTAAGCATGTGCATTCCCTTCAAACTAGGATTGAACCTGCACAGCACGAACTTTCGCGCGCCGCTTGATCTCATTTGTAATTGTGGGCAGGATACCCAGAGGCATAAATAACATCACACCCAGCAGAATGCCACCGAATATCGTCAGATGGATCTGGGTGCCGCCAAACGCGCCTACGAGCCAATTGCCCAATGGTTCCATGATGAAAGCGCCGAGTACCGGTCCCCACAGCGTTCCCCGCCCGCCCAATAATGCAATTAACACCATGGTCACCCCGGTGAAGACATTGAAGATGAATTGTGGATCAATATACGTAAAGAAATAGGAATAGATGCCGCCGGCAACACCCATAAAGTAGGCGCTAATACCAAAAGCCAGTACTTTATACAACATGGTGTTGATGCCGACCGCTTCGGCTTTGCCCTCGTCCTCACGGATAGCGATCAGACCCAAACCGAACTTGGATTGTCGAATGCGCCATGAAACAAAAATGGTAAGGCAGAGCAAAGCCAGCATGATATAGTGAAATGGAACCATGATAAATTCAGGCGACCACTGCACGCCTCCCCAGCCAGGACGCGGCTGTGTTAGTCCACGGGCGCCATTGGTTATATTGGGAAGATTGAGCGCCACCAAACGGAAGATGAAGACCATGGCAATGGTCACCACCACAAAAGCCGATCCCTGCGTGCGCAACGAAATCCAACCCAAAATCAATGCGACCCCCATGACAATAATGGCGAGAAACCACGCACTGACAAACGGATGCCAACCATAGTGATTGTGAACCAATGCGACCAGATAACCACCGAGGCCGAAGAATGCCGCGTGACCAAGAGAGGTGTAGCCGGCATAACCGCCGAGGATATTCCAACTCGAAGATAGGACCGCGGCCATCATCGTCATGATCATCACGTGTTGATAGTATTGCGAATGCTGGGCGATTGGATAAGCAAGCAAAACGATCGATGCCATGACAAGCCAAAAACGACTGGAGAAAAGAATTCTCTTCATTATGCTTTCTCCCGGACAATTTCACCCATTAATCCCTGCGGGCGGAATATCAAGGTAAGGAATAGGAAAAGGTAAAAGACAATGGGCGACCAATATAAGGTAACTGTCACCGCAGTTAACTGTTCCATTACGCCAAGAATGATCGCAGCAATAAACGCGCCTGGCAGGCTGCCCATCCCGCCCAAAACAATGACGGACAATACACGCGTGATCCAATCCGTCTGGCTGGAAGCGTTAAAACTGTAGATCATGCTCAAAAGTGACCCGCCGACCGCCGCTGTGGCAATCCCTATTCCAAAGGTCATTGCTGAAACCACCTGAATATTGACCCCGACAAGTTCCGCTGCGCTGGGATTCTGAATTGTGGCACGAATGGCTCGCCCGAGGTTTGTATGTTGCAAAATAAGATAAAGAATTAATAGAACCAATAACGCAGCGCCGAATCCGATCAGGCGTGTAAGAGGGATGCGATACGTCATAAATTTGATGACTTCAGATGCATATTCAGCTTTAACCGAACGCATCGTTGTCTTCCAAAACGTACCCATTAATCCTTCCATTGTGATGGCGAGCGCAAAGGTAACCAATACCGAACTTTTTTCGGGATTCTCAAGGCGGGAGAGAACGTATCGTTGAACGCCCCAGCCGATAAGAAATAAAACAGGCGCAGTCAGTACAATCGAAAGGATCGGATCAAGCCCGGTAAGCTGGAATAACCAATACGTTAAGTACGCTCCAAGGATCAAAAATGCGCCGTGCGCGACATTGATCACTCGCATGACACCGAAGATCAGCGTTAATCCCGAAGACATTAAGGCATATACTCCGCCAACTAGCAGACCCAGGATAATGGTCTGGATAAGCAGATGTGAAGAAGGTATCGACATAAAAATCTCCATAACATTCAGTCACCAGATCATTTGAATGAACTTTTATATAGTGACTACTGCTCGCATTGAATAGATCAACGCTTTTTATTGAGTTGGGGTAGATGTTAATCACCTACCCCAACTTTTCTCCTTACTCAATTGATAAATATTCTCTATGAGAAAGGATGCTTAAGTGAATATCTTTCTACCACTGCGGCTTGGGCCAGACTGGCGCGGCCTGTTGGGCGAATTCCGGATAGACAATGGTCAACTTGTCACCCAACCATTGCAGGATCATAAATGAACCTTGTGGCTGGCCTAATTCGTCGAATTTGAGTGGACCGACGACTGTCTTGAAAGTGGCTTTGTGCATTTCTTCAATGAGCAAGGCATTGTCGACGCTCTGAGTATTTTCAACGGCTTGCTGGAGTACCTGACCAACCGTATAGGCATTGGCTGTATCTTCGGCGACCGGATCTGCACCATATTTGGCATGATATGCGGCCACAAATTCAGGGTTCGTCTCGGTGGTGGATTCCTCGTACCATGAGATGGCAGAGAAAATACCTTCGGTTGCGGTCCCAAGGGCCTCGCTAAATTCCTTCGGAAGTGATGGGCCCGTGGTGAAGAAGGCGCCGCGCGGCTGGTAACCAGCTTCTATATAAGCCTGAATTTGTCCCACTGAATCTTCAAAGATCGTACCGCCGAGAATCAAGTCAGGGTCAAGATCCGCGACCTTGGCAGCGATGGAAGAGAAATCTTTCGTGTCGGGAGGATAGACTTCCTTCATCACGGAGGTAAGACCGCCATCGACCAGAAGTTTCTCTGCAGCTTCAACTACACCCAGGTTGAAAGGATCATCTGCGCTGATTACAGCCAGGGTCTTGGGACGAACATCCGCAGGCAGGCTGAGAATATAATTCGCGAAGGGGATCGACTGATCGGCTCCTGGGGCCGGCTGACAGAAGAAGATATTGGTTAATCCACGATCGAAAACCCCAGGCGCGCCACCTGCCGGCTCGGGGAAGGCATAACCGTACTTGGCTGCGACTTCCGATGTCGGGATAACCAGGCGGCTGGAGAAGGGTCCCACGACCAGGTCAACTTTATCGGCTGTGATCAGGCGTTCGTAATCTGCAACGGCAGTATCGGGGTCGGAAGCGTTATCGTACAGGACAAATTCAACCTGGCGGCCCAGCAAGCCACCAGCATTATTGACCTGCTCAGCCCACAATTCGTAACCCATCTTTGCGGCTGTACCGGGTTCAGAGAAATCACCGGTTAATGGAAGCGAAGCGCCGATTTTGATCGGGGGTTCAGGTGCAGCAGCGGGCGCCTCAGTTGCCATCGGAGCTTCAGTTGCAGGAGCAGCGGCTGGTGCTTCGGTTGTAGCTGCGCTGCCACAGGCGGTGATCAGAAGGCTGACGACCGCGATGCTGATCATCAGTTTTAATAATTTAGATTTCATACTAGTCTCCTCTTTTGGCTTTCAAATATTGGTTTGACTTTCAGATCCAACAAATTCCAACACAAGGTGCTTCTTTTCATCACCTCCTTTCACATCGAATAGATACCAGGTTCAATCCAATTCATCGCGATACCGTTTCAGCCCAACATTCCAAATGGTTCCTCGATCAGAATTACAAGATCATTTAGAAATTGAGCTGCTCGCGCACCATCTACGACGCGATGATCACAAGAAAGGGATACGGTCATCATGGACCGAATGGCTGGCTGCCCCTTGACAGGAACAACCCGCTCCGCAATTCTCCCCACGGCCAGAATGGCGGCTTGCGGCGTGTTGACAATGGCATTGAAAGTGTCCACGTTATACATACCCAAATTCGATAATGTGAAGGTTCCATCGGAAATATCAACCGGGCGAAGTTTGCGGTTTTGAGCGCGCTCGATCAGGTCTTTTCGCTGCGCGGCAATTTCAATGATCGATGAGCGGTCTGCATGGCGAATCACTGGTACCATGAGACCATCGTCCACCGCGGCGGCCAGGCCAACATTAATATCCTTGTTGTATTGAATACTGCCATTGGCCCAGGCTGCATTGACTCGCGGATGTCCGCGCAAGGTAAAGCCGATCAATTTGACAAGCAGGTCAGTATATGTGGGCTTGATGCCGCTTTGTTTTTCAGCTACAGGCACCATGCGTGTGCGCCATTCGATCAGCCTGCTGGCGTCCACTTCACGGATCAGATAAAAATGCGGAACAGTCGTCCAACTGGCGGTCATGCGTTCCGCCATCACACGCCAGACTGTGCTCGGTGTTTCCAAACTACCTGCCGAGCCTACACCCACTGCTTCAAGAGGAACATCAGCAACCAGGACTGCGCCATTGGGTCCAGAGCCCTTGATTGTTGAAATATCAATGCCGCGTTCGGATGCGAATCGGCGGGCTTTGGGTGAGGCGGGGATGAGGTGCATCGGGGAGGAAATGTTTGTTGAAACGGAAGCAGGCTTGCCCTGAGTTTGATCGAAGGGCTGAGGCACCGTTTGACGCGCCGCGTTGATGTAAGCCAGCACATCCGCTTTCTCGATCCGCTTTCCGTTTGATTTCACCAGCGCAAGGTCAATCCCATGTTCATCGGCAATATTGCGCGCCAGCGGGGAGGCTTCGAGTGCGACGGTGCGGCTTGGGACTTCGGTTGTTTTTGATTTACTCTCGCCTCGTGCGGCGACAGTTGAGGCGCGACCAGACTGTGAGTCGCTAGGTGAAGAGGTGGGTACTTTTTCACCCGGCGCAAGAATCCAGGCAATCGTCTGACCGACCGGCACGACATCGTTCTCCTTGACGAGCACACCGCCCAGGATCCCTGAAGCTGAGGCCTCGATCTCAATCGTCACCTTATCGGTTTCGATCTCCATGATCGGCTCGCCTTTTGTGACGGTTTCGCCTTCGCTTTTCAGCCAACTCACGAGTCTGCCGGACTCCTGGGTCATTTCAAGTGCGGGCATGATGACACTGGTTGCCATCTATCCTCGAACTGCCTTGACCATTTCCACAACCTGTTCATTCAATTCAGGTTCATGGGTGCGCGTGGTAGATAATGGCCCAGTGGCGGTGTAGTAATGACGACCGGCCACCATGAGGTCGTTGGCTGGGAAGCGCGTGATGATCTCGTGGCCTGTTTCCGTGACGACAATCTCTTCCTCGATGCGCGCCGCGCTCCAGCCATCTGTGGACGGCCAATAAGTTTCAAGTGCAAAGACCATGCCGGGTTTGATTTCATGCGGATGATCGAGCGAAACCAACCTGCTGATCACTGGCTTCTCCCAAATCGCAAGACCAATACCGTGACCGTATTGCAGGGCGAATGCGGCTTCTTCATTTTGAAAACCGAAATCGGTGGCCTTGGGCCATACCGACGCGATCTCGCCCGTTGTGCGGCCGGGGCGGACAAGTTCAATGGCCGCATCAAGATAATCGCGGCAGCGTTTGTAGGCATCCACCATGGCATGAGAAGAATATCCGATGGTGAAGGTACGGTAATAGCAAGTGCGATATCCCATGTAGGATTGAAGGATGTCATAATAAACAGGATCGCCGGGGCGCAGCATTCTGTCCGAAAAAACGTGCGGATGTGGATTGCAGCGTTCACCGGAAATCGCGTTGACCGCTTCGACGTATTCCGAACCAAGATCGTACAATACCTTGGAGACCAATCCTACCGCTTCATTCTCACGCATACCGGGTTTCATGGCGCGATACAGCTCGTCATACGCCGCGTCAACCTGCGCGGCAGCGTGGGTAAGCAGGGCGATTTCATCCACTGTCTTGATGAGACGCGCCTCGGACATTAATTGCTGTCCATCGACAATGTTTAATCCTTTTTTCTGGAGCTCGAACAATACCGGCAGCTCGGTAATATCCACACCGACGGGTTCTTTCTCCAAACCGCGTTCCTTGAGTTCAGCCCAAATTTTGTTCGCCACATCTTCGGCGCGCCCCATCTCCGGGGACATCGCGCCTCGCAGCATGGAAATACCCGCGCGCGAGCGTTTCTCACCCAGCCAGGGCGAGTAGAGTTGATGATGTTTCGCAGCAGACCCAAAGTCCCACAGGATCGGTTCGTCACCCTGGGGCAAAAGCGTGAAACGATTAGCCTTATCCTGCGCCCATGTGCCGATGTGGGTCGCGGTGATATAGCGCACATTGTTCATGTCGAAGCACAGCAAGGCGCCCATTTCGGATTGTTTCAGCAGGCCCTTGATACGCTCCAGCCGTTCACGGCGCAAACGGTCAAAATCAATGCGCTCTTCCCAATCCACTGCCATCGTGCCATAGGTTTTAATTGCCATTAGTTCCTCCCGCAAAGTGTCTTTGCCATTTCAAAAACGGTTTCCTCGGACGGCACGGTGATATCCTCCAGTGCCGGTGAAAAAGGAATGGGGACATCCATCGCGCCCATTCGTTTGACGGGCGCATCGAGATAATAAAAGGCGCCATCCCCGATCACAGATGCGATTTCTGCGGTGACGCCGTAACTTTCATAACCTTCATCGATCACAATGGCGCGCGAGGTTTTCTTCGCGGACTCAATGAATACCTGTTTGTCGAGCGGCGTGGTGGTGCGCGGATCAATCACCTCTGCGCTGATCCCAATTTGACTCAACATCTCCGCCGCGCCCAGCGCAACCTGGACCATCGAACTGGTCGCGATCAACGTGATATCGTCCCCCTTGCGTTTGATATCTGCAACTCCAAACGGGATGGTGTATTCCTCGGCGGGGACGGATCCCTTCATTTTGAACATCATCTTGTCTTCGATAAAGACAACGGGGTTGTCATCGCGAATGGCGGTCTTGAGTAAACCCTTCGCATCATACGGCGTGGACGGAATGACTACTTTCAATCCTGGCACATGACTGACCCAGGCCTGCAAACTCTGCGAGTGTTGCGCGGCGGATCGGCGCGACGCACCCATCGTTGTACGAAAGACGATCGGCGCCTTCATTTTTCCGCCAGACATGTAATGAATTTTCGCCGCCTGATTGACGATTTGATCCATCGTGAGTGTGAGAAAGTCGCCAAACATGATGTCGATCACTGGCCGCATGCCTGTAATTGCCGCGCCGACACCAATGCCTGTAAAACCAGGTTCTGAAATGGGCGTATCCATCACACGCTCTTTGCCAAATTCTTCCACCAAACCAGACAACACCTTAAACGGAGTACCCGCCTCGGCAACATCTTCACCCATGATGAAGACATTGGGGTCACGGCGCATCTCCTCGGCCAGTGCTTCGCGGACCGCTTCTGCAAATGTCAGTTCGCGCTCAGACATAATATTCCTCCCCCTTTGTTCTGTGATGACTAGGCATAGACATGTTGATTTACCTCGCTTTGATCGGGGTAGGGCGCGTCGATGCCAAACTGCATCCCTTTTTCCACTTCCAATTTCACATCAGCCTGAATACGATCCAGAACAGACTGATCGGTAAGTTTTCCTTCGACAAGTTTGTCCGCCAGCAGCTTCAACGGGTCGCGCGTATTACGCCATTCCTGCTCTTCCTCTTTCGGACGATAATAGGTCCGGCTGATGTCGCCGACGTGATGACCATAATAACGATAAGTCATACATTCCAAAAACGCAGGACCTTCACCGCGGCGGGCGCGTTCCACCAGGCGTTTGGTCGTTTCATAAACCAACTGCACATCCTGCCCATCAATCGTTTCGGCATGGATGCCGAATGCTTCTGCGCGAGCGGTTACTGAGCCAGCCAGCGCTTCACTATAGTGTGTATATTCGTTGTAAAGATTATTTTCGCAAACATAAATAACAGGCAGTTTCCACAGCGCAGCCATGTTCATCACTTCATATAATAAGCCCTGTCCCAAAGCGCCCTCGCCAAAGAAGCAAACTGCCACCTGATCACTGCCACGCTTCTTCGCAGATAACGCCGCGCCTGTTGCGATCCCGGCGCTTCCGCCCACAATCGCGTTGGCGCCGAGATTTCCAGAAGCGGGATCGGCAATATGCATCGAGCCGCCTTTGCCGCGGCAATAGCCTGCTTCCTTTCCTAAAAGTTCGGCAAACATCAAATCCACCGACGCGCCCTTGGCAAGACAATGACCATGACCGCGATGCGTGCTGGTGATGTAATCTTCCTTGTTCAACGCCTCGCAGACTCCCACCGCGACTGCCTCCTGCCCCGAATATAAATGGGTAAGCCCTGGCATGATGGCCTTTAGGTATAACTCGTTTGCCTTTTCCTCGAACTCACGGATTTTGGCCATCTGTTCGTAGGCATGCAACCACTGCTCGACATCCACCGCTTCAGGCTTGGACCCTTTGACACGCTCAGGGCCTTGCTTTGTGGCCGATTCTGTTTTCCTGGTCATCGCTCCACTCCCGACATTTGCGCGAGCACATCGAAGATTACTGCGAAGTCCTGTTTCTCCAATCCCATGCCGCGCGCGGCGGTGAGAAATTCATTGGTCACAGCGGTGGTGGGCAGGGGAACGCTCAACTCGCGTCCCAGTTCCAGCGCCAGATTCATATCTTTTTGCATCATATAACAATCGAACCAGGCCTCATCGGGCATCTCTAATACGAATGGACCGCGATACTTCACCATCGGTGAGGCGATCACACTGTTAACCAATACCTCGACAGCGGTCTCGCGCTTGATACCACTTTTCTCCGCGAGTAAAACAGCTTCGCTAAAGGCAAGCATTTGCACGGCGAGACTTAGGTTTGTCGCTATTTTCATTGTCACAGCAAGACCATTCTTGCCTACATATGTTACTTTCGGTCCGATATTCATTAGGATCGGTTTTACTTTTTCGAAGACAGCCGCATCACCGCCGACGATGATGGACAACTTGCCCTCTTCCAGCGTTACCACACTGCCGGATACAGGCGAATCCACCATGGCGGCACCCTTTGCTTCGATTTTCTTTGCAAGTTCCTGACTAAAGGCAGGACTGACCGTGCTCATATCCACATGGATTTTGCCCTTACCGATCCCGGCCAGCAGACCATCTTCGCCTTCCATTACATTGCGAAGGGCATTTGTATTGGTGACCATCGTAAATGTAATATCGGAAGCTTCGGCAACCGCCCGCGGGCTGTCGGCCCATTTCATGCCGGCATCCAATAACCACTGTGCTTTTGATTTCGTGCGGTTATAACCAGTGACCTGGTGTCCAGCATCCAAAAGACGCTTGACCACGCGACTACCCATAACACCAAGTCCGATATATCCAAGTTTTGCCATACAATCCTCCAAATAAAATGAGCCTCAGACCGTTTCAACGATTGAGGCTTTTGAATCTTCCCGTACTTGTTGTAAATGATCCTGCATCGCCAGGCGCGCAGACTGAGGGTCGCGGCGGGTTACAGAATCCAAAATTTTCTTGTGGTGAATTTGTCCCCGTCGGAGGCCGCCCTTTGTGAGGCCAATGCTTTTCCGTTGTTCGCGCAGCAGTTCAATGATCGAATCCATCAGAATGGGGATGAAGGGGTTTTGAGTGCCTTCCGCAAGCGCCAAATGAAAATCGAGATCGGCTTCGACGAAAACGTCCACGTTGTCCAAGGCAGTATCCATGATTGTTACTGCGTCCTGCATGGTAGTGATAAATTCATCTGTAATTCTTGTCGCCGCCAGGGCCGCTATTTCGGGTTCCAGAATTTCACGCACTTCCACCAAATTCATAGAGCCATTCTTCCCCCCGAATTTCATAAGCATGCCAAGAGAATTTCGAATGGTGTCCGGTGTTCCGTTCGTAATAAATGTCCCCCGACCCGGCCTGATCTCCACCAGTCCTTGTTGGTGCAAAGCCTTAACAGCTTCGCGCACAGCCGTACGACTGACAGCAAATTGTTCCGCCAACTCGCGTTCAGAAGGCAGTTGATCGCCGACTTTTAAGTCCCCCGCTTCGATCCGTCGTTCAATTTGGCTTACAATTCGTTCATACAGACGTTCAGACTGAAGAGGCAGGTACATTAATCTACCATCCTTTGTGGTATGGTGGTATGATGTCCAAGCCATTGTATCACGACAAAGTTGCTTGTCAATATCATAATTAATACTTTTTTTCACAAGCATACTGCTTTTTAACGGGTGTCCCTTCCTGGTTTTCCTGTCTGGTAAAAACTAAAAACATTGAGGAGATGTATGATGAAAATTGGATTCATAGGACTCGGTGCAATGGGAGTGGGGATCGTTTCGAGACTGCTCGCGGCAGGACACTCTGTCACGGGTTGGAACCGCACAAAACCGAAGGCTGAAGCGTTGATCAAAGCAGGAATGAAATGGGCGGAGAGTCCGCGTGAAGCGGCATCTTTATCAGAAATTGTATTTTCAATTGTGACAGATTCGGCGGCCGTTCATAATGTGGCATTGGGACCGAACGGAATTATGGCTGGTTTGTCTAAAGATGGTGTTTATCTGGATATGAGTACCATCGCACCTGACGCGCATCGGGAGATTGCGGCTGAATTCAAAAAAGCAGGCTTGACCATGCTCGATGCGCCAATCTCTGGCAGTACCATCACATTGGAAGCAGGGAAGGCTTCCATCATGGTTGGCGGTGATAAAAACGCCTTTGAGCGCGTGAAACCTGCCCTACTCGATATCGGTGCAAAGGCCACCTACATTGGTGACAATGGCATGGCGGTGCAAATGAAACTGGCCATCAACCTTGTCCTGATGGTTGAAGTGATTGCATTCGGTGAAGGCATTGCACTCGCTGAAAAAGGAGGCGTTGCGCGCGAAGTCGCGGTGGAAGCCATGCTCAACAGTGTAGCCGCATCGCCAGTGCTTGGTTATCGCGGACCGTTTATACTCGAAGGCAAAATGCCTGAAACACCATTGGCGGATGTCAATCTGCAACAAAAAGATATGCTGCTTGTTCTCGAACAGGGACGTAAATTAGGTTCCCCCGTGCCGCTCGCAGCAGCAGCCAATGAAATGATGAACGCCTGTCGCGGCCTCGGTATTGACCACCACGACTTTGTGACGGCACATCAGGTATATCGCATGTTAGGAGGAATATCCAAATGAAACCTTATCGAACCAATCTGCGCGACGTACCTTACGTCGAAGGGCTTTCGCCCAGAGACGGCTGGATCAACATGCAAGTCCAGTTTTTGATCGACGAGAAAACCGCCAACTCAGATAAACTGGTGCTTGGCTGGACAGTCCTGCCGCCTGGTGCGCGCCATGACCGTCATCGCCACTTCCATGCGGAAGAATTTTTGCTGGTGATAAAAGGCAAGGGCGAAATCTATACCGATGAAGGAAACGAGCCTGCGGGCGAGGGCGATGTCGTGTACACGACACGCGGTCACTGGCATGGTTTCGATAACACATCGGATGATGAAGTAATTCTGGTTTGGGGCTGGAGCGGCGCAGGTTCCTTGGAATCGGCTGGCTACGAAGTCTCAAATGAAGATGTTCATTCCCATCATCATGAGTAAGCCCATCGATGATCCGCGCATCCTGCGCGGCATGGAAAAACAATTACGCCTTCGACGGGATTGCCTGAATGCAGGCGAAAAATCCATTGGATGGAAAGTTGGCTTCGGCGCGCCAGCCGCGCTGGAACGCCTGCGCCTCGACGCGCCCCTGATCGGGTTCCTGACCGATAAAACGCTCCTCCCCTCAAACGCAACGGTCTCCCTCGCGGGTTGGACGAAACCAGCCATGGAACCTGAGATTGCCGTCACCATGGGTAAAGATTTGACTGAAGGGTCGGACCGCGAAAGGACGCGGGAGGCTGTCGCTTCACTCGGACCCGCGATTGAACTTGCGGATGTGCATTTTCCACCCGACGATGTGGAGGCAATCCTGGCGGGGAATATTTACAACAGGCATATCATTTTGGGCCGCACCGATTCCTCACGCGCGGGCTGTGTATTGAATGGACTGACCGGCCGCATCTCCCGTAATGGGCAGGAATTGCCCCCTGTTACAGAACTGCAGGCATTGACAGGCGACATCATCGACACCGTGAGTCATGTCGCCGATCTTCTTTCCATGTTGGGTGAAACACTGCGCGCAGGCGAAGTCATCATCGGGGGCTCCATCGTTCCACCACTTTGGGTTGAGCCGGGAGAGGAAATCCACTATACCCTTGATCCGATAGATACAATTTCCGTTAACTTACGCTGATTGAGATAGGGGGAAGAAGAACTTTATCCTGATTTTTCAGCTCAAACACTTATCAAGCCAAATCATATGTTACTTCGGCCTGTCCCAGGTGCGACGGTTTTTTATAGCGCACTGCCAAAGAATTTGGATTTCATCAACGCTTCCCAATTTTCAAAACAGACCACCCCCGCTTGTACAAATGCCTCTGCCTTGGCCGTGCTTCCATAAGTCAGTCCGAGGGCATGTGTGGTTACGTCCAATCCGGATGTTCTTAATACTTGTCCGGCCTCACGGGTCGACCGGATTCCCCCCAGGGTATCTTCCACTACCAATAATTCAAACGCGTGCGGCAGTTCTGCAAGAGCGCCTTTGATTTGTCCTGTCTGAACCCAATCACAAGCGGATTGCAATGCCGCCCACTCATCACCGGTCACTGCCGCAGCAATAGCCGCCAACGCCTGCACCGGTGAAGGCTTCAATAATGTGACAGGGTCAAACCCATATTGAGAGGCAAGATATTGCAATTTCCCAAGTGCGATTAATGGAATATCGGGAAGCCCGACAAGTTCCAGGGCAAGTTCAGCTTCAAGCGCATAACCGAGATGCGAGTCGTTAACCTCGCGCGGCGGCGCAGACGGGCGCGCAGTAAATGCCGCCAGATGTATTCCGGGTTGGCGCAGTTCGGCGCGGACCGCAGCAGTGATGTTGGAACGGTCATGTATAAGTAAAAAGGATTCCGTTTCAACTTCTACGGGCAGGTTATAGGTCTGACTAAACATGCGGCTGCCCAGCGAATAATGTTGAAAGATCCGTATGATCTGTGAGTCACGGACGTTGCGTGAATCATGCAGAAGGCTTCTTCGCAAATCCATGGGGATGAAAGGAAAACACCCGCCCTGCAAAGCGGACTCTGCGGGATATTGGACGGGAACCAACTCAAACTCAGGGATCATGATCTTTGATGGCATGTATCCATTTAGATGTTTGCCGATTTCCATGGCGGCGAGGGAAACATCCGAGGGCAAATTCTGCATGGGTCGGTGCGACAGGATATCGGTCCATAAAGAAGCGAGCAGGAGCGGAACCATGTCCCATTCACTGCTGATTCCCCTTTTCTCCAACCCTGTAAGGGTGTCTTCAGGAATGTCAACATCCGGCAAGCCCATTAAGTTGATGAAATGATTAAACGTGGCGCGTAATGCCGCGCGATAACCGCCAGGATGCACGAGTACGCCATCGATATCGAGCAGAATTATTTTTATCATTTGTGGCGTTTTTCCAATTCGGCGATGATGTCTGCGGGCGTAAGTCCGCGCGCTGAAAGAAGCACGAGAGTGTGAAAAGTCAGGTCGGCAACTTCTTCGATGAGCCGCTGGTTGTCCTGTACGAGCGCGGCAACAACAACCTCCGTCCCTTCCTCGCCAACTTTCTGCGCGATCTTTGGTAAACCCTCTGCGAAGAGACTGGATGTATACGATTTTTCGGTAGGGTTATTCTTGCGATCTTCAATAATGTCAAACAGCCGTTGAATGCTCATTGGTTCTCTCCATGACTGAGACCCTAAAGGTTTTAAAAACCTTTAGGGTCTATATACACGATAAAAACAAGTTTGGTTTCCCGTGTGACAGGCGGGGCCTGCCGGTTGAACACGAATTAGTAAAGTGTCCGCATCGCAATCCAGGAGGACATCAACTACGCTTTGAATGTTTCCCGAGGTTGCTCCCTTATGCCATAATTCGCCGCGACTGCGTGACCAGAAATACGTCTCGCCTTTTTCCAATGTGAGTTGCAGCGATTCTTCATTCATATACGCCAGCATCAGCACTTCATTTGTATTCGCGTCCTGCACTATGGCAGGGATGAGTCCATTGACATCAAATTTAATTGTAGGCTGAAATTCCTGCATTGGTTTCCTCCAACGTTTTAATATTGAAATGTTCACATCCTGATCGGAATGTTCAGTGATTTCAACTCACTCTTCAACTCAGAGATCCTCAACTTCCCATCATGGAACAGCGACGCCGCCAAGGCGGCATCCGCTTTGCCCTCGGTCAACACCTTTGCAAAATGGGATACGGTTCCCGCGCCGCCCGAAGCGATGACCGGCACAGACACAGCTTCCGCGATGGCGCGCGTCAATTCGAGGTTATAACCTGCGAGCGTGCCGTCGGCGTCCATGCTGGTAAGCAGAATTTCACCCGCGCCGAGATCCACGCCGCGCATCGCCCATTCAACTGCATCCAACCCCGTTGGAATGCGTCCGCCATTGACATAGACTTCCCAGCCCGAATCGCGCCGCCGCGCGTCAATTGCCAGCACGATACATTGCGCGCCAAAACGTGATGCGCCTTCGGATAAAAGTTCGGGTTTCTTCACCGCCGCCGAATTGACACTGACCTTATCCGCACCAGCCAAGAGCAGGTTACGCATATCGTCCACTGCTCGGATTCCGCCCCCGACAGTCAACGGCATGAAGACCGTATCCGCCACGCGCCCGACCAATTCAAGCGTTGTCCTGCGTCCCTCCTGCGTCGCTGAAATATCGAGAAAGACCAATTCGTCCGCGCCTTGCTCATCGTAAAGACGCGCCTGTTCAACAGGGTCGCCTGCATCGCGCAAGTTGACAAAGTTTACGCCCTTAACCACGCGCCCATCCTTGATATCGAGACATGGGATGATTCGCTTTGCTAACATAAAGTATCTCCTTATAAAGAAGCATCGAACGGTTTGCGAGGCGCTGTATTACTCTGCACAATATGTTTCTTGTTTCCAATACTTGATGAAGGTTAATGTTAAGTACACTTGACATTTTACTGGATGTTAAGTATACTTTACATTATGGCCCATAAAAGCGTAGGAAATAATATCAAAGAGATTCGTACAGAACTGGGAATAACCCAAGCTGAGCTAGCTGTACTTGTTGGAGTCGCAAGAGTGTCGATTATCTCGATTGAAAAAGGACATTTTATTCCAACCATCGAGACAGCTTTGCGTATCAGCAAAGCATTAGGTGTTCCCATTGAACAAATTTTTTGGTTACAGGAGAATAACATATGAAAAAAGTATTTTTACCCTACTATATTTCAAGGGCTATTCTAAGCGCCTCTTTTTCCATACTGATGGCGGGTTTCTCCTGGAAAGCTGTTCTCCTGACAGCTGTATTCTTTGGGATGTTTTTGCTCTACCTGCACAGCGGCTGGTTCAGTATCGACTTGAGCACTCCTCTATATCCTTTGCGCCGCGACTCTCACGGACAACTTATTCAAAGAAAGGCTCTGATCATTTCTATTGTTGTCGGCCTGTTGATATATCTAGCTTCATTGCAATACTCCAGCTACCTGGGATTGACATCAATCCCAGGTAATGTCGCTCTTTCCATCGCGGTTATGACTTATTTCATTGCTCAATTTGTTCTCTTTGCTAAAGCTTAATTTTTTACTCTTGCCCTCGCATCTCCATCGCAATTTTCAATTCAATCGTCCCTTCGTACAACGCGCGCCCGATGATTACGCCGGCCAGTTTCGCTTTACGCGCCGCGATTACATCATCCAATGTATGCACGCCGCCCGAAGCGATCACGGCGAGTCCACTGACATCGGCCAACTCGCGGGTGGATGGAATATTCAACCCGCTGCCCAACCCGTCCCTGCTGACATCTGTAAAGATAACAGTACCCAGCCCGATGGTCCGCATTTGAAGCGCCAAATCCGTGGCGACAATTCTGCTGTCCTCCTTCCAACCGCGCACGCGCACAAGCCCATCGCGCGCGTCGATTCCAACAGCAATTTTATCCGTGCCAAATTTTTTCAACGCATTCGCAACCACCTCAGGGTCTTCAATTGCAATCGTGCCGAGTACCACGCGGCTCACGCCCAACTCAATTGCACGCTCAATCGCATCCGGCGAACGCATCCCGCCGCCGAATTGCACCTGTGCACCAAGTTTCAAAATTGATTCAAGCGCGACACGATTCTTATCATCACTCTCGCCAAACGCACCATCGAGATTCACCACATGCAGCCAGCGTGCGCCCGCATCCAACCAACGCCGCGCCGTCTCCGCGGGGTCATCGCTATATGCAGTCATGCGCGCTGGGTCGCCCTCCTTCAAGCGCACCACTTTGCCGCCGCGCAGGTCAATCGCGGGATAAATTGTAAAACTCATGCCGCCTCCAAAAAGTTATTTAAAATCTGCAAACCCAGCGCCTGGCTTTTTTCAGGATGAAATTGCACACCGAAAATATTTTCGCGCTGAACGGCGCACGCATAAGTTAAACCATAATCGGTTGTCCCAATCACATCGGATGAATTCCACGGCTGACAATAATACGAGTGATTGAAATAAACATACGCCCCGTCATTTACCTGATTAAAGAGCGACACGTCTTTCTTGACCTCAACTTGATTCCACCCCGTATGCGGAATCTTCACTGACAGCGACTCTGCAAACCGCACAACCTTGCCCGCCAGCAGACCAAGCCCTGCGTGCTCGCCCATCTCTTCCCCGACCTCAAACAATGCCTGCATCCCGACACATATCCCAAGCAAAGGGACGCCGCGCATTGCAATCCCTTTGACGGCATCTTCAAGTCCGCGCAGTCGCAGACCAGACATGAAATCACCGAACGCGCCCACACCAGGCAAGACCACGCGTTTGCCCGACAAAACTTTCTGCGGGTCATCTGTGCGCGTGACCTTCGCGCCGATGTTCTCCAACGCTTTTTGCACAGAACGGAGATTGCCGGTGCCAGCGTCAATCAAAATGACATCTTTCATTGTTCTTTCCTTCGTGTTTATCAGGGAGCGTACTACAACATCCCTTTTGTGGATGGGATCACTCCCGCGCGACGCGGGTCAATTTGCGTGGCAATATCCAGCGCGCGCGCCCATGCTTTGAATAGCGCTTCTGCCTGGTGGTGATCGTCGCGTCCATATAAGACGCGCGCATGTAAGTTGCAACGCGCCGTCACGGCAAATGACTCAAAGAAATGCGGAAATAACGTGGTTGGGATATTGCCAACATACGGAGTGTGCCATTCCGCCTGAATGACCGCGTATGGACGTCCCGACAAATCAATTACGACATGCGCCAACGTTTCGTCCATCGGCGCGAAGCAATCAGCCATGCGGATGATGCCCCTGCGGTCGCCAAGCGCTTTGTCGAAAGATTGCCCCAACGCGAGCGCGACATCTTCGACGGTATGATGGGTGTCAATATGCAAATCTCCGTTTGCCTGCACGGACAAATCAAACAACCCGTGGACGGCAAGGTGAGTCAGCATGTGGTCGAGAAAGCCAACGCCTGTGGATATTTCATGTTTGCCAGTACCATCCAGGCTCAGTTTGATCGCAATTTGTGTTTCTTTTGTCTGACGTGATATTTCAGATGTCCTCATGTTTGCTCCTTACTTCCTTCAATCACCGTTGGTTGAGTAGACGGTGTTCGTCCACTATATCGAAATCAACAGGTTACATAATATATTTTACAAGTCATCTCAAAATGTCACCCTGAGCGTAGCGAAGCGTCTCTACCGCCGAATATTTCATATGCTTTTCAACGCCTTCAACAACGCATCCGTATCCTGCGGTCTGCCGACACTGATACGAATATGGTCGCGCAAGCCGGGTTTGTTGAAATAACGGACAAAAATTCCATACTCCTGCGCCAGTCTCGTTTTGAGTCCAGCCGCATCGCGTTCCACAATCCGACATAAAATGAAATTCGATTGCGTGGGATATGGTTTCAAAAAAGGAATCTCCTGCAAGGCCGCAAACAGGCGTGTCCGTTCATTTTTCAAGCGAAGGACAACTTCTTCCAATTCATCCACATGTTCCAACGAAATTTGCGCCGCCACACTTGCCGCCACATTGACGTTGTACGGCTGTTTGGACTTCCATAAGGTCGGCATCAACCAAAGGGGAAACGCACCGTATCCAATCCGCAAGCCAGCCAACCCTGCCCACTTACTAAAGGTTCGCAGCACAACAAGATTTTCGCGCGACGGAACTTCGCGAATGCGGCTCAGGTTTGAGCCTAGATTCTCGCCTGCAAATTCAATATAGGCTTCATCCAATACGACCAACGTGGGCAGGGACAGCAATTCATCCATCGTCTTTGGATCAATCAAGGAACCATCTGGATTGTTAGGCGATGTGATGAAGAACATCTTGGGACGATAAGTTTCCACTCCCTTGCGGATGGATTCCATATCGAGCGAAAAATCTGCGCGGCGCGGGACTTCGATACAGCGCGCCGCGTTAAGTTCCGCGTCGAAGGCATACATGCCAAACGTAGGCGGGCATGAAAGGATGCAATCATTCGGCTCCAGAAAAAGGCGCATCAACAGGTCAATCAACTCGTCCGCGCCTGAACCAGCGAGCAGATATTCTGCAGGGACGCGAGTGAACTCTGCGAGCAAAGTCCGCAACGCGCGGCTTTCGGGGTCGGGATAAATATGAGGGAAGTCCAAACGTCCAAGCGCTTCGCGCGCCGCGGGCAAAAGTCCATAAGGATTTTCGTTCGCGTCCATCTTGATGATTTGATCCGGGCTTCGCCCAAGCCGCGCAGATAAAACTTCAAACGGTTCAATGGGTGTATAAGGTGGGAGCGATTCGAGGTGAGCGCGGATTTTCATGCAGGCCTCTCCAGCCGAATCAACGCGGCGTTGGCATGTGCATCCAGGCCCTCGGACTCTGCAATCTCCGCCGCAATCGGACCGATAGCTTGCGCGGTATTTTCATCCAACGCCACCAGACTGACGATTTTTACAAAGTCCCACACATTGAGCGGGGAAGCGAAACGGGCAGAGCCGCCCGTCGGCATGACGTGACTGGGCCCCGCAAGATAGTCGCCAAGCACCTCAAAGGAGTTTTCGCCGACAAATACACCGCCCGCGTGATTGACTTTTTCAACCCAGCGCCAGGGATCGCGAACCGATAACGCAAGATGTTCGGGAGCATAATCATTTGCCAATTGCACGGCTTGATCCAAATCGCGAGTGAGCACCGCACCTCCGCGAGTCTCAAGCGAAGCGGAAATAATATCCCCCCGCCCGCGTTGTTCGATTTGCTGCGCGATCTGGATTCGCACCTCGCCTATCAATGCCTGCGCCGGGGTCAGTAAAATGGCTGAGGCCAGGAAATCATGTTCGGCCTGCGCCAATAAATCCGCTGCAACCCAGGCGGGGTTCGCAAATTCATCCGCGATTACCACGGTTTCGGTTGGACCCGCCAAGCCGTCAATGCCAACCACGCCATAGACCTGTCGCTTTGCAAGTGTGACAAATAAATTACCGGGGCCGAAGATCTTATCAACTGACGGAATAGTTTCCGTACCATAGGCCAGTGCGGCAATTGCCTGCGCGCCGCCGAGTAGATAAACCTTGTCCACGCCGGCGATGGCGCAGGCTGCAAGAATCATTGGATCAACGGGCGGGTTTTTATCCGCAAGAGAACGATTGGGAGGCGTGACAACAATGATCTCTCTCACGCCCGCCACGCGGGCGGGGATGGCGCTCATCAATACCGTGGACGGGAGCGGTGCCGTCCCGCCGGGAACATATAACCCCACGCGTTGAATTGGACGGATGATCTGTCCCAATGTGCCGCCAAGTTCGTTGGTGAACCACGATGTCAACGGCTGGCGGCGGTGAAAGGATTCGATGCGCGCGGCGGCTTTTTCGAGCGCGATATTTTTTTCGGGCGCAAGCGAGTCAAATGCAGCCTGAATTAAGTCCTTCGAAACGGGAGCAGGTTGAAGGTCGATTGAATCGAGGGTGTGAGTCCATTTTTGAAGCGCAGAGTCGCCATTCATCCGCACGTCTTTTAAAATCCGAGAGACGGCCTGCTCCGGCGTCAGCGCTTCGCCAAAGAGATTTGCAATCCCATCCAACACGCGTTGGCTGACGGGGAACTCATCCGGCGGGGTGCGTTTGAGGATGGTTTGTTTTGCGGTTTGAGGGTCGTATTGTTTGAGCATGCTGGACTCCTATTCGAGGGCTCTGAGCATGGCGTTGTAACGCGGCGGCTCTTCTTCAAAAATATAAGTGATGGGCGAAACAATGATGCCGCTGCCGCCAATGAAACGCAGTTCAGAGATGGCCTGAGGCAAGTGGTCGCGACGTACTACGACCGTGACTGAATACCAGTTTGGCGTCCCCTCGCGCACGCCAATTGGACTGATGGTTGGCCCCTGCAAGCCGCCGACACTGGTTTGCGTGAATATTTTTTGGGCAATGACTTCAGGGCTTTCACCGCGCATGTTTGCAATGACCAGCAAATTATCCTTGGCGCGCATGTGGGCTTCGATATATTCAAGCAAACGACGCGCCATCTCAAGCACCTCGGGACGGGTTCCCAGGGCTTTGCGATTTGCGATCAACACGGCTTGCGAACGCTGGATAACACCATCAGATAAAGGGCGCAGGCGATTGTCCAATAAAGTTTGTCCGGAGGAGACCAGGTCAGAGATCATATCGGCATAGCCGATGGTGGGCGCACTCTCGAGCGTGCCCTCGGCAGCGATCAGTGAGTGGGCAATATTATGTTGATTGAGAAAACGTTCGGTCAGGACCGGGAATTTCGTTGCCACCCGAATTGGGGTTTTTAAGGATGCAGAAAACTCTTTGAGTGACGCAATGTCTGTAACTGTTTCCCAGGTTTCTGGAATTGCCAAGGTCAGAGCGCAGCTTCCAAAACCGAGCGTATCATGCAGGATCAGGATATCGCCATTGTCACCGCGTTTTTCTTCGATCATATCCAGACCCGTGATGCCAAAGTCAATGCTGCCCTGGCGCACACTGACCACGATATCGCCTGGACGCTGAAAAATGACGCCCAGATCCGGCAGCGCAGGAATCTCAGCCTGGTATTGGCGCGGATTGGGTTTGAACACGCGCAATCCAGCCGCGGAGAGAAAGTCCAGTGCGCCGCTTTCGAGGCGTCCCTTGGAAGGGAGAGAGAGTCGAATGATCTTTTGTTGTGAAAGCATGGCTTGATCCTTAAAGTAAAATGATGAATGCAAACAAAAACCCCGGTCAATGACCGGGGTTTGGTGAAACAATGCACACTATCCTATTAACCTAATTCAGGTACGCGCAGAGAATCTCCCGGCCTTTGGGGGGCTTGTGATGATGGGCATGATGATTGTGCGCGAACATTGAATTCATATTGGTTGGCAGTATACCAACGTCAAGGAGATTTGGCAAGTAATTAACCAATTAGAACAAGGAAGGGATACACATCATCTGATGGTGTAATTAAAAAAGAAACACATTGACTAGACAACTTTGCTGATGTACAATCGCTCCGATTTCATAGAGACAAGCTCATGAGCATCCATCGTTTTGTCGTTCGCTTCACCCACTTCGATCCTCGTTCAGCGAGATACCTTTCCGATGCGCAAGCATTAGGATTTCAAGATCTAAAAAGGATCGAGTGCCAGGATTTGTACTTTATCGAGGGCCAATTGTCGCAGGAAGAATTGCAACAATTGGCCCTCAAACTTTTAACGGACCCTGTGACCCAATCCGCTACCTGGGCGGAATTACCTGCCCCTCGCTTCGTCCCCAGGCCTGATACCGTTATAGTGGAAGTTTCCCCGCGCCCAGGCGTTACCGATCCAGTTGCTCATGAAATCACCCGCGCCGCTCGTGAAGTCGGCATCGGCGGAATTCACCGTGTTGCCACAGGCCAGCGCTTTTTACTTCAATTCGATCCGTCCGCTTCCATCCGCGAAACCGCTGCCCAACTTTCTCAACGCCTGCTCGCTAATTCGACCATTCAACACTGGACCATTGGCGAGATTCAGCCTTCCTTTCCGCTCGATGCAGCCTCCAGCGGAGAAGTGGCAGTTATTCCTGTGTGCGAATTAAATGACGGTCAATTACTCACCCTATCCAGGGACCGTCGGGCTGCGCTTGATCTGGCAGAGATGAGGGCTATTCAAAATTATTGCATCACAGAAAACCGCGACCTGACCGATGTGGAGTTTGAGACAATCGCTCAAACATGGAGCGAGCATTGTGGTCACAAAACATTTAAAGCAAATATTGAACTCGATGATGGGCGGGAAATCAACTCAATCTTAAAAACATATCTCAAATCCGCCACCGACGAAATTAACGTCCCCTGGGTCTTGTCCGCCTTTGTGGACAATGCGGGCATTATTGAGCTTGATGATGAGACCGAAGTCTCATTCAAAGTGGAGACGCACAACCACCCGTCGGCGATTGAACCGTTCGGCGGAGCGAATACAGGCGTCGGCGGTGTGATACGCGATGTGCTGGGCGTCTCGCATAAACCGATTGCCAACACAGATATCCTGTGCTTTGGTCCGCAAAACCTCACCTTCGACCAACTCCCGCAAGGCGTGCTTCATCCTCGCCGTGTGATGTCTGGCGTGGTGGCAGGCGTGCAGGATTATGGCAACAAGATCGGCATCCCGACGATCAACGGCGCAATCCTTTTTGACGAAGGCTACACAGCCAACCCGTTGGTATTTTGCGGATGTGTCGGCATCGCTCCCAAGGGATTGCATGTCCGCAATCCACAAAAAGGAGACCGAGTCATTGTACTTGGCGGGCAAACAGGCCGTGACGGTTTGCGAGGCGCGACCTTCTCCTCCATGACAATGGATGCGCAAACCGGCGAGGTCGCGGGGGCGTCTGTTCAAATCGGCGACCCGATCACCGAAAAAGGATTGATCGACGTCATCGTCCGTGCACGCGACTTACGCATTTATAACGCCATCACAGATTGCGGCGCAGGCGGACTTTCATCGGCGGTCGGCGAGATGGCTTCCACTAGCGGCGCAGATGTTGAACTTCAGCATGTCCGCTTGAAATATGCGGGTCTTGCCCCATGGGAGATCTGGCTCTCCGAAGCGCAGGAACGCATGGTGCTCGCGGTTCCGCCTGAGCACCTCGCGAGTCTTCAAGAGTTGTGTGATACCTACGATACAGAGTTAACAGATATTGGAGAATTTACCGGTGCCCATCGGCTGGTCGTGCGTTATGCGGGCCAGGTTGTTGTTGATCTGGACAATGAATTTTTACATGAGGGCAAACCACAAAGGCAGCTAAAGGCGGTAATTAGCGATCAGGTAATAGGTAATCAGGAAAACTTCCTGATATCCGATCACCAATTACCGAATTTCTTGCTTCAACTTCTTTCCCATCCCAATATAGCCAGCAAGGCATCTGTAATTAGAACCTATGACCATGAAGTTCAAGGCGGCACCGTAGTCAAACCGCTGACCGGCGTTGAGGCGGATGCGCCATCCGATGCAAGTGTTATTCATCCTCTCGGCGTGCAAGGTCTGGCGGGTATCGCGCTAGCCAACGGCATCAATCCTGAATATGGAAAACGTGACGCCTATCGCATGGCGCTCGCCATTGTAGATGAAGCCGTCCGCAATCTGGTGGCTGTCGGCTCTGACCCTGAACGAATTGCACTTCTCGACAACTTCTGCTGGGGCGATCCGCTTAACCCTGCAACTCTCGGTTCGCTTGTGGAGGCCGCGCGCGGTTGTCACGACGCGGCCTTGCTTTATCACACGCCGTTTATCAGCGGCAAAGATTCGCTCAACAACGAATACATGGGCACCGACGATCGACGCCACGCCATTCCGCCCACATTGTTGATCTCGTCCATCGGCGTGATGAGAGACGTCACCAAGGCCGTAACCATGGATTTGAAGGAAGCGGGCAATGAACTTTATCTTGTTGGGAAATTTTCACCCACATTCGGCGGCTCGCATTTTGCAATGATCGCTTCTCGAATCGAAAACGAACCCGTGCCAGATGTAAATGACATCACTCCGCAGGTTTACAAAGCATTACATCAAGCCATCAAAACAAAATTAATCCGTTCCTGCCACGATCTATCTGAAGGCGGATTGGCAGTTGCCGCCGCGGAAATGTGCATCGGCGGACACCTCGGCCTCGATCTAACCCTCGACATCCCCCCGCTTCAGACTGCCCGCATCCTGTTCGGCGAAACGACAGGCTGTCTGCTCGTTGAGGTTGCTTCGGCAAACATTGTTGCGCTTGAGTCGATTTTCAAAGACTTACCACTTGTCAAAATCGGAGGCGTAACAACCGATCCTGTTCTACGATTTGATCATGTTGCTATCCCAGTCAGCGAGCTTGCCAAAGCCTTCAACACTCCCGCCTAATCCTCTAACCCATGAAACCAAAAGCCCTGATCTTACAAGCCCGCGGAACGAACCGTGATTACGACGTAGCTGAAGCCCTGATGTTGGCAGGCGCCGACCCCGATGGTGTGCCGCTCAATCATCTGCGTGCGGGAAAGAAACATTTCAGTGATTACCAAATGCTTATCCTCCCAGGCGGATTTTCCTATGCCGATGCACTCGGCGCAGGCAAATTGCTTGCCATTGATTTGAATGCCTATTTTGTGGATGAAATCAATCAATTTATCGGCGCGGGAAAACCTGTCATTGGCATTTGTAACGGCTTTCAGGCGTTGGTGAATTCGGGAGTATTGCCTGGTAACAATCTCGTTGCGAGCAGAGTGCGCTTCCCAACAAAACAATCTTCTGTTAAACGAAAGACTTCCGAACAAGAGAAGGTTGCCACACCCACCACAGAACCGGCAGCTCGCAACGACATATTAATCACATTGACCTTTAACCAACAAGGTCGCTTCGAATGCCGCTGGGTAACGCTTAAACCTGTTTCCCAAACATGCATTTGGACAAAAGATTTGAATGATTTAATCGAATGTCCCGTCGCGCACGGCGAAGGCAATTTCCAAACAACCGACCTCTTTCCGCTTTCATCTTTTAGGGCCAACGATCAAATCGCCCTCACCTATATTCACACAGATGGTTCATCTGCTGATGGAAAATATCCCGCCAACCCAAACGGCTCCGTTCTCGATATAGCAGGTATTTGCAATCCGCAAGGCAATGTGTTGGGATTGATGCCGCACCCGGAGAATCATATCCACTCATATCAACATCCGAACTGGACGCGCGGAGTGAATGGTCATAGCGGTTTGGCTTTGTTCCAAACTGGCGTGAAATATGCAAGCAACCTATAAATCAAGGTGACAGTCACTTGCGAAATGACGGTCACCTATACATGAATAACGGAGAAACAAATGATTTCAAGAGATGAACTTGTCAAACTTCTTCCCCAGGCATTGAATGAAACGGATTTGCCTTTGGCAGGAAAGACTTCGGGCAAGGTGCGCGATTGGTACGATCTCGCCAATGGAGAAAGACTCATCGTCACAACCGACCGCCTTTCCGCGTTTGACATTATTTTGGCGCGAGTTCCGTATAAGGGACAGGTACTCAATCAATTATCCGCCTGGTGGTTCGAACAAACCAAGGACTTAATTCATAACCACTTAATTTCCATTCCCGACCCAAATGCCGCCGTTGTGCGTGTCGCAGATCCGTTATTGGTGGAAGTCATCGTGCGCGGCTTTATCACGGGCGTCACATCCACGGCGTTGTGGTATCGCTACTCGCTTGGTGAGCGCGAAATTTATGGTTATACCTTTCCCGATGGATTACAAAAGAATGCCGCCCTGCCTGAACCGATCATTACGCCTACAACCAAAGGCGGCATAACGGGACACGATGAACGCCTGACTTGTGCCGAAGTAGTGGAGAAAGGTTTGCTGGATGCGAAGACATGGAAACAGGTTCAAAGTGCAGCGCTGGCAATTTTCAAACGCGGACAGGAAGTGGCTCACAAAGCGGGCTTGATCCTTGTGGATACGAAGTATGAATTCGGTCTCGCAAACGACGGGAGCGTGGTCCTGATTGACGAAGTACATACCCCCGATTCATCGCGCTTCTGGAAGGCGGATACGTACGAAGAGCGTTTTGGTGCGGGTGAAGATCCTGAAAATTTCGATAAGGAATTCGTGCGTTTGGAATATGCAAGACAAGGCTATCGCGGCGATGGGACGCCTCCCAGGATGGCTGCTGAGTTATGGGCGGCGGCGAGCGAGCGGTATATCACTATCTATGAATTATTGACGGGCAAGAAATTTGAAGCCGCCGCATATCCCGTTGAGCCGCGCTTGATCGAAAATCTACGAAAGGCAAGGATTGAATTATGAAACCCCTGGTTGTTATCCTGATGGGCTCCAAAGCGGATTTGGTACACTGCACTAAAATATCCGAGGCCTGCAAACAATTCGGATTGGAAACTGTTTTGCATATCGCTTCCGCACATAAGACAGCGGGACATGCGCTGGAAATTCTTCAAAAATATGAGGCTGATCCGCGACCAAAGGTTTACATCACAGTGGCGGGACGCAGCAATGCCTTGAGCGGATTCACCGATGGCGCAGTCAAGGCTCCCGTGATCGCGTGCCCGCCCGTGAGCGAAGCATTTGGCGGCGCGGATATCTTTTCGTCGCTGAGGATGCCTTCGGGAATCGCGCCTGCGGTCGTGCTGGAACCTGTCAACGCGGCCTTGTTGGCGGCGAAAATTTTGGGGTTGGTGGATGCCGAGGTACAGGAACAGGTCGGGGCAAGTCAGAAGCGGGCTGCGGAGGTAATCATGGCAGATGATATCAGTATCCATCAAGAGGCATGAATGACGTTTGATTTAGCAGGTGATCATCCAAAAGAAGAGTGCGGCGTTATCGGTATCTTCGCTCCGCATGAAGACGTGGCGCGCATGGCCTTCTTTGGCTTATTTGCGCTTCAACATCGCGGGCAGGAGGCGGCAGGCATAGCCGTGACGGATGGACGCATGATGTCCATTCACAAAGGCATTGGGTTGGTATCGCAGGTTTTTACGCCAACAGTGATGGCAAACTTAAATGGGCATTATGCCATCGGTCACACGCGCTATTCAACCACCGGTTCATCGTCGGAGCGCAATGCCCAGCCTTTTATGATCGAGACCATGCATGGACCGTTGGCGTTGGCGCATAACGGCAACCTGATCAACTCTGCTGAATTACGCGACGAGCTGATGCGTCAGGGAGTTGGACTTTCATCCTCGTCTGACAGCGAAGTGATGACGATGATGCTGGCGCGCAACGGCGGGACGACGTGGGAGGAGCGCATCAAGCACGCCATGCAAAAATGGGTCGGCGCATACTCATTGGTTGTTTTGACTCGCGATGGCGTCTATGCGGTGCGCGACCCATGGGGATTTCGTCCGCTGTGCATTGGTCTGCTTCCCAGCGGCGGGCACGCAGTGGCGTCTGAGACAGGCGCGTTGCAAACGCTTGGATGCGAAGCCATTCGAGATGTGAAGCCTGGCGAGATCGTTGAACTTTCAAATAATGCGCTGACCGTGACACAGGCGCTTCCATCTGTACAGCCTTCAGCGATGTGCGTGTTCGAACATATTTACTTTGCCCGTCCCGATCAGGTGTGGGATGGGATTGGCGTTCACAAAGTACGGCAACGTCTGGGCGAAGAACTGGCACGCGAAGCTGGAATTTCACTGAACAATGCGGATGTTGTGATTCCCGTGCCTGATTCATCCATCCCTGCGGCGATTGGATTTTCCCATGTGAGCGGGATACCGTATAACGATGGATTTATTAAAAATCGCTATGTAGGACGGACATTCATTGAACCGACCGATTCACTGCGCAAGCGCGGTGTGGCCCTAAAATTTAATGTCATCAATGAAAACGTCTTGAATAAGCGCGTGGTGATGATCGACGACAGCATCGTGCGCGGCAACACAACCGGTCCGCTGATTAAGTTACTGCGTAACGCAGGCGCAAAGGAAGTGCATGTTGCCATCACCTGCCCACCGATTGCGCATCCGTGTTTTATGGGTGTGGATATGGGCAAGCGCGATGACCTGATCGCCCACAAAAGAACAGTGGCTGAGATCGGCCAATTTGTTGGGGCGGATAGTTTATATTATTTATCGCTGGATGGAATGATGTGCGCAGTCAAGCAGCAGACGGAGCATGGATTTTGTCAGGCGTGCTTTACGGGACAATATCCGATACGGGTCAATGTTGACACGGTGAAAACCGGGTTTGAACAAAGTATGAAGTGATGTACTCAACGGACTTTGCAACGGATTCACAGATCAAATACGGATTGTGGAAATGCTTATGAATGTCATGATAATTGGATCGGGTGGCAGAGAACATGCGCTTGCATGGAAAGTAGCCCAGTCGCCGCGTTTGAGTAAACTCTATATTGCGCCCGGCAATGCAGGGACAATGACCTGCGGTGAAAACGTTTTGCTTGATGCAAGTAATCATTCGGATATTATCCGCTTTTGTAAAGATAAACAAATCGACCTCGTTCTCATTGGTCCGGAAACGCCCTTGGCCTGTGGTTTGACGGATGCGCTGTCAGCGGATGGAATCCGCTGTTTTGGGCCGAGTCGGGCCGCGGCGCAGATCGAAGCGTCGAAAGTCTTTGCGAAGGATTTTATGGTGCGGCATAATATTGCAACGGCGCGTTATGCCGCATTCAGTAAAATCGCAGATGCAATTGCTTATCTTGAGACGGTGGATTATCCAATCGTGATCAAGGCCTCAGGGTTGGCGGCGGGCAAAGGCGTGGTGCTGCCGGAGACTCTGGATGAAGCCAGGTCAACTCTTGAATCGATTTTAATAGATAGGGCGTTTGGCGAGGCCGGCAATGAGGTAATCATCGAGGAACGCCTGAGTGGGCAGGAAGTCTCGTTGATGGCGTTCACGGACGGCAAAACCGTCATTCCCATGCTGCCCGCGCAAGATCATAAATGTTTGCTGGATGGCGACCATGGTCCGAACACGGGCGGAATGGGCGCCTATGCTCCCGCGCCGATCTTTACGGCGGACTTAATGAACGAAGCGGTAGAATCCGTTTTGAGACCTGCCATTAATGGCTTACGACTTGAAGGGACTCCGTTTGTCGGCGTCTTATATGCGGGTCTTATCCTAACTTTAAATGGTCTGCGCACATTGGAGTTTAACTGTCGCTTCGGCGACCCGGAGACACAGGCGGTACTTCCATTACTTGAAACGGATTTGCTTGAAATAGCCGAAGCCTGCGTGGACGGTACCCTTCACGATGTGGATATCCGCTGGAAGGCTGGCGCGGCGGTTTGTGTGGTGCTGGCGAGTAAGGGTTATCCTGAAAAAGTGGAAAGCGGAAAATATGTCAAATTGGAGACTCTGCCTGCAAACATCATTAGTTTCCATGCGGGGACGAGGTTTGATAATGGCAAAGTTGTCACCTCGGGCGGACGCGTGTTCGGATTGACCGCCTGGTCAGATGAGATCGAGTCTGCGGTCAGGCGGGTATATGCCAATGTGGACAAGGTCTTATTCGAGGGCAGGCAGTATCGCAAAGATATTGCTCATCGCGCTGTGAAAGAATCGTCTTATGCTGATTCAGGCGTTTCCATTGACGCAGGGAATATAACAGTTGACTTGATAAATGAAACTGTCAGATCCACATATACCTCATCTGTTCTTGCAGGGATCGGTTCCTTTGGTGGATTATTTGATGCATCCATTCTAAAAACATTCGACAATCCCGTTCTCGTTGCCTCCACGGATGGGGTCGGCACAAAGGTGAAATTGGCGGGACAGGCGGGGCGATATCGTCCCATCGGTCATGATATCGTCAACCATTGCATCAATGACATTCTCGTGCAAGGCGCGCGCCCATTATTTTTTATGGACTACTTTGCCACATCCAAATTAACCCCAGAAGTAACTGCCGAAGTTGTGACAGGGATGGCCGAGGCCTGCAAAGAGGCAGGCATGGCGCTGCTCGGCGGCGAGACCGCTGAAATGCCCGGCGTGTATCAGCCAAATGAATTTGACATCGCGGGAACCATCGTCGGCCTGGTTGAACGCGATAACATCCTGCCTCGAAAGAATCTAAAAGCAGGCGATGCGCTCATTGGTCTCGCCTCATCGGGTCCGCACACGAACGGTTATTCGCTTATTCGAAAAATCTTCGCCGATACGCCGCTTGACACGGCCTTCCCCGAACTTGGCGCTTCGCTCGCGGATGCACTTCTCGCCCCGCACAAATCCTACTTGAATCTTCTTTCATCCATTCTTGATCGATCGTCTTTGGTCAAAGCGCTTGTTCATCTAACAGGCGGCGGATTTATCGAGAACGTCCCGCGCATTCTACCGGATGATCTTGACGCCGTCATCCATCTCGACGGATGGACGCCTCCACCGCTCTGGAAACTGATTCAGCAAAAAGGAAATATCGCCACCGACGAAATGTACCGCGTCTTCAATATGGGCATCGGCATGATCGTCATCGTGGATAAGGCAAAAGTCACCGAAATCCGGAGACTTATCTCCGAGCCAACTTTTATCATTGGCGAACTCGTCAAAGGCGAAAAGAAAGTCCAACTCGTTCATTAAAAGGATCCACTTATGCCATCCTCTCTGCCTCTTCGTTACGGCACCAATCCCCAGCAAGCCCCCGCCCGCGTCTTCATGAAGTCTGACGTGGATTTGCCGATCACTGTTCTCAACGGCTCGCCTGGTTACATCAACCTGCTTGACGCGTTGAACTCCTGGCAACTTGTCCGTGAGTTGAAAGCCGCCATCGATCTTCCGGCTGCAGCATCATTTAAACATGTCAGCCCATCGGGAGCCGCTGTTGGGACTCCGTTATCGGATGTGCTCAAGAAAATCTATTTCGTGGACGATCTCGAATTGTCACCGCTTGCCACCGCCTACGCCCGCGCCCGCGGCGTGGACCGCATGTCTTCCTTCGGCGATTGGATTGCGCTTTCCGATACAGTGGATGTGTCAACCGCAAAACTCATCAGTCGCGAAGTCTCTGACGGTGTCATCGCGCCCGCCTACGAAGCAGAAGCGCTGGAGATTCTCAAAAAGAAAAAACAGGGCAAATATGCCGTCGTCCAAATGGACCCTGCCTATGAGCCGCCGGCGCTCGAAACACGCGATATCTTTGGCATCACTTTTGAACAACGTCACCACGATCGCCCGGTTGCCCACACAGACTTTGCCAACATCGTCACCAAAAACAAGGATTTACCCGAAAGCGCCATCCGCGATATGTTAATTGCATGGATCACGCTCAAATACACCCAGTCCAATTCGGTCTGCTATGCAGTGGATGGACAGGTGATCGGCGTTGGCGCGGGACAGCAATCGCGCGTGCATTGCGCTCGTCTCGCAGGCGCAAAAGCAGACTTATGGCGACTGCGCCAGCATCCGCGTGTATTGGCATTGCCATTCAAGCCAGATATCAAACGTCCCGACCGCGACAACGCGATTGATCAATTTCTGCAGCCCGATGTCACCGAAGCGGAAAAATCCAACTGGGCCAATATTTTCTCAGCAACGCCGCGTCAACTGACGCCCGAAGAAAGACGCGCGTGGCTGGATGGTATGTCCGCTGTCGTGCTTGGCTCCGATGCCTTTTTCCCATTCCGCGATTCCATTGATCGCGGGGCCAGAAGCGGCGTGAAATACGTCCTTCAACCCGGCGGCTCCAATCGCGATGTCGATGTCATCACCGCCTGCGATGAATACGGCATGACGATGGTCTTCTCAGGCGTGCGCTTGTTTCATCATTGAGTTTTATGTCATCTCGATTAGTAATTCTCATCTCTGGAAACGGCTCCAATCTGGGAGCCATTCTCGATGCCTGTGGGTCAGGCGAGCTTGACGCCAATGTTGTATCTGTGATCAGCAGCAAAGCGGATGCTTATGGACTCACTCGCGCCAAAAACACGGGAGTGGAATCAGTTTATTTTCCCAAACTTGAAAATGAATCCCGCAGCGATTACGATACACGTCTGGCCAGCTATGTTGCTGCCAAATCACCCGTCTACGTCATCCTCGCGGGCTGGATGCGGATTCTTTCCTCTTCCTTTCTTTCCTCTTTCCCCAATCGTGTCGTCAACCTGCACCCCGCTTTGCCCAATACCTTTCCCGGTATCCACGCCATTGAACGCGCCTTCGCTGCCTATCAGCGCGGCGAGATTAAACACACAGGCGTCATGGTACACCTCGTCCCCGATGAAGGCGTGGATAATGGCCCCGTCCTCGCCGCTGAAATTGTCCCCATCTTCGCAGACGATACCTTGGAATCTCTTGAAACACGTATCCACAAAACAGAACATGAGTTACTGGTAAAAACGCTCAAGGAAATCATTACAAAAACATAACCGCTCAGTATTCGTCCTGCATATCCGTACATTCGTTACATAATCTACTAAAAGGAACCTCCAATGCCCACTGCTGTTCTCTCCGTCCATAACAAAACCGGTCTCATCGATTTCGCCAAAGGTCTTACCTCCCTGGGCTGGACTTTGCTCGCCTCAGGCGGTACAGCCAAACTTCTGAAAGAAAACGGATTATCCGTTACCGAAGTTGCCGCTTACACCAAGTCGCCTGAAATTCTTGGCGGACGTGTCAAGACATTGCATCCCGCCATTCACGGCGGCTTGCTCGCCCGTCCAACCGAAGCTGATCACAATGAGCTGCTTGCCCTCGGCTGGGATTATATAGACCTTGTCGCCGTCAATCTCTATCCGTTTGATGAGACAATTGCCAAACCGAATGTCACTCATGCGGATGCCATTGAGAACATAGATATCGGCGGCGTTACGCTCATTCGTGCCGCGGCGAAGAATCACGAACGCATCACCCTGGTTTGTGATCCAGCGGATTATGCCGAAGTGCTCTCCCTGCTTCAGCACGGCGAAGTTCCATTTGACACAAGAAAAAAACTTGCAGTCAAAGGTTTCAAAGTCACTGCCAACTATGACATGCTCATCTCGCAATATTTGGGTGATTAAATGACAGCGCCCCTTCACTTACGTTCGTCAATGGAGGGGCGCTACGGAGTAATTACAAAATTGCAGGCTATCAGGTGAGTGGATTAGACTACAACTATTCTACGGAATTTTGGCGGGCATTGAGACTTTTCATACGATGGCAGATGGTTTTTGCAGACATTAGACATCACTTTCTCTTGAATTATGAACTTTTATAACACCATGTTCCGGGTCTATACAAAACATGCAAACCAGTGAACAGGATTGAACCTACACAGCCAGATCATCCATAATCCTTTGCGCAGACTGGCGACCAGAGACCATTGCTGTTGGCATTCCCGTCCCTGGGCGGGTGCTTGCGCCAGTGAAATAAAGATTGTGATATTGCGAATGACGGTTATCAGGACGAAAGTATCCCAACTGAGTCAAGTTGTGGCACAGCCCGTGCGTGGAACCCTTCATCAGGTTATAGCGTTTGCGCCATGAAAGCGGAGTGAATGTCGTCTCGAATTTGATATGTGATTCAAGATCAGTGATGCCTACGCTCGCTAAACGGCGGAAGACATGCTTGCGTGCTTCATTGCGCAGTTCAGCCCAATCTTGTTCTTCGTTCTCGGACATATGACCAACAGGTACGATGGCAATCAAAGTATCCTGTCCCTGCGGTGCCATGCTTGTGTCGAGTCGGGCTGGGGCGTGGATGTAAAGACTGGGATTGACGGGCAGACTCAGGTCACGAATGATGCGTTCAAAGTTCTCGCGGTAATCACTCGCAAGGAAGAGCGTGTGCGGGGCAAGTGTCTCGTACCTCCGATCCATCCCCCAGAAAAAACTGATGACCGAACACGAGTAACGTTTGCGGGAAAGTTTCTCCGCCTGCCCATCCTGCGGCAAAAGATTTCGATAGACGTACGGGAGATCGGCGTTGGCGAGGACGACATCCGCACTCATTCGTTGACCGTTGATGATGGCGCCGTGTGCGCTTCTCCCATTGACTTCGACCTGCTCCACCGACGAATTGAAGGTGAACTCCACCCCAGCCTTGCGCGCCAAAGACATGAGCGCCTCGACGATTTGATACATGCCGCCGTGTGGGTACCAAACGCCGTGCGCAAGTTCGGTGTAGGGCATCATCGAAAATGTGGCGGGTGCTTCAAACGGACTCAACCCCATGTACACATCTTGAAACGTAAATGCAGCTTTGAGGCGCGGGTCGTTGAAGTAGTGCGACATGTTGGCGTAATGTTTTATAAGTGGCTTGACTTGATGGAGGAGAGGCAGGTTGCTGAGTTTGAAAAAATCGGACGCCTTGCGGAAATCAGGACGAACAAGTTTTTCAATGCCGAGATGATAGTGACGATGTCCCTCGCTCATGTAACGCAAGAGACCCTGGAAACTTCCCGACTCGATCTGTTCCATTTGATCCTGCATGGATTTCATATCGGATGTAAGTGCAAGTTGACTGCCGTTATCGAAGACCAGATGATAGGTCGGGTCCACACGTTGCAAGTCCAACATCTCTTGCATGGATGTGCCCAAGGCAGCAAACTCCGCTTCATACAGCAGAGGCATGACCAGCAATGTGGGACCCGTATCGAAATGATGTCCATCACGACTGATACGATCACAGCGTCCACCTGGGCGGGCGTTCTTCTCAACCACCGTCACATGCAAACCGTATTTTGCCAAATGGATTGCAGCGGTCAATCCACCAATGCCGGCCCCGATCACAATTACGTTTTTTGTTTTCATCGCTTGCCTTGTAAGAACGCCCCAAAGATTTGAACAAATCAACTGTTCGCTATCGAGAAGCCTTCGGGACGGTATGTAACATCAGTTCATCTTTTATCAACTCGAACAGGTTGCGGAGTCGGTTTGCGTGGTTCGGTTTTGATCCGCAGTGAATCAAACATGGATGTCAACGCCGACCAGCCCATCCACAAGCCAGCCCACAGACTCTTTCGTTCAGGGTAACCAGAACGCAGGCAATAGTTATCACGTTCGATGGTATTCAACATCCACTCGAAGCGCGCCGTATAAGCATAACCAGCCAGCCGGCAACGCCAATTCTTCACTTTGGAAGTACATTCGTGTCCCAACTTAAAATAACCTCGCGCCAATTGGGCTCTTTCGCACACCCACTCACGATACACCTGGCTTTGCACACTCTGCGGTGAGATTCCATGCGCCGCGAGAACTTCATGCGGAATATTAAAGTACCCAGCCTCCACATCTTCCATCGCATCCCTCAACATGTGCGTGATGTGCGCGGCAGTTACCGCCATATAGCGTGCTTCATGGCAGAAGGACAAGTCATCATGCCCAATGAAATAATATATCGCTTCCGTAACCGCCTTCGCCAACTTATGCGAATACTCGAACAACTCCACCTGCGAGATGACCTCTCCACGACGTTTTGCGTCGAATATCATCACGTCCATCATGTTGCGCAGGTAAGTTTGCAATCCGCTGTTCTTCTCCGAATCATTGCGAACAAGGTCTACCAGCATCCATTCTTCGGCACACAGAGCACCTGGACTCTCGCCACGATAACAAGACTCCAATAAAGACTTCTGGCGATTGATGAAAGCAATTCTGTCAACGCTCGAGCCTAATTCGCCATCGATGACATCGTCCACCCACCGAAAATATCCGTACGCCCGATACGCGTCTGCCACGCGATCTCTATCTGCAAACAAGCGGATCGTGTAATACGTCTGTTTACTGGCTGATTTTGTAATGTTCGCAGCCAATTGTCCACTTGAATTGACTTTCTTACCCATTTTCTCCTCGAGATTATTCCGTTGCCGCATATTGTTCTTTTTTGCACATTACTAGGATATACGGGCGTAAACCTTCAAGGTTTCAATCAATCCGTTAACTAATTTCAATTAATTTTACTGGGACATCAACACCATTCTCCTGACGGATTTTCTCCCCGAGTACAGCTACTTGGGTTATCCGCCCGTGTAAAGTGGCCTATGTTGTGAGATGAATGGGCAATTGCTGATACCGTAAGTCTTAAAGAAAAACCACAACCGGCCAGGTTTTTCGTGCGAGATGAAGGATAGAAGAGTAATCTTAAAGGCCTGTTTCAAGACTGAGCCGCTTGATATTCTGACAAAACTTCCTGTACATAACCAAGCAGAATACTTTTAGGCGCGTTCTCAATTTCTCCGCGGCGAATGCGTTTATATTGAAGCGGAGTGAATTGATTTAATAGCGAAAACGGGGTTGGTTTTTGTTCCAGATGATGCAACAATTTTTCCAGCGCAGATTGTATTTGCGGGTTGGGCCAGTAATAACGCACACGGTCGCTCAGGCTGTATTTACGCTTGAAGGCTTGCTCGGATTCATTGCCGCGATAATATTTTTTCCAATGTTCAGGATGATGTATCATCACGTCGTCCAAAACTGAAATGATGTTCGAGCGTTCGTCAGCGGGGAATAGCTCGTTCTCCATCATCGCCAGCGCGAAGACGGCTTCTCGAAACGCAAAGGTCAAGCCGGGACCCACTTTGAGAATGGCAAAGTGGTCGCGCACGAGGTTTCTCAATGCATCGCACGTTTGATAATCGGTGGAATGCGCTTCATAAATCATGGATTGATCTTCGATGAAACGCGATAACTCTTTCGCTTTTCCTGGCTGATATTCGAGCACAAAATCATCGCCGAACTCCACACCTGGTTGAACGACAACTCCGGTGACCCGCTCCCACGCGGACTGTAATCCTTCCCGATAAAACGCCTCGCGCGTGACCTCGATGGTTTGCCGTGCGTCTTTACCCTTTGTTACGCTGACGCCTTCCTCGTGTTCGTGCGCGCCGCCTGGGACGGGAACTTCCGTGCCGATAACGTAACGGGGCGCACCCTCACTCCTGCCCCTCTCCCGCTGGGAGAGGGAAAAGGTATCTTCTGCAACCTTCGCCAATTGCGCTGCGCGTTTCGCGGATACCCCCACATCCAGCGCGCCTTGCGGATCATCACCGAGTCGCATACTGCAATCGAGGTGGATTTTGACGAAGCCCGCCTGTACATAATCTTTCATCAGCACAGCAGATTTTTGCATGGCTGAGTCAGCAGGTTCATTTTGCCAGACGTTCGGTCCGAGGTGATCGCCGCCCAAAATAACATTCTCAAACGGGAAGCTGTTTTCCTCCGCAATGCCGCGCACGTACGCGACAAAATCTTTGGGCGTCATGCTTGTGTACCCCCCAAATTGATTGACTTGATTACAAGTAGACTCGATCAATAAGACCCTGAGGGATTCTGAATCCCTTGGGGTCCCTTTTTGCATGGCGGCTTTCAACACCCAGGGATGCGCCGAACAAATCGAGGTGATGCCTTTTGCTTCCCCGCGCTTTTGTGCTTTTACAATTTCATCCAGAACCATATTTGATCGCCTCTTCCAAAGTCGGCTGTCCGTTCACGCCGCCCGGCGATTGCGTGGACAACGCGCCGCAGACGCAAGCCAACCGCAGACTCTTTTGCAAATTCCATTGATTTAAATAGCCATACAAAAAGCCTGCGTCGAACGAATCACCCGCACCGACTGTATCAACAACATTCACCGAAATGGATTCGGCGCCAGCAATTTTCCTCACCCCTAACTGGCAAGCCAGCGCGCCATCCGCACCGAGCTTGACGGCGACTAATTTGGATTTTTGGGCAAGCAATTTTGACGCGGATTCTACATCGGATGATTTTGTGATGGACAAAGCTTCGGTTTGGTTGGGAAGAAAAACATCCGTAACTGAAAGCAATTCATCGAAGCCAAGCCATTTTTCGGAGGGATCATAATTAGTATCGAGCGAGGTGGTCAGTCCAAGCGAATGTGCGCGGCGAAAGAGATCCGGCAAATCGGGTTGAAGCGCGGTTTGCAAAAAATATGAAGCAACATGCAGATGCCGTGCCTGGCGGAGCAAACCATCAGGGATATCTGATGCCCGTAGCGTGGAGATCAAACCAGGGTGAGTCAGTATCGCGCGGTCCGCGCCTCGGGCGAGGATCACGCTCAATCCCGTGAATCCGTTTGGATGAACGATCACGTTCTCGATATCCACCTCACGCTTTTTCATTTCATCGAGCATGAAGCGACCGAAGACGTCATCGCCGCACACGCCGATGAAGGCGACCTTCAACCCAAGCCGCGCCGCGCCGCATGCAAAAATCGCGGAGGAAGAACCGATGGTCAGCGTGACTGAATCAACCAGTTTTTCCACCTGCCCAAACTCAGGCGCGACATCGCCTGAAAGAATCAGGTCGGGATTGATTTCGCCTGCGACAAGAATATCAAATGGCTCATTCATAAAATTGTTTTGTACTCCACAATATACCAATCGCAAGAGCTGCGATCACAGCCATAACGCGGAACATCCAAATCGCGCCGACGGCGTCGAATAGAAAGCCGCCAAGCAGGGAACCTGCAACCGAGCCAACACCAAGCATAACGCCAGAGAATAATCCCTGTGCCGTGGCGCTCATACCTTGTGGAGCGATTCTATCAGCGTATGCAATACCCGCCACCCACATCAACGAGAAGGTGAGTCCATGCAAGAGTTGGATGGGAAGCGCCATCCAGGGCAGGGAGATAAAAGAATATGCCGAAGCGCGGATCGCAAAAAAGAATAACGCCACGATCATCAAATTAAGCATCCCCCAGCGCTTGAGAAAAACACTTGAAAAGTACAACACGGGCAATTCAGACAGTGTGGCAACTGTGAGTGTGAAGCCGAGCAGGGTTTTATGCGCGCCGATATCCTGCAAATAGATGAATAGGAAACTGCCAATAGCCGAAAGCAAAATCCCACCGACGAACGCCACGATCAGAAATATGCGCCAGCGGGGATCTTGCAGGACGGCGCGTATTTCTTGTGATACCAGTACATTAATATGCGGCGACCGAATTGATAGTTGCGAGGCTACCAACACGCCCAATCCCATCAGAAGCACATATCCACCAAATGCCCAGCGCAGACCTGCAGACTCCGTCAGATAGCCTATCACTGGGGCGGCAACGCCCCACCCAATCGCGCCCCACAAACGGATACGTCCGTAATGATCTTTCTGATCTCCCAAAGCCGCGAGTGTGGCGTTATCCACCAGTGGCATGATGGGCGCGGAAAAGAAGGCGAACAGCATCAACATCACAAGCAATATATAAAAGGAGTGCGGTATTGCGAGCAGGATGGCAAAGCCTATCGCTCCCATCATTGCAAGAATCAATGCTTGCTGGTGTCTTCGGGATGCATCAGCCAACCATCCCCAAAGCGGTCCGCTGAAAAGGCTAACCAGCGGAATAACCGCGGAGAGTATGCCGATTTGTCCGCCACTAAATCCAAGGGATTTGTAGTGGATCGCCAAGAAAGGGATCAGCGCCGCGGCGCCTGCATAGTATAGAAAATAAAACGCGTACGAGCGTACATAATTCATATTGATTGGCATGAGACTGTAAAAACAGCGCGCATGTTAGTATGTCTTGTGCCAGCCAAATGGCGCGTCGGCAGCGTAGAAGTCGGTGTAAGGTTTGGCAAGTGCATGGCACAACGAGGTGAGGCGTGATATGCGATGGCGTCCAATCGTGCGCAGGAATTTAATGCGCTCATCGCCGTTCATGGTCACCGCTTCCTTCCATACCGCGCGACCCACGGCGATTCCGCTTGCGCCTGCATTACAAGCAACGACAACCTGCTGGAGAAAGACTTCATAATCCACAGCGGCGGATAAGAGAATCCACGGGATGCTGGATGCGGTGGAAATTTCCACGCACGCCTCAGCCCAGATGCTTTGATCTGTTTCTGTTACATCGAGAGGGAACTCCGCTTTGAGAATGTCCGCGCCCAAAGGGGTCAGGCGTTTGGCGCTTTCCACCACGACGTATCTTTTTTCCTCCGATGTAAGTTTTTTCTTTTCATCGAGCGCATAAGACAGCGGCTCAAGCATGAGCGCGAGATCATATTTTGCACAATCATCGGCAATTTTTTTTGTGAACGATTCGATTTCAGAGGCAGTGGGAGAATCGGGATGATAGTACACGAGCAATTTGATCGCGGACGCGCCCATGCGCTTTGCCTTTTCAACCGACCAGCCAGGGATGATCTGCGCCTGACGCGCGGTGGCGTCACCTGTGTAACCAGTCGATTCCACTGCCACAACCAAACCGACCTTACTGGGAACGGCGCGCGCGGCAATCGCTTGGGCGGCGGAAACTTCAGGGTCGAGCAAAACAGCCGTCGCCCTGTCCGCGAGCGTGCGGGTCACATCCAGTTTGAAGCGAGAGAGTTCTTCGTCGCTGACGAAGGCGGGATTCGCCTTGCGAAGATTTTGACGATGGTCGAGCGCAAGGGCGGTGAATGTCCCGCGTTTGGATGAGATTTGTTGAAGTCCGCGGAGTTTTCCAATGGAGATGGGTTTCATGTGTCGGGTTCCAGGTGTCCAGGTTAGGGGCAGGTTTGTATCCACGCATCCAAATTTCTGTTTTTGAGAATGGTGCTGAAATTTAGTTCTTTGGATTTAAGACAAAAGGATTCAAAGTCACCACCAAGGTCGGTGTATTCGGCGGCAAAGACGGGTTTGCCTGCTTTGATATATGGCAACATTGATTCCGCTTCATTATAGAAGAAATAATCTTCGGTAATCGCGAAATCATAAACCTCCACGAGGTCCGAGACTTGATCAGATGCGTTTTTCTGCCCGATGGCGAGTCCGCGTTGGTGGGCTTCGTCTGCGAGCCAGAGGGCATAATGCAATTGGTCTTCATAGGTGAGCGGGAAGCCTGTGTCGTTGGTATGGATTTCCATGTTATCAGGTTCGACGGCGTCGAAGCCCTTGGATTTGCACAAGTCCAAACGGGCAAGCATGATGGGTGCCAGTTTATCGATTTGACGAACGTCCAGCCATCTTTCACCTTTCCAGCCCTCGTAATCTTTACCAAGCACCTCAGGTGGGAATTGATCTTTATCGGGCCGCCAATCTTCCCATGATCCAACACTGATGTAGCAAATGACCTTGCGTCCTTTGGCGTGCAATTCATCAATAATGGATTGGTCAACATATAAATCCACGTCGTAGACTTCGGCTTCGATGGAGGTATCGATATCGTTATCGCCGATCTGCCATTGCCAGGCGAGTCCCACCGTGGGATGCCACCATCGGGAAGAAGATGTAGAAGCCAAAGGAACCTCCATAGTTGGTCGCTTCGTGTCAGTTTCAGGTGAGGATGATGCCCTGCTATCGCCTGGATACTGCTCGCAAGCAGATAAAGTCAAAATCAGAAGCAAGCTGATGGCCAGAAAATCCTTAAAACGCATGATGTTTAAATTGAGGCAGATATTCTTTGTGCTGTGCGAACAATTCGTTGGTCATTTGCTTGATTTCTGCAAGCGATAATACTGCAGATGTCAATGGGTCGTGGCAGATGGCGCGGTAGACCATGGTGGGATCGCCTTCAATGGAAGCTGCAATCGCCATCTCTTCAATACCGCTGGAGAGTTGGGTGAGCAACGCACATTCGGGCGGCAGCGCGCCGACATGAATGGGATGAATGCCGGCCTTATCCACAACAACGGGGACTTCGACGCACGCGTCTTCGGGCAAGTTGGTGATGAGATGCGTATTGCGGACATTGCCATTGAACTTGAACATCTCGCCGCCTTTGAGGGCGTTGATGATGTGCGCGGCATACTCATGTCCGCGTTGTAAATCTTCATCCGTCAATTTTTCGGCAAGCCTTTCCTTTACCTGATCTTTCCAGGTGGCTTCGTTGTGTTGATATTCCTTGAGAATATAGGCATACTCACCAGGATTCCAGTTTGTACCATCCTTGCAATATTTTTCGATGAGGTCGGGGCGTTTGCGAAACCACGGATTGTATTCGGAGTTGTGCCCACTCGACTCGGTGACGTATTTACCGATGGCAAGATACATTTCATTGCGGACTTGTTCGGCATTATAAATCTCAGGACGTTCGGTGACGGCTTGGTGAATCAAGGGGTATGCATCTTTTCCGTTCCACTTGTATTCGAGATACCAAGCCTGATGATTAATACCCGCACATAAATAATCGATCTCATTAAACGGCGCGCCGATCCATTCTGCCAGCATCATGGCTGAGCCTTGCACCGAATGACATAAACCAGTGGTGGAAATAAAAGACTGCTTCTGGATGGCGGAGACAAGCATCGCCATCGGATTGGTGTAGTTGAGCAATACCGCATTGGGACAAACTTTTTCCATATCGCGGACAATGTCCATCATCGGATTGATGGTTCGCAAGAAACGGAAGATTCCGCTGGGCCCGCGCGTGTCGCCCACGTTAATATCCACGCCATATTTCTTGGGGATTTCAATATCATGCCGCCAGACTTCGGTCGAGCCTGCAAGGATCGTGGTCAGGACAAAATCCGCGCCTTTGAGCGCTTCGAGGCGATCGGTAGTCGCTTCGACTTTTGCAGGACGCTTGCCTGCCGCAATCAATTTTTCGACTCCCTTTTTCGCCCATTCGAGCCGTTCGGGGTGGATGTCCATTAGTGAGATGGTCGCGTCTTCCAAAAGCGGGAAGGTGAGAATGTCGCGCACGAGTTCGGAGGTGAAACCGAGACTACCCGCGCCGATAAATGTGATCTTGGTCATGAAGGTCTCCTAATTTATATGTCACTGCGAGCGCAAGTTGCGAAGCAGTCTCTCGTCAATGGGAAAATCTTGTCACAACGGAGGGGATTGCTTCGTCAGAAAAAGCAAATGCCTTCCTCGCAATGACATACACATCAGCGCTTTATACCCGAGAGGGCAATCCCTTCGATGAATTGCTTCTGGGCAATGAAGAAGATGAGTAGCAACGGCAAAATGGACAGGAATGCGCCCGCCATCAACACGGTGAATTTACCTCCCATTTGCAATTGCTGTTGGAAGAATGCCAGTCCCACGGTAAGCGTTGTCTGGTGCATGTCAGTTGGCAGATAGATGAGAGGGTGCAGTAAATCGTTCCAGGCATCCTTGAAGACAAAGATCGTCAGCGCCGCCAGTGCAGGCCTGGAAAGCGGCAAATAGATTCTCCAGAAAATGCCAAAGAGGGAAGCGCCGTCCATGCGGGCGGCATCCACAAGATCACGCGGGATCGTCAGAAAATATTGACGCAGGAGAAACGTACCAAACGCGCCGCCCCAAAACGCAGGGAGAATGAGCGGCCATTGTGTCCCGATCAAGTGAAGATATTTGAAGATAATGAAGTTCGGAATCAATGAAACCTGCGGAGGGATCATAAGAGTGGCCACCAACAGTGCAAAGAGAAATTCGCGTCCTTTGAATTTGACGATGGCAAAGACAAAAGCCGCCATGGCGCAGGTCAATAACTGGCCGACGGCTGTCAGAGTGGATATTTTAAAACTGTTGAAGACGAGATAAGGAAACGCGTGGTCGGGCAGATTCTTCCACAAGTCGGCGTAATTCTGAAGCGTGAACGGATCGGGGATGATGTTGCGCGAGAATTGCTGGGCTGGGACGCGCAAGGAAACCGAGAGCATCCACAGGAATGGGACAAGCATGGTCAGTGCGCCAAAGATCAGGATCACATAAGAGAGAACATCAAGGATTAATTTTTGTGTTGTCTTTGACATATCAGGCTCCTATTCGTAGACCACGTAATTGCGTTCCCACCAGAACATGATCGCCATAAAGACGGCGACCAGCAGGGCAAGTTGAATGGCTTGCGCGCTGGCGGTTCCCATGCGAAAAAAATTAAACGCGTTGCGATAAATGGAATAGACCGCCACAGGTACGGTGCTATCGCCCTGACCGCGCCGCGTGAGCATATAAATATAGTCATACGCCTGAAAAGCGTTGATCGCGGAAATCAGCGTTTGGAAGAATATACTCGGTGTGATAAGCGGAAGGGTGATTTGGAAAAATTGCTGGGTATCGTTCGCACCGTCAATGGAGGCGGCTTCGTAATAATCACGCGGAATGGCGGTCAACCCCGCCAGAAAAATAATCATGCCTTCGCCGATTGCACCCCAGATATTGACAATCACCACCGACATCATGGCATTATTACTGCACAACCAGCAGACAGGCGACATGCCAATTGATTCGAGCAGAAAGTTCAGAATGCCTGTATCCTTGCCATAGATCATATTCCACACCAACGCGGTGGCAACGGCGGAGGTGACGGTTGGCAGGAAGTAAATGGTGCGGAATATGCCAAGCCCGCCAATTTTGCGATTCAACAAAATAGCCACAAGCAGGGAAATCATCACCACACCAGGCACGTATAACAATGCAAAAGTGATCGTATTGGTGAACGCCTTGATGTAGGCTTCATTCTGAAACAAGGCAACATAATTTGATAAGCCTGCCCATTGCGGCGGACGGATTAGATCCCACTCAAAGAGACTTAAAACCAATGTAGCCAGCAGTGAACCAATCGTCCCGAAGACAAGCCCGATCAAGGTCGGAGTCAGCATCACCCATAACCATATTTTTTCACGTCCGAGTGGCTTGAGACCGTATTCCATTAAATCTCCTTCCCTCACCCCTTGCCCCTCTCCCGATGGGAGAGGGGTTGGGGGAAGGGGATGAGGGAATTCCTACTTATTGTTTGCCAATACTTCGTCCGCGCTGGCAACAACTTCATCCAGCGTCGGATTGAGTTCCGCCTCACCGTCCCAGACGGGAGTTAATCCATCGCCGACGACGCCAGCCCATTCTTCATATCCCTTGAAAACAGGCTTCATGTGAGCAAACTCCAGCGAATCGAGAAAGACCTTCTGATCAAGATCGCCAGGTTGTTTAAGATACGAATCGCTCTCTGCCACAGATTTCAAAACAGGGATCGCGAATCCCAGTTCAGCCAGTCGCTTTTGACCCGCCTCGCTCAAGGCGAATTTGATGAACTCAAACGCCGCGCCGGGATTCTTGGAATCTTTTGACATCACAAATCCCGCGCTGTTGACGCTGGTGGCGCGTCCCGCGGGACCCTTGGGCATGGGAGCCACACCAAATTTGATCTCCGCCTGAACATATCCGGGCACCGCCCAATGACCGATCGTCGTCATCGCCGCATTGCCAGACTGGAATAAATCATCGCCATATTCGCCCGAAGTAGCCGGTTGAGGCATGACGCCTTCCTTATAAAGGCTGTCAATGTAAGACCAGGCGTCACGCGCACCGCCCTCGCCAACCAGGGTCTTGGTATGGTCGCTGTTGATGATGTCGCCGCCATACGCCCAAATGGCTTCGCTCCAGAACAGTTCCATGTCCCATGTGTCACTCCAGATTCCATACTGGTCAATTTTTCCGTCAGCATTGGTGTCTTTCGTCAAGTCCCTGGCTGCATTCAACAGATCATCGTACGTCCAATCTGCGGTTGGGTATGAAACGCCCGCCGCATCGAACATATCCTTGTTGTAGAACAATACAATGGTTTGGAAATCGCGCGGCAGGCCATAATAATCATTCCCGACTTTGTACGCGCTTAACGTCTGCGGATAAACATCCTCCAGAAAACTAGGACTGGCGTCAATGTAAGGCTGAAGGTTCAATAACGCGCCGCGACTCTGCCAGTCGAGATAAAGAGGCGCATCCATCGCAAACACATCGGGTGGCGTGCCGCCCGCGATCAGCGTGTTCAACTTCGTCCAATACGAATCCCAATCGGACACTTCCACCTTCACGGTAATGTTCGGGTTGGCGGCATGAAAATCGTCCACCACCGCCTGCCAGACAGTCTGCTCTTCAGGGGCGCCCCACATCATAAAAGTGACTTCCGACTTCGCCTGCGTTTCAGCAGGTTTTGTCCCGCCGCAAGCCGCCAGCAACACACTGACAATCACAAGAACGAACAAATTCTTTTTCATATTTCTTCTCCTTTTGGTTTTTCCGTATCTGCGAGAGAGGTTTGCTTTCAAATGAGTATTCGTTTCACCTCCTTATAAATCCAACTTAACGACAGCAGTGAGATTATTCGGCTTATCGGGATTTAATCCCTTCGTCACCGAGCGATAGAACGCCATTAATTGCAAAACGGGAAGATACATGACTCCGCGCACGCTTTCCGGGATATTGGACTCAAAACAAACATCCGCATCCGACTCGCCGAAACTTGCTACGCTTCCACCAAGCATTGTCATCTCCGACAACACCTTCGCCTCGTGGACCCGGTTCACATCCGACAACATCCCCACCACCACAGCATTTTGATTGACCATGCTCATCGGTCCATGACGAAATTCCAAAAAGTGGAACGGCTCGCTGTGCGTGAGAGTCATCTCTTTCATTTTGAGATTTACCTCACAGGCAAGTCCATAGCGAATCCCTGATCCAAGAAAATAAAAGCGGTCATAGTCCAAGTTCTCGCCAAGCTCTTTCGCAAACGATTCATACTTCTCGATCAATCTCTCTCCCACTTTTGGCAGCCCACTCATCGCAGACAAGAGATCATCCCGCCCTGCCGCGCGCGCGCAAAACGCAGTTACAGCCACAAACATCGAAGCAAACGACCGCGTCTGCGCCACAGATTCTTCCTGTCCCTTCGAGATTACGATGTTCACATCCGCCAAACGCGAAAGGACTTCGCCGTAATTGCTGATGACAACCACATCCCCGCGTTTTTCAGATTTAAATTTCTCGACCGCTTTGACAGTCTCGGTGGTCGTGCCAGAACGACTGATGGCAACCAGCAGATTTTTTGATTGGGTCGAAACAATTTGCGAATTAAGCAGTAATTCTCCGCCAGGGATTGCGCGCGCAATCCGTCCGGTCAACTCCTGATACAACGCCGCGGCGGCGAGCGAAAGATAATACGTGGAACCGCAGCCCGTAAAAATCACCTGCTCATATTTTTCAGCATTGGGCAAAACTGCGGCGCGCGTTACATCAAGCGCCTGCGCCCACGCCTCGGTCTGCGATTTGATCTCTTTATATGTGTGATAGGTTTCCATGTTCATGTTTATCTCTTTGATCACAAATTTTATTTGGGTGTGTTTCATTTCAGTTGAAACCGTCCCGAAGGCTGGCAAGAACGGCTAAAATTTCCCGACAAAATCTTCGGGACGTTCTTTCTGACAACTCATTTGAGTTTCAAAACTTTCATCGCATTTTCGCGATAGATCTTTTTCAGTACGTCATCTGGCAAATACATTCCATACGCATACCAGCGTCCCTGGCCTGGAACCTCGCTCGTGTTGTAATTGAAATACTCATCGTCTGTTTCCAAAAAGCGATAACACAAACGATACGCATCCAGGTCGGGACTCATGTCCGAGCCAAACAAAATACGGTCTTGATGTTGGACGAAAAAATTTCGCGCGCTGTAGGGTTGTCTTCCAAGTTCACCCAAGCGTGCAGAAATATCGACGTAATAATTCGGGCATTCATCCAGCATCTGCCCCACCCATCCCAGGTTCTCGCCGTAACAACCCACATGCGCGCCGATAAAGGTTGTGTTCGCATGTCGCTTCACCAAATTGAACAAGCCATTCATGATCTCCATAAACGGCGGGAACGGCGGGCTGGTAAACGCCCAATCGGGGTGCGCGCCAATCTCCTCCCAGCGCTCATTCGTTTCGTCAACCGGGTCAAAAAATGCAACGGGGTCAGCCACGTGTATCATCACGGGCAAGTTGAGTTCGCCCGCCATGTCCCAAATGGGAGCAAGGCGCGCGTCATCCACTTTGACCAATTGCCCTTTATCGTCTTTGACATGCAGACCAAACGGTTTCCAGATCTTCAAGCCTTGCGCACCCGCCTCTTTCTGGACCTTGAGCCTGCCCGCCGCCCAATCAGCAAATCCATCACCCATGCTTTCCCACTTCGACCAATCCACGCCGCCGAAGATTTGAAAACGGTCAGGGGCGCCTTCCTTGAAGTGTTTCAAATGTGCATAGAGAATATCTTCGCCCCAGCCACCATCGAGATCAACGTAATGGGTCACGCCCGCTTCATTGAGCAGGTCAAGCAACTCGCTCAACGGCTTCTTGTCCCAGCCGCCGCCGAACGGTTCGCCGAGATGATTGTGCGCGTCAATGACTGGGAACTTTGGCTCCTTCACCAAAGTTGTCTTGGTCACCAGTTTGGATTGCGGGCGAAAATTTTCTAGTAGCATGTTTTTCTATTTAATGGCGCCAGACGTGAGTCCGCGAATGATGAAGCGTTGGAAAATGAGCGCGAGCAAAACCGGCGGCAGGCTTGCCAGCACGCCCGCGGCAGCGATCCGCAAATATTCAAGCCCGAGTTTTGTGCTAAATTCGCCAATCAATACTGGGAGAGTCTTCGCGTCCACGTTTGTAAAGATGAACGCATAAAGATATTCATTCCACGCCGCGATGAAGGCGAAGATCATCACGCTTACCAGTCCAGGTCCCGCAAGCGGCAGGATTACCCTGAACAATGCTCCCAGATGCGTGCATCCATCTATGCGGGCAGCATCCTCCAATTCCGATGGAATGGAGGCGAAGTATCCGCGCATCAGCCAAATGACAAGCGGCAGAACAATGCTGATATCCACAAGGATCAACCCGATGTGTTTGTCGAGCAAATCCATTTTACGCATGATGACATACAAAGGCACAACCAGAACAATGGGCGGCACCAGTTGAGTTGCCATCATCACCAAGACCATCATATTACTGCCCTTGAAATGAAGCCGCGCAATGGCATACGCGGCAAACACTCCGAGAATTAAGCAGATGAACATGGTGGTCAATGAAATAATGGCTGAATTGCCCAGCGACTTGAAAAACAACTGCGCGTTGACCGATTCGCTTCCGCGCATAAAAAACAGGGAGTAATAATTTTCGAGAGTCAGGCGCGGGGGAATCCAACGCAAAGGCACAGTAAGCAGGTCAATTTTCAAGGAAAGAGACGAGATGATCAGCCAGAGATAAGGCGCGATAGTCCAAATCACAATCCCTGTGACTGATAAATAAAGAAAGAAACGCTTCAGCGCACGAGGCATGTCAGACCTCCACAACCTTTTGATATGCCGAGCGGATATAAGCCACCGCGGGGATGAAAATGATCAGGCTGGTCAGATATGCCATCGCCGCGCCGTAACCAAAGCGCAGGGAACGGAATGTCGTCGCGTAGACTCGCAAATTGGTCATCTCTGTTGAACTGAAAGGTCCGCCGCCTGTGACGATATAGATCAACTCAAAGGTTTGAAAACCCCAGATGAATTGCAGTAATCCCGCGATCATCAAAACGGGCATAATCAAAGGTAAAGTAATTCCCAAAAAGGATTGCCATTCTGTCGCGCCATCCACGCGGCTGGCTTCGTACAGATCGTCAGGGATGGTTTGCAGGGCAGCCAGCGTCAGGATGACAGTGAAGGGCGTTTCCTTCCAAACATTTGCCAGAATAATCAGGGTCATGGCTGTCCCCGGTCCAGCCAGCCAGACTTGATAATGATCGATGATATGAAGCTGGGATAACAAAGCATTCAACGCGCCGTAATCGGCGTTATAGATCCACTTCCACATGGCGGCGTTGACAATGGACGGCATCGCCCAGGGCAGGATCATCAAGCCGCGCACAAATCCCCGCCCGCGAAATTCCTGATTAAGTACCATCGCAATCGCCACGCCGAGCGCCAGTTCAATAATGACAGAAAAAAGACTAAATTTTAAAGTTGCCTGAAGCGAATTCAAGTAACGCGGGTCTTGCAACAAGTCAGAATAATTCTTGAACCAAATGAAGGCGTCTTCCTGGGGCCGCGATAAATCATGTTGTTGAAAACTGAGCCACAAGGAATTGAACATCGGAATCAGAACAACGCCCAGAATTGCCAGCATGGCTGGGGCAATCAGCAACAACCCCAAAATGCGGGGATCGTCAAAGATGGTTCGGGAACGGCGTTGGGTAATTTTCATATCACATAAATGAGTCCACTGCAAAAACATTTTTAACCACAAAGGACTCGAAGGAAGTTCAAAAACGTTTTGAAGATATTAAACGTTCGCACTGATTTTCTTAAAAAAGATTCTTGATTTTTCTTTTTCTTGGCGATCTTCGCGTGCTTCGCGGTGTAATGACCTTTTTGCAGCAGAGTCATGAATGGATGCCTGCACCATAAAGATGCAGGCATCCACAACTATAAACTCTTATGGTTTGCACTCAAACTGTGATAAACCAGAAGCCATGGCATCCAACGCCTGCTGGGCAGTCTGTTCGCCAGCCAGCGCTTTGTGAACCTCAGAAGTGCTGATGTCTACGAAATCACCGTACCACGTGAGTTTGGAAAGACCACGCGCGGTTGACAACTGCGCCTGGAAGTCAGCCCAGAAGGGATACTTGGCGGTCAGATCGGGATCGGCATACAAGTCAACCCAAATGGGCAATACGCCAATTTCCTGCGCCAATACTTTATTGGTATCCTTGCTGGTCATGAATTCAATGAATTTCCAAGCTGCTTCTTTGTGCTTCGATTGTGATGGAATTGCATAAGCTTCGGGAAGCGTCAATGCCGCGCTCATGCCAGCTTCAACGCCAGGCACCAAGCCAACCTTGATCTGTCCATCCACGCTGGAAACCGACGCGTCTTTGGTGTACGCCATCAAGCCTGCAATACCCTGCGGCATGAAGAGAGAGTCGCCTTTAAGGAAGGCATCCTGTGAGGCGGCCTGGTTATACGTCATGCCAGCGGGATTGGAAACGCCATCTTTGAGACTATCCATCATATATTGCAAGGCCGCCAATGTGTTCGAGTCTTTATTGAACAGGAAGCAACCGTTATCGTCCACGATCTCGCCACCAAAAGCGTACGTCCAGAAGTGGAACTCGTTCCCCAACGACCATTCCTGATTCCAGAAGGGGGACATGCCGTAGGACACAAGTCCCTTGTCTTTTGCGGCAAGACTCATCTGTTTGAACTCATCCCAAGTCCTGGGAGGTTCATTGAAGCCCGCCGCCGCCAATTTCTCAGCGTTGTAATAGAAGAAGCGGGTATCGTTGTTCCAGACCACGCCATAAACCTTATTATCGGGACAGGAGAACAAATCCACCAAACCGGGGATCATGCCATCGGTGTAACCGGCAGGCATAAAGTCGTTGAGAGGCGTAGCCCAGCCAGCTCCGCACCATTCAGCCACCCAGCCGTTATCAAATTCAACAACGTCATAAGCAGAGCCATCCGTTGATATTTCGGGCAGGATGCGGTTCGCCACGGAATCCCAGTCGCTCTGGATCAACTCAACCTTGATTCCAGACTGGCTTTCGAACTCGCGAATACGGGCTTCAAAAGCGCCGGTCAAGTCCGCTTCATGCTTTGGAAAAATGACTGTGATGGTCTCGGCCTGTGCCGCGGGTTGAGTCGCTTCCACCGCGGGAGCTTGGGTTGCTTCTGTTTTGGGAGCCGCAGCAGGCGCACAAGATGCCAGCGTAAAACTCAACGCCAGCAACAACGAAGCAAATAAATAGAGGGGTGATCTTTTCATTCCATACTCCTTTTTATTTTTTTTCGGACGATTCACCGTCCGCTTGAACACTTGATTAAACGACAACCGAATTAATTCCCTGCGCTTTTAAAGCGGAAATAAACGCGCGCGGCGTTTGGTTATCCGTCACCAGCTTATGAACATCGGTCAATGGGGCAAGGAAGGTTGTGGAAACGCGATTGATCTTCGAATGATCTGCTACAAGGATGACCTCGCGCCCAACTTTCAAGATCGCGCGGTCGGTCAGCGTCTCGGGCAGGTAATCGTTCGTCAAACCATGTTCAAGACTGACAGCACGCGCTCCGATGATTACTTTATCCGTGCGCAGTTCAGCCATAGCCTGCTCGGTAATATGACCGATAAATGAGAGTTCGCTATCGCGCAATATCCCACCCAAAGAAATGACCGTGACTTCCTTTGCCCCTGCCAGCATGTTTAACACAGGCAGGGAATTGGTAATCACGGTCAGATTTTTACGGTTACGCAGATTGCGCGCCACTTCGAGCACGGTCGTGCCGGAGCCGAGGAATACGGTCTCTTTGTCGGCAATCATTTCCGCTGTCGCGCGGCCGATGCGGTTCTTTTCATCCGTCTGTTCACCCTCACGTTCAAGGATCGGCAATTCGGGAGGAGCTTGCTCAACGGGAATTGCACCGCCATGTACGCGCTGGGCCTTACCTTGCGAGGCAAGCGACTCCAAATCCCGCCGTGCCGTGGCTTCGCTGATTGAAAACTGTTCCACAATATCAGCCACACTCAAACGTCCCTGCCTTGTGAGCAGGGAAAGGATCTGTTTCTGGCGGTCAGGGGTGGGAGTGAAATCGCTCATAATCGCTCATAAATCAATCATAAACAATCATAACACTTTTTCAGAAAATTTCAAGAGAAATTTAGGGAAATCAAAAAAGACACCCTCGATTGAGTGTCTTTATCATGAAATTATGACTCACCCCATCATCAACTTCGGCCTGTATTACAAGGCACTACTCAATACGCAGATTGGATCGTATCATTGCCTGCTAGATCGCAATCATAAGCATCTGTTTTTGGGTGCGCTGATTATTGTTTATTCTGAGTTCTTTGTATTACCATTCGTGGTAAACTGACTCAAAAAGGTATGTATGTCCATTCACACAGCCACCGCCCAAGCCCATTCCAATATCGCTTTGGCGATGTGAGCGCAAGGGAACACAATATTTGGTGTCGGCAAGGCTGGTTGTGCCCATATATGGCGGTCGCAAAGATTCGAAAGGTGAAAATGAAGACGCCCCTGCTAAAGCAGGGGCGTCTTGCTTAGTTTTTGCAATTAGTCAAGGTGTCACATTAATAAACCAAGTAAACTACCACCGCCTTTGGCGGTGGCTTTTGGCGAACAATGTAGACATAGGAGTCTGAAGAGTGAAAGATTATAAAGCCGTAAATTTTTTCTCGTCTTTTCACTTTTGGCGCTGACGAGAATTTTCGTGACTATTTTTCAATTACTCTTACGGTAGAACCTTTTCACTCTACCACTGCCAGAGGCAGTGGTTTTACAAAGATAATAAACCGTCGTTCTATGCTGGCCAGGACTCATTAACCATCAGCACGTTATGCCCAAAAAGCCATCGCATTCCACTTCGAGTTTGGCTCTGATTTTATCGAAAATGCCCGATATGAAATGCAAACCTGTACAATATGGAGAATCTTGAGATTGCCAATGAAGCACTTGGACGAAAATAGAACCAGAAACAGTGCCAAATTGCAGTTGTGGCGAAGTCATTATTTGGCAGCAAGCATCTTCCGTGATTTACGGGATGCAAAATCAGAAAATATTTCGGCCATCTTATGCACGGTGAATGCGCCTAGGTTGGGTCATATTTTCGGGTAAAAGAATATCATCCAACTCGGCTTTCTTGAGGTAACCTTTTTCAAGTACAATCTCATAGACCGAGCGTCCGCTTTGGAGCGCCTCATTCGCCACATGAGTTGATTTTTCGTAGCCAATGTAGGGATTTAAAGCCGTTACCAAGCCAATGCTTTGTTCCACCATTTTTCGGCACACTTCACGATTCGCAGTAATGTTTTTCACGCAGCGATTGGCAAGGGTTTTGCAAGCGCGCCCAAGCAAATCTATCGACGAGAATAAGTTGTAAGCGATGATTGGTTCCATCGCATTCAATTCCAATTGACCTGCTTCCGCTGCCAACGTGATGGTTATATCATTTCCAATCACTTCGAAAGCCACTTGATTGACCACTTCCGGAATAATCGGGTTGACTTTCCCCGGCATGATGGACGAACCTGGCGCCATGGCAGGTAGATTAATTTCGCCAAACCCAGCGCGAGGACCGGAAGAAAGCAAGCGCAAGTCATTGCAAATTTTTGATAGTTTGGCTGCTACACGTTTGAGTACCCCTGAGACTTGAATATACGCTCCCGCATCCTGGGTGGCTTCGATTAAATTTCTGGAAGCAACAACCGGGATTCCTGTTAAGCCTCGAAGTTTTTTGGTTACCAATTGGGCATAATCGGGGTGGGCGTTCAAACCCGTTCCAATTGCAGTGGCCCCTAGATTAATTTCGCGGATGAGCGCTTGAGATTCCTCAACGCGTTGGATGTCTTCCGTCACCATGAGAGCCCAAGCTTCGAACTCCTGTCCCAGCGTCATTGGAACGGCATCCTGCAATTGAGTGCGCCCCATCTTGATCACATCAGAGAATTCTTCTCCTTTGAGAGCAAAGGCATCGCGCAGGCATGTCATCGCAGTCATTAACTTATCCAGTTCCTGACTGAGGGTCAGTCGCAGGGCGGTGGGATATACGTCATTGGTGGATTGCGACATATTAACATGGTTAAGCGGGTGTAGAAATTCGTATTGCCCTTTTTCATGTCCAAGCAATTCCAACGCCTGATTGGCAATGACCTCATTTGCATTCATGTTGGTGGATGTTCCAGCCCCGCCTTGAATGACGTCCACGACAAACTCGGAATGAAGATTGCCTTCAAGCAGAACGTCGCAAGCGCGTGTAATCGCTTCAGTCAGGCGAGAGTCTAAAAGCCCCAGTTCGTGATTAGTTAAAGCGGCGGCTTTCTTGATAAATGCCAGCGACTTAATCAGGCACGGATAGCGGGAAATATGAATGCCCGTCATGTCGAAGTTTTCGACGGCGCGCAGAGTCTGAATACCATAATAACGCTCGGCGGGAATTTCACGCTCACCGAGAAGATCGTGTTCGAGACGAAAGACGTTCATTAGAACTGGTTAAATCCTATAAAAGAATTGGCGTTTTATTTCTGCAAAGGGATTTGCTCTGATTTCTTTCCAAGCAATTTTCGTATTCCATTATGGAAAAATTCCAATAGCCCTTCCCGATAAAGCCGCATAATCACGATTACCGCCAGAGAATAGAAAACCATATTCCAACTACCGAAGTCGCGTGTTAGCTCAGAAATGATAATGATAGCCGGAGCGCCGATTAACGGTCCAGCAAAATTACCCAGCCCGCCAAAGACGACCATGATTACGATCTTACCAATTTCATTGAACGACAGGATAACTGGGGATAGAATCACAATGTAATGCGCGTAAAAAAAGCCTGCGACCCCGGCAATGGTACTGGCAAAAGTCATTATGAATAGTTTCCACTTGACGGTATCTACGCCCATTGCTTTTGCAGCCAATTCATCGTCCCGTATGGCGCGGATAAACGACCCAATTGGTGAGCAAAGCACAAGATACATCAACAGTAACAAGCCAACCGTTAACACAAAGAACAGGTAGTAGTAGCGAGTCGGCGCAAGCGAATCAAATAGCGACGGAACTGCTAATCCCTGTTCACCACGGGTAAATTTATATAAGGCGGCAATCGTCAGGCGGCAGGATTCAGAGAAAGCCCAGGTTGCGACCGCTAGGTAAATGCCGCGCATTTTGAGCACAAGCAAACCAAGCAGAAAGCCTGTCCCCGCCGTGACTAGGACTGCCGCGATGAACCCAACCCCAATTGAAACTTTCAAGTGATAAATCATCAGCCCGGAAGCATAACCGCCCAGCGCTGCGAAAGTCTGGTGAGCCAGCGAAAACTGACCAGTATAGCCTGCCAACAGATTCCAACTGGCAGCCAGAATGATGTAATACATACACACTATCATGATATGCTGCCAGTAATCGTTCAAGAATAATGGTCCAATGAGAATTCCAACGGAAGTCACTGCGATCAACGCAAGATTAAGCGTTTGGGCGGTAATTTTATTTTTCATTTGGGTCTCCTATGCGCCCATTAAACATTCCTGGATGATACCTTTGATGCGATCCAGGTCAAACTCCTGCTTTGGTCCGTGAACACGCACCCGCCCCATATCCACAACATACACATAATCAGCCAGGGTCAGGGCGTTTTCCATGTTGTGGTCCACCATCAAAATGGCGGCGTTTAAGGACTGTTTGGTTTGCATCAAGAATTCATAGGCTTCCGCGGCGATCTTGGGCGAGAGGCCTGCCGAAGGTTCGTCCACCAACATGAGGGATGGCGAGGTCATCACTTCCTTGGCAATGGAAAGCATGCGCAACTGCCCGCCGCTCATTGTGTTTGCCTTGGACTTGCGGAACTTGTACAAAGCGGGAAAAATGCTGTAAGTGTATTCAAGTTGTTGTTGGACGCGAACCTTGTCATTACGGAAAATCCATGCGCCCATCATTAAATTTTCTTCCACACGCATTTGCGGGAAGATGTTAAACTCCTGTGGGATGTAGCTTAAACCCAAATGTTTGATTGCGTGGGGCAGTGACTGAGTGATGTCATGTCCATCGAAGCGGATTTGCCCCAGGCGGGGTTTGAGAAAACCATAAATGGTCTTGAGCAGGGTGGATTTTCCCGCCCCATTCGGACCAATGATTATCGTTACCGAACCAGGCTGGACAGTCAGGTTGATTTCGTTAAGAATATCAATGCCTTCCTGATAACCGGCTGTTACGGAGTTGATTTCAAGCAGGCTCATGCGCCGCCTCCCAGGTACGCGTCAATAACTTGTTGGTTTGCCGCGATCTCGTCCATCGTGCCTTCGATGATGATTGCCCCCTCAGCCAGCACGGTCACTTTCTGGCACATCTGGCGAATGGAAGCCATTTCATGGCTGACCAGAATGAACGTAATCCCTTCAGCGGACATCTTGTCAATCAAAGCCATAATGGTATCTTTAACCACGATATTAACCCCGGCAAACGGTTCATCCAACAAAAAAACGGATATGCCTTCGACCATAAAGCCGCGCGCCATTTGTAGCAGGGCTTTCTGTCCACCGGAGAGGACCTTGGCTTGGTGGTCGCGCAGGTGGGCGATCCCCGCCATTTCGAGCAGTTCCTGGGCGCGCCGTTCAGCCGCAGGACGTTGCTTCAAATAATCCAGCGTAAAATCGGAAAAACGCGGAATGAGCATGTTTTCCAGCAGGGTCATGCTGTTAAACAAGCGGGGGATCTGGAAGGTACGTATTATGCCTTTTTTGGCAACACGGTTTGGCGCCCACCCGCTAATATCTTCGCCATTGAATAAAACCTTCCCGGAAGTTGGTTCGTACACGCCGGAGATAAGATTAATGAGCGTCGTCTTGCCGGACCCGTTCGGTCCGATCAGACCACGCACCTCGCCGCGTCTTACGCTGAAATTAACCCCGTTTACGGCAACCAAACCGCCAAATTGCCTGGTCAGGTCTTGTGTTTGAATGATGATGTCCATAAATATATTATCCTGTTACCGATTCTTTTGCGATAATGGAAATGTTCGTTTATTGACCGAGCGGTATACCCAATCTGCGTAATCAATAATGTCAAATACAGGCAAACCGGTTCTTAACTGAACCGCCTGTCCGTAAGGGGCAAGGTTGTGGCACTCGAACACAAACGCGCCCAAGTCAGGGTTTGCATCCATCATCGTCATCGCCAGTTCAATGACATCTTTTTCAATGGCGTCTCTGTCCAAATTCTGACCGTTTTGGAGAATGGGATTGCGAAAGGCAATCGAGTTTTGCATTCCTGCCGCCGCAAACGGGACCTGGTCGCTGATCCCGGCTTTTGAAATGACCGTCGCTGTCAGCTTTTCTGAATGGGCGGTGATGATGCCCACTCGTTTTTGAGTCATGGTATGAACCAACGACGCCTGCATCAACGATGAAAGGAAAACTGGCACACGCACCGAGGCTGCCACTGCTTCCTGAAAAACGGACAGGAAGCCGCAACTGCTGGTGATGGCTGAAACGCCCTGCGCTTCAAGCCCGCGCGCCGCGTCAATGAAGTCATGGAGCAGACTCCCATCTGCATCGTAGACTACTCGCTGAACCGTGGCCCCGGGGACGGTCTTAAGTACAACCGGGTAAGCGTAGGATGAGACATTCCCCACGTCTCCCGGAATGCGCGGGAAAACGGTATCGAGCAGCAGAATTCCCAGTGATGGTTTTGCTGGCATTAACTCAGGCGTTCCTTTTCGCCAAATAACCCGTTGGGCTTAATCAGTAGAACAAGGATAAGAAAGACAAAGCCATACACGTTGCGCAGACCGGTGTCAATGAATACCGATCCGAGGCTTTCGATAATGCCAAGTAATAAGCCTCCAATTGCCGCTCCGGGCAAAGAGCCCATACCACCGATAATAATGATTTCAAAGCCTTTCATGGTTGTAACCGCGCCATTTTCAGGAAACACGTTGAAGACCGGTGCCAGCAACGCTCCAGCCAGCCCAGCCAATGTCACGCCAATGGCAAAGGCGAGCTGGTCAATACGCAGCACATTGATTCCCACAGTTTGGATACCAACCCGATTTTGGGAACTGGCGCGGAAAGCGCGGCCCATCCAGGTGTAATTGAGCGCGTAGTAAAACAAACCGATAATAATCAATGCCCCCAAAAAAGCGGCAAACCGATTGCCGCTGATTGGCAAGCCGCCAATCATGATACGTCCCAAATCTATGTCAGGGGTACGCGTGTTTGGACCGCTCAAGACTGTAGCAAGATTGCGCAAGAATAATGCCAGGGCAATCGTGACCACGGTGCCATATTCATCCTTACGCTCCATGCCGGTTGAGAACATGGGACGGATGAGCAACCATTGCACTACCAGCCCGATGAGAAACAAGAGCACTGCTGATACGATCACGCCCAAGAACCACAATTTGCCACCGAAGAAAAAAGAGATCAGAAACCATTGGGCATAACTGCCGATCATGTAAAACTCGCCCATTGACCAGTTGATCATCTTCATGATGCTGTAAATGAAGGTAATCCCCATTGCCATCAAGGCGTATAGGGTTCCAATCATGATGCCCGCTATCAAAAAATTTAGAAATAGTTCTGGGGTAACGTTCATCAAGACTCCTTTTGGAATTAAAAACCAAGGCTCTTTAAGACTTCATCAAGCGCCGCGCGGCTTGAAGGACGTATTTCAACCAGCGGCAGGCGTAGTGGACCGGCTGCCAATCCAATTTTTTGCATGGCATATTTGATTGGGGCCGGGTTGGTTTCGATGAACGCTGTAATGAAAATCGGCAACAATTGGAAATGCAATTGACGAGATAATTCAACGTTGCCGTTCAATGCTGCGGCGGTCATGTCAACCACCTGTTTGGGCAACAAGTTGCTGACTACCGAGATAACACCCTGCCCGCCCAGACAAAGCAGGGGGAAGGTCAGCCCATCGTCGCCAGAATAAACCGTCAGGTCAGGGATTTGCGCCAGTACATTGATCATTTGTATAATATCACCGGAGGCTTCCTTGACTGCAATCACCTGCGGATTATCAACGGCCATCTGTTTTAGTGTGGAAGTTTCGATATTTGTTCCGGTGCGTCCTTTGATATTGTAAACTACCAACGGTAATTCGGTTTCCCGACAGACGGCTGAAAAATGAGCCAATATGCCTTCCTGGGTGGGTTTATTGTAATAAGGCGTGACCACCAGCAACGCATCCGCGCCCCACTTCTGCGCCTGATGGGCGTTATGGATAGTTGTGCTGGTCGAGTTTGTCCCTATTCCAACCATCACTTTGACTTCAGGATTGGCATTTCGCGCTTCTTCCACCACCGTACGGACGACCCGTTCCTTTTCGTCTTCGCTCAGTGTTGGAGACTCGCCTGTTGTTCCTAATGGAAGCAGTCCGGTGACACCGTTTTCGATCTGGTGACGGGCATTGCGGCGCAAGCCGTCATAATCCACAGAACCGTCCAAAAGAAAAGGGGTGATCATAGCGGTGGTTACCCCTCGAAAAAGGTTATTGCGCATGAAAATGCTCCTTGGCTGCTAGAAAAATGGCTATGGATGAAAACCAGAATAATGATATAAAACTTGACCTCCCGGCGCGTACCGGGAGGTCAAGTTAAAACGTGGCGATTTTACGGTGTGTAATTGAAAGTGTAAACCAGTGTGGCTTCATCCTGCTTTTGATTGACCGCAGTGTACTGGGTAATTAAAACTGGGGGGGTCCACTGGTGCCAGAGAGCGCCCTCACCTTTCGGGAAGGTCACTGTTCCCGCCCAGAACTCGAACTCATTGGTTTCCAAGGCATTGATGATATCGGCGTAATCGGTCGAACCAGCATATTTGGCAGCCATTGCCAGTATCAGGGCATCGCCAAAGCCATTGTAAGATGAATATGTCGGTGCTTCGCCATATTTTTGCATATAGCGATCATGGAACCACTGTCCTGCAGTTGTTAGTTCCATGTCTTTGTGATAGGAAGTCAGAATGTAAATACCATTTCCGACCTCCCCGTGCAATTCCCAATACTCGTCGCTGCGATAAGGCCAGTCAGAGGTGGCAACCATCGGAGTTTCGGGGAACAGGCCGATTTCATAAGCCTGATCGATGATAATGTGTTCCGGGTTGCCTGTGCCGGCGTTAAAGATAATATCCGGACCCCAAGCCTGCAATTGGAGCAATTCAGGGGTCAGGTCAACCGCGGCTTTATCATAAATGGTGCTAAATACTTCAAGCCCGGCCTTTGCTGCGGCTTCTTCCACAGCGGCTGAAAGACCGACGCCAAAATCAGTATTGTCGGCAATGTAACCAATCTTGGAATAGCCCTGGCTTTTGGCAAAATCAACCAAGGCGATTGCGCGCACTGGATCAATCAAATGCGTACGAAAAACCTGCGGATAGCCGGATTCGGTGATGGCTTTATTGGAAGCTTGAGTCATAATAATCGGAGCGCCCAATTCCTTGGCAACCTCAATGGCTGCCAGAGCGACGGAACTGTGGTATTGACCTGTTGCGCCAATGATCTTGTATTCTTGAACCAGACGGCGATACTCGGTTGCGCCAACTTCAGGCGTGCCTTTATCGTCACCGACCACAATTTCTACTGGACGTCCGTCAACGGATCCGCCCAATTCTTCATTTACGTATTCCGCGCCTAGTTCAATGCCGCGCAAGATTAGCGATCCGGCTTGGGGAGCACCGGGTTCGGATTGTGGTAATAGCGCGCCAATATACACGGGCTCAAGGTTGGTCGGAGCTACTACTGCCTCAGTTGGTTGAGCGGGTGCCTCTGTAGGCGGGGGGGCGCTTGGTTCTTTAGTCTGGGTTGCCCCGCCACAGGCGCTTATCAGAACACTGAGCAGGACAAGGATACTAACTAGCAGGGTAGACTTATTTTTCATTTTTCTCTCCTCTTAGCGAATATGATTTAACTGATGGTGTGTGGATGGTGGGGAAGCTCCCATTGGAGCAGTGGCGAAATTATTACCATATACCTCCTTGCAAATAGATGAGCGACTCGAGAATAGCATAGGCATATCCGCAAACGGACTTGCTTTTTTAGCAATAAATTACATTGTATATTGCAATGGAGCAAATGTCAAGTGCCTTCTAAAGGAAAAAAAACGCCAGACAATTTTTATGCCGGGTGTTCTTTTGTGTCTATTACAGCGCTTTGTAACTACTAATTTTTTTAGGCTATTCCAACTTGTTGTAATTGCCTACATTAGAGATTGCTTGGGCAGTTTTCATGACCTCGGTTGCAAGTTGTTCGATATAGTTTTCATCAGGGATGCGTGCTGTAGGCACATCTACACAAATCGCCCCGCTGGGCGCGCTCCAGCCGCCTGAGTAGATTGGAGCGCCGATTGAGACAATCCCACGGGTGTATTCCTCCCGGTTCATGGACCAACCGCGCACGCGCGCCATTTCGAGGTCTTTCAAAAAATTGAAGCGGTTGACAATTGTATGCTCAGTGTACGCCACCAAACTGGCGGTATCCACCAGTTTTTTGAGTTCTTGCTCCGATAAATGCATCAATGAAGCCTTTCCAAGAGCACTGCAATAGACCGGGACCCGTCCGCCAACCCAGCCACGCGGGACAAGGGAGTGTTTTGTCTCGACCACTTCGATGACGACGATTTCTGAACCGTCCCGAGTTCCCAGCACCACTGTCTCACCTGTGGTATCCCGCAAATCCTCCATGAAAGGTAGGCTAACCTTGCGGATATTGCGTGGACCGGAAAGGGACACAGTCAGGGCGAATATTTTTGGGGAAACTCGATATAGTTTCGTCTGCTCGTCGCGTTCGAGATAGCCGAGTTCTTCCAGGGTGTAAGCAAAGCGGCTAGCGGTGCTTGCGTCGCATTCCAGCACTTCGGCCAGGTCAGTCAGGGAGGCTTCGGGTTTTTCGGGAGTGAAATAAGCAAGAACGCGCAATCCTCTCGCCAGGGTTTTTAGGTAATTTCGTTCATGTTGGGGTGTGTTCATAGTGTTTGATCCTTCGACTATAGAGCTTAAAAAGTCGGTTAAATTGACATTCTTATATTTGCGGATTATACTGGTATTATTGCTAAATAAGCAAATAAATGAATAAACTATCTTGCTACCCATATTACTTTGATTTTTTGTTGGCGGCAAGCCGTTTTAGGAACAAACCCTAATCATGACCTCTTCTTTAGTTACGCTCCCATTAAAAGTTGATATTGTTATCATTGGCGGCGGTGTTATTGGATCTGTCGTGGCGTATGCGCTCTCGAAGGCGGGGTTGCGAGTGCTGGTCATTGAACGGCAGGATATTGGTTCAGGCACATCTAGTTCAGCCGCTGCCGCCGCTTTACTGCAAACCAAAACTTCTGTCAAAAAACTCTTGCTGGCAAGTCAAAGTTTAGCGCTGTTGGACAACCTCCACCAACAATTGGAAGGACGTTTTGAGTTTGCTCATACTGGCAGTCTGCTGGCAGCCAGCAATCAGGGCGAAATGCAACTCATCCAGGAGATGCATACCAACCTGCGTGACATGGGGTTGGAAGTTGCGCTTTTGGATGGCAAACAAGCCCGGGAGGTTATGCCTATCCTTGGCGAGAATATTATGGGTGGTTCATATTCTCCAAAGGATGCTCAGATCAATCCGCTTGAGTTGGTTGTGGCTTGCGCAGAAGCGGCCCGGACACACGGGACGATTTTTTCCACGTTCACAGAATTATACGGAATCGAAAAACGGGGCGAAAAAATCGTCGCGGTTCAGACCAGTGCAGGGCGCGTTGAGACCCAAACCATCATCAATGCAGCTGGGGTTTGGGCGTCGAATGTGGCCCGCATGGCTGGTGTGACCCTGCCCGTTTCCCCGCTCAAAGGCGAGTTATTGGTGACAGAACGTATGCCACCGCAAATGCAGGGGACTTTGATCGCGGCCAAATACTTGTTGAGCAAATCCAAAGCTGAAGGGGAATCTGGCGGCGAAGCGCCCAAACGTTCCGTGGGAATCACATTGGTGCAGGTAGCGCATGGTAATTTCATTGTCGGCAGCACACGCGAACTGGCCGATTATGATAAACGCAGTACGTACGAAGGCATTCACGAACTCGTCCATCAATTACTCGAACTGACGCCCAAACTGGCAAATGTTCATTTACTGCGCGCGTATGCCGGTCTGCGCCCATTGACGCCGGACGGCTCCCCCATCATCAGCCGCACACCGGGGCTGCCTGGGTTGATCCACGCCGTTGGGTTTGGCGGCGATGGGCTTGCCATGTCTGCCATCACTGCCGAGATGATACTGGGGATGCTTACGAACTCAGCCGACGAAGAACTCCTTGGCAATTTCAAATTTGAACGCTTCACGACTTCGGAGGTAGCGCACTAATGGCTCAACGAATTCCAAACATCCAGCGTGGTACGCCATTCGAGATCGAGGTGGATGGGAGCAAGGTGATGGCGTATGAGGGCGAAACGCTTGCCACGGTTCTATTGGCTGCGGGAATCCATGCTTTTGCAAGCCATGCCGAACCTTATTCTCCCAGCCGCTTATTTTGTGGAATGGGCGCCTGCCAGCAGTGTCTCGTAACGATTGACGAACTGCCCAATTGTCAGGCTTGCCAAATTTTTGCCCAGCCCGGTATGAAAGTGGTGACATCTGATGCGCGTTAGAACCTGCGATATTGTTGTGATAGGCGGAGGCCCGGCGGGGATGGCTGCGGCGCGAACGGCGGCGTCTTGCGGCGCGTCGGTGATCGTGGTTGATGATGCGCCTGGATTGGGAGGTCATTTTTTCAAAGAATCATCTTTCCACAATGTCATCAGCCAACGCCACGCCAAAAAGATCAAGCAGCTCGAAGCGCGCAGGCAGTCGCTGAAAAATAGCGGGGCTGAAGCGCTCACCAATGCCCGGGTATGGGGAATTTTCGATGAAACGGGAGCAACCTTCAAGGGTCGGGTTGACGCGAACGAAACTAATTTTCAACTGCAACTCGATTCGACTGATATCGCTTCGATCCGGACCCGATTCTTGATCCTGTCTCCCGGAGTGTATGACCGCCCCGTTCCATTTCCCGGCTGGGAACTGCCGGGTGTGGTTACGCCGGGAGCGGTGCAAATGCAAATGGAAAAACAGGGGCTCCTGCCCGGTCAACGCGCGTTGGTTGGCGGAAGTGGTCCGCTGCAATTACTTGTCGCGGCGGAACTGGCGCGGCATGGTGTGGAAGTAGTGGCAGTTGTGGATACCTGTGGGGCGCTGGGAGGGATCGGGCAAATCGTCCCTGCGCTCGGCGGGCTTTGGAGCCGCATGGGCGAAGCGGCGGAAGGCGCGCTCACATTGATGCGTCATCATGTGCCGATGTTTTTCCGTCACGCTGTTTTTCGTGCTCTTGGTAATCCAGAGACAGGCGTGCAAAGCGTGGTGATTGGCAAAGTGGACGAGCAAGGACGCTCAATCTCGAATTCTGAGCGTGAATTCCAGGTGGATACTGTTTGCGTGGGATATGGGTTCATTCCTTCGCTTGCGATGACCCTGCATCTGGGCTGTGATCATTATTACGATAATGATTTACAGACCTTTATTCCCCAACACGACGAGAATTTGCAAACCAGTATTCCGGGGATTTATGTGGCTGGCGACGTGACCGGCTCCGGGGGCAAACCACTGGCTGAATTACAGGGACAGTTAGCCGCTCTTTCTGTGCTGGAGAAGATGGGAACAATATCCCGAGCAGAATTTGAGAATGAGCGTATTCGCTTGACCCCGGCTATTCGCCGCGAAAAACGTTTTGCCCAATGGTTGTGGCGTCGTTACCGTATTTGCCCCGGACTGTTGGACATTGCCGATAGTGACACCTTGCTTTGTCGCTGCGAAGCCGTTCGCATGGGACAGTTTCGGGAAAGCCTCGATCATGGCGGAAAAGATCTATATGGCGTAAAACTCCGTACCCGGTTGGGGATGGGGCAATGCCAGGGGCGCTATTGTGTCCCCAACGCCTCTTTGTTGATATCGGCTAATAATGGGCACCCGGTAGCGGAACTCAACCTGCCGAGTATCCGTCCGCCCATTTTTCCGGTGCGCTTGCAAGACATTGACATCGTAATAGAAGAAGAAAATCAAAATAGGAGCGAACAATGAAGACGGTAGGACTACGCTTAGGCGTGGTTTGTATTTTGTGCGCCAATCCACGCGAATTTTCGCGAATAAGAGTATCTTCCCAATATTTCGGGGATGAGGACACACCGTCCCGAAGGTTTCCTCGAAAAACTGGTTGAGCCGCCCAAACCTTCGGGACGTTTCCCCTCTTTTTTGGGAAGATACGAATAAGAGCCCAAATTCGCGCCGATTAGCGGATGGTTTTTGCGCTTATTGAAAGTCTCCATATTTAACCATGAAGACTGTGCGCTTGATATTCATCGGTTTTGACAAGATAGGAGAAGTGACACAATGAAAATGCTGCTCAATGGTCAATGGCTTGACCGCCCACAAAAGATCGAAGTCCGTGACCCTCAGGATGATAGCCTGATAGACACCGTACCCCAGGCTGGCGTACAAGACATGTTGGATGCCATCACCGCCGCAGAGGCGGGGGCAATACGCGCGCGCAAAATGCCCGTCCACCAGCGCATGAAAATCCTAAACACCGCCGCCGACACCTTGCAAGCGGAACACAACACCTTTGCCAGCACGATTGCCCGCGAGGGGATAAAAACCATACGCGAAGCCCGCAAAGAAGTCAGTCGCTGCATTCAAACTCTGCGCATCAGCGCGGAAGAAGCGCGCCGCCTGGATGGAGAAACCATCGCTTTCGATCAGATGCAAGGCAGCGAAAACCGCATGGGATTTTACCGCCGCGAACCAATCGGAATTATCGGCGCCATTACTCCCTTCAACGATCCGCTCAATCTGGTTGCGCACAAAGTTGGTCCTGCGCTGGCGGGTGGGAATGCCATCATTGTCAAACCGGATACCAAAACCCCCCTCAGCGCCCTCAAATTGGCGAAAGCAATTCATGACGTAGGAATCCCAGATGGGGTGTTACAGGTCGTCACCGGACTAGGGCGCGATGTTGGGAATGTGCTGGTTACTGACCCCCGTGTGAGGATGATTTCTTTTACAGGCGGGCTAAGTACGGGTGAAGCGATTATGCAAAAAATCGGATTAAAAAAAGTAGGAATGGAATTAGGCAGTAACGCTCCCGTGATTGTCATGGCAGACGCAGATATGGAACTTGCCGTTTCTGCCAACGTGAGCGGCGCGTTTTGGGCTGCCGGGCAAAACTGCCTGCATGTCCAACGGCTGTTAGTGCAGGAGTCTATTTACGAAGAGTTCAAGTCTCGTTTCGTTGCTGCCACAGAGGCTTACATTGTTGGAAACAAAATGGATGAAGCCACAAACATGGGACCACTGATTAACCTGCACGCGGCAAAAGAGGTGGAGCGCAAAGTAAACGAAGCGCTGCAAGCGGGTGCGACGTTGCTTACCGGCGGGACTCGGCGTGATACGTTCTACGCTCCGACTGTGCTGGAAAACCTCCCCGACAGCACAAACCTGGCTTGTGAAGAAATCTACGGGCCAGTCACGATTTTGTATCGCTTCAGCACGTTTGATGAGGCACTTACCCGCGCCAACGCTGTAAACTACGGGCTTCAAGCGGGAATTTTCACCCGTGACCTGCAAACCGCGTTCAAAGCCATATCCGAATTGCATTGCGGCGGGGTGATGGTTAACGACAGCACCGACTATCGGATTGATGCCATGCCTTTCGGTGGCGTTAAAGGGTCGGGGTTGGGGCGTGAAGGGATCAAGTTTGCATTGCAAGAAATGACTGAACCGAAAGTTGTGTGTTTCAATCTCTAACGTGAGGGTAGAAAAAAAGTAATTTGCGATGGTGGAGTGCGCAAGCGCCATCATGCCAAAACGATAGCATGTTGATGCTTGATTTTAGCGTGAATCCGCCTGCAAATTTTCAAAACCTATATCCATACTTTACCCCATCATGATTTTCGGACAGTATTGCAACGCCTCTGCAAGATGCAGGATATTGAATCTCTTCACTCCCTGTCAAATCTGCGATTGTTCTCGCCAGTTTCAGAATGCGATGATAGGCTCTTGTCGACAAGTTGAGTTGACTCATGGCCACCCGCATCAAACTCTGACCTTCGGGATGGAGGCTGCAAAATTGCCTTACCACTCAGATGCGCATGTCTGCATTGCAGAGAACACCAGTACTCGGGGAATCAGGATTCGTAAATCGGATATGTCGAATGTTGCGCACTGCTTGCACTCTTTGGCGAATTGACTCGCTTGTTGCTCCGACTTGGGTACTGCTGAGTTTTTCTTAGTCCACGTGTGGGACTTCGATGTGGATATCAATGCGGTCGAGGATGGAACCGGAGATGCGCTTTTGATATTTGGTAACGAAGGCAGGCGCACAGGTACAGGGCTTTTGTGTGTACCCAGTATCCGCAGGGACAGGGAACACAAAATATGTCCCGGTATGGGAGCACTCAAAGTCTGTTGTAATTAGGCTAAAGCCGTCGTCTTAGGCGGCGGCCTACAAGTAAATCCTTCGCCGAGAACGGCGAAGGGAGCAAACTCATCTACAAACTTTTAGTACACCCCCCGGTATCCCGGTATGCTTATGCGACAAGGGAGATTTCAACATGGTAAACTTGATTTATTTCCCCAAAATATGAAGCCTGCTAAGTAATCACAAGCGACAACAGTCATTTTGAGCCCAATCACTCCAAAATCTGCTTATTTTCAATGGGACCATGCTATGAAACAACTCTCAGCCACCGCCCAATCACATCCGAACATCGCTTTGGCGATGTAATCTCAAGGGAACACAATATTTGGTGTCGGCGAGGTTGGTTTTACCCATATATGGGGGTCCTCAGGCTTCAATTTATGTAAACAATTACGCTTCCTGCCATCGGGGAGCGTAATTACATTCCTCACCAAATCGCTTAGGGGGAACGGAGAGGCGATTGCGTAGGTTTATGTTCGGGTTGAGACAAAGGTTGTACTTGCCAGCCGTAAGCAGACAGCCTGGATGGGACGCCGCTTGGTATATCCGTAAAGGAGGTGATGAAGCCCTGCCACTGATGGATCACTAGCGACCTCGTTGCTGTAGCAGATGTTATGGAGTAGGCTGTATCAAATTAAAGAAACAATCCTCTTTACAACCATGCTTATTTAAATTATAATATAAGCATGGTTGTAAAGAACAAAGCGAATCCAATTGAAAAAATTCGAAACATCCTAAAAGATCAGAACGGGACACTGCTAACCTCTGATCTGCGCAAATATGGAATTCCGAGAACATATCTTTCTATCTTGGAAAAGAATGGTGAGGTTCAACGGATTTCCAGAGGAGTTTATTCAGCCGCTGGGAATATCATTGATGAGATGGCTGGGATTCAGGCAAGATATAAAGGAACTATCTTCTCCCATGAAACAGCCGCCTACCTTTTAGACTTGACAGATCGGACGCCACTATTTTATTCAGTGACTGTCCCCGCTGGTTATAATGCAACTTCCCTGAAAACAAGTGGAGTCAAAGTGTATTTTGTTAACCGTGGTTTATACCTATCAGGATTGATCACAGTAAAATCACCTCACGGGAACGATATCAAAACTTTTAATCTTGAAAGAACGATCTGTGACCTATTGCGGAGTAGAAACCAGATTGATGTTCAACAGATCAACGAATCATTGAAACGATATGTGGGTAAAAAGGATAGAAACATTGATCTGCTCTATAGATATGCCAGACAATTCAACATCCAAAAAATCGTCAGGGAATACATTGAGGTTCTTTTATGAGTAAAGCAATGCAGCTAAAGGCCCAAATAAAAAAACTTGCTTTGATAAATCATATACCCGCTCAAGCCGTCTTGCAGAACTTCATGCTGGAACGTTTATTGGAGAGAATGTCGATCTCAAAATACAAAGATATGGTTGTTCTTAAGGGAGGAATGCTGATTGCTTCAATGGTTGGTATCAACAGTAGAACAACGATGGACATGGATGCAACCCTGCGAGGATACCCCCTTTCTGAGGAAACGATCCGGGATGCATTTATCGATATTTGTGCCATTAATTTGGACGATGAAATAATACTGGTATTGGGTGGCGTTACGCCTATTCGGGATAATGATGAATATGGCGGCTATCGGGTGGCCATTAATGCAAAATACGAAACGATTAATACACCCTTGAAGGTCGATATCACCACCGGAGACATTATTACACCCGATGCCATCCGATATGACCTTCATTCGAATTTCGACAACAAGCTGATCGAGATCTGGGCATATAACAGTGAAACGATCCTGGCAGAAAAGGTGGAGACAATATTGCGGAGAAGTGTGCTCAATACCCGACCAAGAGATTTTTACGATGTTTACATTATTATGAAGACCCGGCGTCCTACAATCAACAAGAAAGTATTTAGAACCGCACTGAACGCCACTTCTGAAAAAAAGGGGGATCACTTTTGGCCTTGCAAGATAAAGAAATAATATTACGGACCATCCAATCGGATGCGATCATGAGACAACGATGGGAGCGTTATCGTAAAGAGAATTATTACGCAAAGGGGACCGGGTTTGATGATGTAATTGAAGTATTAATCAATATCGGAAATTAAGAATAGTTATGTCGAGATCACATTAATACCGTAGCATGGAAGAGAAACACCAGTTGTTAGTGATATTTGACGTTCGTGTAAATCGATAGTTGAAAATAATGAAAAGGTGGTCCGTGTCACATGCCTACGAGAATCGCGACCGGTGTCGCTTACGCTAACACCATAAAATTACAATTTCAATGCAATTTAGATTTATAATATTGTCCTGAGTTAAACTTTATAAAGATATGTTTTTTTAATCCTCCACAACCATCACAACTTGAGTCGTGATGAGAATGGCCAATAGAGATTATTGCCAAGGGCGTGTGTGATGAGAAAAAAAACTCAATCCCCATTAAATCAGATTGGACAAGACAGGACCGAAAAAGTATTTGGTATAAACGAAACCGCATTCAAACAGCTATTTGAAGTATTGTTGGATGCGGTTATTGTAACTGATACCCGGGGGGAGATTCAATTTGCCAACCATCAGGCCGAAAAATTGTTTGGTTACCGATTGGATGAGATGTTAGGCAAAGCGGTGGAGCTCTTGATCCCTGCTCGCTTCGATGAGCATCCCGGACGTCGAGACGCTTATCTTGTCCATCCTCATACACGGCCAATGGGAAACAACCTTAATCTATTTGCTCTGCGGAAAGAGGGTATCGAGTTTCCAGTAGAAGTTGCGTTGAGTCCATTGGAAATACCAGAAGGCAACTTTACCATTGCAATCATTCATGAAATCACCATGAGGAATCTTGCTATTCACGATTTAAAAGTTAGTGAGGCGCGCAATCGTGCGCTTCTGGCTGCCATTCCAGATTTGATGATCCGTGTCCATCGCAACGGAACAATTTGGGATTACAAGGCTGACAACCTGGAGGACTTGAATACTTTCCCCGAATCCTTTCTTGGTAGGAAATTATCGGAAATATTTCCGCAAGATGCGGCAGAACGAGCTATGGATACCATAGAAAGAGTTGTAGCGACTGGCAAGCGTCAGGCTTTCGAATATCAGCTATCACTTGGGAGTGGAATTCGATACTTTATGGCCTGGATTACACCCAGTGCCCCAGATGAGTTTGTTTTCATCATTCGGGATATTACCGATCATAAACAGTCTGAAGAGCGATATCGCAATACGTTCGACAACATGCTGGAAGGTTGCCAGATCATTGGTCCCGACTGGCGTTATATTTACATTAACGATGCTGCTGCCAGACAGGGCCATAGTAAACCGGAAAAGCTAGTCCATCGCACGATGATGGAAGCCTATCCTGGTATTGAAAATTCGGAGTTATTTCGAGTGCTGCAGAGGTGTATGAAAGAGCATTTATCCGAAAATATCGAAAATGAATTCACTTATCAGGATGGGTCGTCGGGTTGGTTCGAGCTCAGGATTCAACCCGTTCCCGAGGGGATCTTTATCCTCTCCCTGGATATTACCGAGCGCAAGAAGGCTGAGAGAGAACTTGTCGCCAGTGAAGACCGCTATCGCGATTTGGTTGAAAACAGCCAGGATCTCATTTGTTCGCACGACCTGGAAGGTCGCATCCTTTCGGTAAACCCATATGTGGGACGCGTCCTGGGATATTCGACGGAGGAACTTTTGCAAATGAATCTTCGTGATATCCTTTTACCGGAAGTGCGCGACGCCTTCGACGCTTATCTTGCGAACATAAGCTTATATGGTTCTGCAGAAGGCGAATTATTCGTTCAAACGAGGTCAGGCGAACAACGAATTTGGGAATACAAAAATACACTTCGGACGGAGGGGGTGATTACCCCTGTTGTGCGCGGAATTGCACGCGATGTCACAGAGAGAAACCAATATGAACAAGCATTGGATGAGGAAAGGGAACGTTTCACCAAACTCGCCGCTACAGCGCCAGGATTAATCTGTTCGTATCGCCTGCGACCCGACGGGTCCATTTCCATGCCTTATGCCAGCGCTGCGATTGAGGATGTTTATGGGGTGAAGGCGGTGGATGTGGCGAATGACTTTTCGCCCGTTAATGCCAGAATTCACCCTGATGATGTGGCGCACATAACCGCATCAGTTGCTGAATCTGCCCGGACCCTGTCGCCCTGGAAGATGGAATATCGTTTCAATCACCCCGTGAAAGGTGAAATCTGGATCGAGGGTCATTCCATGCCAGTATCCGAACCGGACGGAACTATTATTTGGCATGGCTTTATCATCGACATCACCGATCGCAAACACGCCGAGATGGAAATACAGCGCCAGGTTGAACGGGTAAGGGCTTTGCGCAACATCGACATCGCAATTAGTAGCAGCATGGATTTGAAATTGGTGTTGAACGTCGTCTTAAATGAGGTCTCCCGCCACTTGAAATGTGATGCCGGCGATATCCTATTAATAGAGAAATATTCGCAAGAATTGGAATTTGCGAGTGGCTACGGTCTTCGGAACGAAAAACAGGCACAAAATGTCAGAATGCGTTTGGGGGACGGTATGGCCGGCAAGGTCGCATTAAAGCGGAAGCTGATCCATGAGCCAGATTTGGGACAACGCGATGATATCTCGGTCCGCAAGATGTTGTTCGAGGATGAAGGATTCACCGTCTATTTTGGAGTTCCTCTTATTACCAAAGGCGACCTCACCGGAGTGTTGGAGGTGTTCCATCGTTCTTCCTTCGAGCCAGAACCGGAATGGCTCGAATTTTTGGAAGCGCTGGCCGGACAGGCTGCCATCGCAATTGACAATGCTACACTGTTCGAAGACTTGAAACGCTCCAACCAGGAATTAATCATGGCGTATGACAGGACACTGGAAGGCTGGTCGGCCGCTCTTGACCTGCGCGACAAGGAAACCGAAGGTCACACTCAACGAGTAACTGAAATAACAATCAAACTGGCAAAGAAGATGGGGATGAGCAAACAGGACTTGGTTCAGGTGCGACGCGGTGCTTTGTTGCACGATATTGGAAAAATGGGTGTTCCAGATCAAATTCTGCACAAACCCGGCAAGCTGAGCGAAGAGGAGTGGAAACAAATGCGCAAGCATCCGGTATATGCATATGAATTACTGAAACCAATTTCCTATCTTGCATCCGCGCTGGACATTCCCTACTGTCATCACGAGAAATGGGATGGCAGTGGTTATCCACGCGGACTGAAAGGAGAGGATATTCCCCTGGCGGCGCGTATCTTTTCTGTGGTGGATATATATGATGCGTTGACTTCCGACCGCCCCTATCGAACAGCGTGGTCCAAGGAAAAAACATTGGATCACATCCGGATCTTAAGCGGGACACACCTCGATCCGGAAGTCGTAAGTGCTTTTCACAAGTTTTTACTTGAAGGATGAATTTCTCGCTAAAAACATTGAGTGCATGCTACGACGAAAGGCACAAATCCCGTCCGTGCGTCAACCAGTAGAATTAATTTTTGCGATGAACCTTTTGGGGAATGGAAGTAATTTGAAGAAGTATTCATCAAGTTTTCTTTTTCGCCTTCTCCATTAATGGAAATGGTAAACTTGATTTGTTCCCCAAAACATTGTAGGCTGCGATGTAATCACAAGAGAACAGTATTTTCGCGCAACCCATTTGCTATCAAAGAAAGAAAAAGTGCCATAATAGTTGGCATTTTCCTCAATTTACCCACCAATTTGCAAGTCGAGACGATATGAAAACTCTTTCAGCCACCGCTAAAGCAAATCCTAATATAGCTTTCACTATGCTGTCATAATGCAACACGATATATGGTGATCGCAAGGTTGGTTTTACCTTCCAAAAAAAAGCAACCAGAAGCCTAAGAATAAAGACAACGCTCCCCCATAATGAGGGAGCGTTGTCTTTTGCCGATAATTCTGTTTGAATCTGTTTTTGAGGTGGACTACATTACTCTAAATGAGGAACAGTTTGATTTGGTTCGCAGATGTAAATAGTTGCAAGCGTTTCCAACTCACGGAATTCGCTGTTGCAACAGCACTCGCTCAAACTGTTGATATCATAATATTGCGCTTGCGGGTTATACGATGACGGAAATAGCATCCATCCCCATGTGAAGCGTTGGGTTATCGGTCAGCCTTAAGTATAACGGCGAATCCACCAGATTGAAGTCCTGCGAATTCTTTGCCGTTAATCTCAAGGTTGATTTTCTGGTTGCGGTCTATTGTTAATTTACCTGTGTTGTTTGCGTTGTCGTTGAGATTTAAGAAACCATAGGCGCGGATGCGGGTTCGTCCGACGAGTGAGAGCGCAAGTTCGCTGGTGATGATACCCGTCAGGTCTGCAGTGTATCTGCCTGATTTGAAATTGAATTTGGAAGGCGCAGGCATGCCCAGTCCGCGCAAGCCGACGGTGGTGCCAGCGATCTCTTCGCGCCCAGAGAATATATCCCCGTTGGGCATTGCGGCGGAATAGGAAATTTGATAGGCGGGCGAACTGGCTTCGAGTTTGGCGGTGACGATTGCGCCTGTGTGCGGGTCGGCTTCGGTCACTTCTTCGCCGTCAGCGTTGAAGCGCGGCTGATAGTAGGCGCGCCCAAAAGATGTGGATGAAGTGACGGCATACATGGCAACTTGCGCGAGCGCGTTACTGCTTTTGTTTTCAGCGATCAGCGCAGGGACGGATGTCAGCCATTGCGTTTTGTGCATACGCCGCACCACGTAGCCGAGCAGGGTGATGCCTGCGGGAGGCAGTTCGTAGCGGGTGACTTCGTCAGACATGATTCAACTCCTTAATGTGATTTCAGGTTTGCGTTTGAATAAATTAACGATCCAGTTAATGAGCAGGAACAAACCATAGATGATGAAAATAAAAAGATAGTCAATCAATGGAATGCGGATGACTTCGTTCAAAGCGCCGAGCCGGCCCATGAAGGCGTACGTG